>NZ_JBQXON010000004.1:0-492376 GCF_052646455.1 Bacillus cereus group sp. Bce041
TTGTCTTCCAATAGATTGTTCAAACCGATAGGTTTCGCCTTCACGATACCATTTCATCCAAGTTTTAATTTGAGCCACATGTCTAATTCCTAAGGCATCCATAATTTCTTTGTTTTTGAATCCTTGGTGTTTCATTTCAACTACTTTCCACTTTATTTCGGCGGGATAATGCACCTTTTTCCCCATACGAAAAACACCTCCATTAAAATCATAACTGATACTTACGATTTAGAGAGGTGTTTTTTATCGTCTCATTCTCAGGGTTCACTCCAGGGGAAATCTAGTGTGTTTTTAAGGGGCGTCTTATTTAAAAGAAAAAAGGTTTGTTTTAGAAAGTGGTGTCTAAACATTAAATGGAGTAGGACTAAATTCACGGCCGCTCATTAAAAAGCTTTTAATTAGGAGAAGTCTGTTTTTATAATGAATAATGAAAAGAAAGTTTGGTACAATTGTTTGTTTTTTTCTTTTTATGTGTTTGCCTCGTACCCTTTTAAGCTAGTGGACATACTTTACTAATAGAAAGGATTAGGGGGTGAGGTATTGGGTTCTCGATTTAATAATTGTAAAAAGAAGTGTACATGTAAACAAGATGATTGTTGGGAAGTATTCGAAGAGTGTAAAAAAGAACAGCATGAGAAATGTGATAATTCTTGTGTACAAGGAATTAGAGATGAACTTAAGAAATTAATTAATCGAACAGTTCAAATTAATACAGAGGGACGTACTTATGTAGGTACTGTTTCGTCTGTAAGTTGTGATGTAGTTAGGCTTGCGGCTATTCCTGGATCGGTTGGAGTAATTATTTCCATTTGCAAAATTGAAGCAATTTTCCCACCGGTTACAACGGTTACTGCTGACTTTGATTTTAATGGTATTGATGTAGCAAACAAAGCATAATTATGCTGCTTTTTTGTAAAGCCATTCACATGAATGGCTTTATTTTAATTTTATATAAAAGGAGAATATATTCTTTATATAGAAATAAGTTTGAGGTTATAAAGCATGATGTACGAAAGGAGCAAGGAAGTGATTAAACTAGAAAGCTTTAAGAAATCTGATTTTAAACAATTAATAAATTGGATTAATTCCGAAGAATTTCTAATACAATGGTCAGGAAATGCATTCACATTTCCTTTAGACGAACAGCAATTAGAGAAGTATATAGAAAGTGCAAATACACTCGCTTTCAAAGTGGTAGATGAAGAGACTTCAGACGTTATTGGACATATTTCGCTTGGGCAAATAGATAATATTAATAAGTCCGCTAGAATTGGAAAAGTATTAGTTGGTAATACGAAGATGAGAGGACGTTCTATAGGAAAACATATGATGAAAGCAGTACTTCATATTGCTTTTGACGAATTAAAACTACATAGAGTAACTCTTGGTGTGTATGATTTTAATACATCGGCCATTTCATGTTACGAAAAAATAGGGTTTGTAAAAGAAGGCTTATTAAGAGAGTCAAAAAGAGTAGGAGAAACGTATTGGAATTTATGGGAAATGAGTATGTTAGAATATGAATGGAAGAAGTAGCAACGATAGTAATTTATAATTATATTATGTTAATAAAGGGGTTTGGTGGGTATAGTGGATAATAAAACAAAAATAATTTCAATTGCAGCTGTTTCGGGAGGAGGTAAAACTACAATTACAGAAAGATTAAAGCATAAGTTTAAAAACTCAAAAGCTCTATATTTTGATAGTTATACATTTGATAACTCTCCTGCTGATATTTGTAAATGGATTGATGATGGGGCGAATTACGACGAGTGGGTATTAACACCATTAATTCATGATATTGAGCAACTTATACAAAATAATACCTTAGACTATATTATTGTAGATTATCCTTTTGCATACTTAAATAGTGAGATGCGAAAATTCATTGATGTAACTATATTTATTGATACGCCTTTAGATATTGCGATGGCTAGAAGGATTTTGCGAGATTTTAAGGAAGGTACAATAGATGAAATACATAATGATTTGGAACATTACATGACATATGCGAGAAAAGCTTATTTAGAGGCAATTCATACTGTTAAGCCGAATTCAGATATCATATTGGATGGTTCTTTATCTGTAAGTGAAATAATTAATCACGCTGTAGAGGAACTTGGCCGAAGAGAAGTGATTGTCAATGGTTAAATGTATAACAGATGCTGTTAGGTGGATAATTGAAGTAAGAGAGAGATAAATGTGTACACTTTATTTCAATATAATTGGCAAGTAAGAGATGATTGGTTTAAGTGGTGTGAACAACTTTCAGAGGAAGATTTACTTTGCAAACTGGGGGTATGTTAGAAACATTATTTCATATTGTAGATGTAGAGTATAGTTGGATTAGTGCTCTTCAAGGATAAGAAGATAGAGAACCGCAATTTAAAGATTATCAATCGATTCAAAAAGTGAAAGCGTTATCTGATTTATATAAACGAGAACTTGAAGTTTTTTTTGCAGTCATGATCATCTAGCCTAGAATGCTAGCACACTTAAAATAAGCCGTATAAAAAGTTAATCATTGTGTGCTTTGATTATATAACGTCGGCGAAATAAATAGTGTGAGGGACAGCTATTCTAACAAGTATTTTATGTAACGTTCGTATATTTAAATTTTCTTGTAATTAATCGAATTCTAATTTTTTAGAAACGGATAATGAGGTATGGGTGGAGCTCTTTTTTATTGAATAAAATGGGTTAATTTTTCGGATTTTCATTACAATATAAAAAATAAAATTTAAATTTTGTTTGTTTTTAAGAAAAGGTGAGAAGAAAATAAAAAAAGAGGGCTAATGCCCTCTTTTTTTATTAATTTGGTAATTAATCACAGATTGGTATCCCAAGCACTCTTAGAGCTAATGCTACTTGAAGGGAAATCTCTAATCTAGCAATTTCAATACCAGCTACTGAAAGAACTAAAAAAGGTTGTCCGTTTACAAATACAACGCAACTATCCATAGTTAAGCCTCCTTTCTAGTAATCTACTATAGTATATGAGTAGAACTTTAAAGTGTAATAGTTCAATTGTTGGATTTAATAGAATTAATAGATTAACCCATTTAAACTAAACAAACGAACACAACGAAAGGAAACAGAGATGGATGTATGCCTCAAAAAACATAGGTTTTAAGACATGTAATGGGATATTAAATTTATCATATTGGTCAGCTATCTATATGGGCGAGAGAGTTAAACTTGCAACCAGTTTCAGCAAATTTGCTTGGAAGAGGATGATAGAATTAAAAACCGACTTGCATCTCAAGCGCAAGTCGGTTCTATATATAAGAAGATTTCTTAATTGAAATCCTCGGATTTTTTCTGACGTATATGTAAAAACATTAAGGTGGTAATGATTAAAAAAATCATTATAGTTTGTATAATTAAATTTTTAAACTGAAGCAATATTGTCCAAGATGTAAGGGCGTCTTTAAAAGCTTGGAGTGCAGAGTACGAGGAAGGATCAAAACCATACTGTAGCAACTTTTTTGTTTCAATAAATGAAATGTTTTCTTCATCTGCATCTAATATTACTGAAATTAGTCTAGTATCTCCAAGTTTTGCTGTACTGACAAAACTATAATTACCGTTAGTTGAAAAACTAGTTTGTAAGCCATCAACACCTTGAAGTTTAATGTTTTCATTAAGGGAATATATCATTTTATTCGTATTGAAAACCTGGGAATCTTTGAAGGTAAATTGGTAAGAGGTTAGTTTCGTAATATTCAATACATCTGGAAAATCTTTTACTAATCGTGCTGCTAGTTTAGCTGCGTCTATCGCTGTTGTAGTTGATTGTTTATTTGTATTATTATTAATTCCAGTAGAGTTTAGAAATGGAGATGGTTGTAATAACTTTAGTTCTTTTGCTTTTTTATTCATTAATACTGTAAAGTTATCTTCATTTCCAGCAATGTGTTCTGCTAGAGCGAGTGCAGAACGATTATTCCCTGCCAGTAGCAATGCATGAAGTAAATCACGAACCGTTGTTTTATCATTCGATGTTACTTGTATAGGGCTTGTTTCTACTCGGAAAACTTCGTTACTTATTTGTACGAAGTCATCTAACTGTATCTTTTTATCATTTAGTTGCTCCAATACGATATATTCTGTCATTAATTTAGATAAAGCAGCTGATTGTACTGGGGTTTCTTCATTTTTTTTATAAACAATTTCACCTGAATTAGCATTTATTAAAATAGCTGATTTAGCTTGAATAATCGGACCATTTACATAAAGATAAAAATATAAAACGATAAGTGCAGTAATAAAAAAAAATAATAATAAAATAGCGAATTTCTTTAAGAATTGCATAAGCGATCCTCCTATTATGACATCAATAATAGTATTGTAAAAAGGAATGCTTAATTAGGAAGAAAGAAAAGGTAAAGAATTTCTAAAGAATTATAAAGGATTATTAAATTTAGGGTAATTATGGAGAAAGTTCAATTTCTTATATGGTAAGAAATTGAACTTTTTATTTGTAACATTAACATTTGTATGGGAGTAGTTTTACAGTGAATGTTGTTTTTTCGTCATCACTATATACTTCAATTGTTCCTTTATGCAATTCGACTATACTTTTTGCAATTGCTAATCCAAGTCCAGATCCACCAGTGTTTGTAGAGCGAGATTTCTCAACGCGATAAAAACGTTCAAAAATATGAGGTAAATCCGTACTAGGAATAGGTTGTCCGTAATTTGTTATATCAATTGTAATCATATTATTACTTTCATAAGCAGTAAGGTCAATATAGCGACCTTCGCTTCCATAAGCGATAGCGTTTATAATAAGATTTTCAAACACACGCACTAATTTGTCACCATCAGCTAATACCATGAGCTTTTGAGACGGGAAAGAAGGCCGACATTCTATATTAGCTTCTTGAACCTGTATGCGGAATTGAACAGTTAATTGTCCAAGTAACTCTACAATATCAATAGGAACAGAATACAAGCTTAATTCTTTATTTTGAACACGTGTATATTCGAACAAGTCATTCATTAATGCATTAAGACGAGTTACTTTATCGTAAATGACTTGAATATAGTATCGCAATTCCACTTCATCTCTATAATTATCATGATGGATTAAATTTACGTATCCAACTATAGAAGTAAGGGGAGTGCGTAAGTCATGTGATACATTTGTAATAAGTTCACTTTTTGCTTGTTCCGCTTGTCTTTCTTCATCAATTGAGACTTTTAATTGTTCAACAATTTCATTGACCCCGATTGCTAATTCTTCTAGATAATTATGATTTACAATAGAAACTTTATGATTGAAGTTTCCATTTGCAATATAACGAATTTCTTCTATCATTTTTTTTATACAAGTTTCATAATAAAGTTTTTTCTCGTGACGATAAAAAATGTAAAGATAGGATGAAAAAATAGAAAATAAAAACAAATAAGATACAATCATCATCCATAAAGACTCTTTAATCCCTTTATACTTTTCATAACCAAAAATTCGAATGAATTCTTTACCGAGTTCGGTTAGAGTAAGTGAACTTTCAATTACACTCGTAACGAGGCGATAAATAATTAGTTCAGTAATAGGAGTGAGTGTGATAGCTAATAAAAGCCAAAAAATAAGTTTCCATTTAGGAATATCTTTTAATATATCAAATGCTTCATTTCTCAATTTTATAGCCAACTCCCCAAACAGTATGAATAAATTTTTCTCCATTTATTACTGTTTCAAGTTTATCTCGTAAGTTGCTAATATGGACCATTACCGTCTTATTTGAACCATAACCATCTTCATTCCAAACGCGTTCGAAAATTTCTTCTGAACTAAATACTCTTCCTGTATTACTCGCAAGTAAATATAAAATATCGAATTCAATAGAGGTTAGTTTAATGTACTCTCCATTTACTTTAACTGTATGATTATGTTTGTGTATTTCAACAGAGCGAATACGAATAATACCATCTTCATTCTTTTGCGAAGTAGCATTTTGGAAAGAGGATCTTCGTAATAAAGCTTTCACTCTAGCTACTAATTCTAATGGATTGAATGGTTTGATCATATAATCATCAGCACCTGTCATAAGGCCTAATATTTTATCCATATCTTCTGCTTTTGCACTAAGCATTAGAATTGGTACAGTATTATTTTCACGCACTTCCTGACAAACTTCTAATCCGTTTCGTTTTGGCATCATAATATCCAAAATCATAAGGTCAACTTCATATGTAGAAACCTTTTGCAATGCTTCATCGCCATCATAAGCTTTATAAATGTTATAGCCTTCATTTCGCAAATAAACAGCAAGTAATTCAACAATTTCTTTATCATCATCAATAATTAATATATTTTTATTCATTGTGTAGTTCCTTTCCTTACAAATCATCAACATTACTATAATATCAAACATTTATGTACTTGTAGCGATGATTCTGTATAAAATTTCATGTAACGTATTAAAAAGGAGTAAAAAGATTAATAACGAATATAAAATAACAAGGATATTTAGATTCTACATTATAATGAAAGTTAGTTATAAGGGGGATTTTCTATGTTATGTAATGATATATATTCATTTACTCCAACTGGAAAAATAGACAATGATATTAAAGCTTTTCTACTAAAATATAATAAAGAGTTTACATATAAACATTCAATTCGTGTGGCAAATGAGGCAAAAAAGATTGCAGAAAAGTTTCACGTAGATAAAGAAAAAGCAGCAATTGCAGGATATTTACATGATATTAGTGGCATTTTTCCAAACGAGGAGCGGATTGCAGTTGCTGAAGAATTTGGTGTAGCAATAGTGGAAGCGGAAAGAAAGTTTCCTATGATTATTCATCAAAAATTATCGAGGGTAATCGCAAAAGAAATATTTAAAGTCGAAGATGAAGAGATTTTAAATGCAATTTGTTGCCATACAACGTTGCGTAAACATGCAACGAAGATGGATTTAGTATTATTTGTTGCAGATAAAATAGAATGGGATCAAAAAGGGACACCACCATATTTAATAGAAATAAAAAAAGAATTGGGAAAATCTTTGGAAAAAGCAGCTTTTGTATATATTTCATATTTGTGGGAAAGGAAAGATACATTGAAAGTTATACATCCGTGGCTAGAAGAAGCATATTGGGATTTAAAAAGAATTGTACAGTAGAAAGGACAAGGAAATGCAGTTAAAAGAATATATGAATCAAACATTTCCAGGAGTTACATTAGGATCCTACTTATATTCTCAGTGGGAAAATCATTTACATTTTGATTTCGGAAAAGATAAATATCAAATTGTAGAAGGAACCGACGATTTAAATATGGAATACTTTTCTCAACTTTGAAGACATATTTTCAAAAGAAAATGTAGTGTTTGTAGTGACAAATGTTTATAGATTTAAAAAGGAAAACATAAAAACTCCACAGAAAATAAATATATACAATAAATATATTAAGAAAAGAGATTTAAGATTTCATATAAGATAAGAAACGTTACCGTTTTTATTTGAAGATGAAGAAGCAGATTTATCCCGCTATTTGCCGGGCAGTAAGAGCCCCCACTGATTAAAGTTTCACTTTATATTGTACATATCAATTTTCTTTTAAATGTCTTGCGAAAGATATTAAATATGAACCGCTGATACAAGCTGCTAATCATGAGGATTTTTCTGATCTGTATCTTCGATTTGGACGAAAAAAAGAAATCTCTTATCCAGATGTATTTCTCATAAATGCAAAGAAAGATATTGTGATGTTTATGTATGATGATAGAGGATGTGAAGTAATTGCGAAGAATAAAGAAATAATACGAGATTCATATAAGAAATACAAAGAATGGATTCCAGATTATGAACGAGAAAGTATAGATAACTTATTTAAATGACAATAGGGGAAGTGAAGCGTGTAATGAAACGTATTGCAATTGTATCTGCATGGGAACCAGAACTGACGTATTTGCATCAACATTATCCGAGTGAACGTGTTGAAAAAAGAGCAGCTTGGGAATTTCATTTTCATACTATTAATGAGCTGGAAATTATATCAGTTGTTACTGGTGTCGGTAAAGTAAGCTGCGCTAGTTGTGTACAATTGTTAATTAGTGAGTTTCAGCCAGATGAGTTGTTTATGACAGGAATATGCGGAAGTTTATCAAACAAGGTGAAAAACGGTCATATTGTAGTGGCACTAAACGCAATACAACACGATGTTACTGCAGCTGGCTCAGGGGAAGATGTTTTTAATTTATATAACGGTAGAACAGCACCTATTGAAACAACAAAATCACTTGTAAGAAGAATAAAAAAAATACGATCATATGATCCAATACATTTCGGTACATTTTTATCCGGAGATCAACGTATTCGTAGTTCAGAAATGAGATATTTACTCCATACCGTATATGGAGCATTGGCAGTTGATCAAGAGGTAGCAGCTTTCGCCTATGTGTGTCAAATAAATAAAAAACCATTTCTCTGTTTAAAAGCTGCTTCAGATCAAGCAAATGATAAAACGAAAGAAGAACAAAAAATCTTTAAAATGCTAGCATGCGAAAGAGCATGTGAGCATTTAATTGCCTTTTTACGTGTTTATGAGATTAATGTAGTAAATAATAGATAGTTAGAGGGTTTTAACATAAGTAATTGGAGGCATAATTATATTATGATTCAATATAAAAGGTGTAGTGATGTAAATATTGATTTAGTATATGAAGCTTTTAAAGTTGGATTTTCAGATTACATTATTAAAAAGGAAGTTTCAAAAGGGGATTTTATACAACGTTTTTTGGGACCAGAAGGTAATTTGCTAGAACATTCTTTTCTTGCTTTAGAAGAAGGCAAACCTGTTGGCGTAATACTAGGTGGTATAAAGGATTATGAAAGTATTAAGACTATGCGCTGTGGAACATTAGCGGTTCATCCTAATTACCGCGGTATTGGTGTGAGTCAAAAATTATTTGAACTGCATAAAGAAGAGGCGATTCAACATGGATGTAAGCAACTTTTTCTCGAAGTCATTGTAGGAAATGACCGAGCGATTCATTTTTATAATAAGTTGGGCTATGAAAAAGTGTACGATCTTTCTTATTATAATTTAAATGATTTGACTAAAATAATGAATAAAGATTGTAAGGATATTGAAGTAAAACAATTAGAATTTCCAACTTTTAAAGATGAAATTCAGAAATGGTTAAACTTCCATATAAATTGGCAAAATGATATTGATTATATCAAAAAAACAAATAATGTATTTTATGGTGCATATGTCGATAATGACTTAAAGGGCTCTCTATGTGTAAATAAACAAGGTAAAATTAGTTTTATTTTCGTAGACAAAGATTATAGAAATATTGGTGTTGGGATGAAATTATTACAAGTAGCAAGAGAAGAATTAAATTTATCAAGTTTATCAATTGGGTTTCCTAACAATAATTTACTGGAAGGTTTTCTTAAGAAATGTGGATTTGAAAAGAATTCTTTAGCGCAATATGAAATGTATTTATTACTCTAAGAGCGGAAAGATTTATTCTTTTCGCTTTTTATTTTGCTGTTATGTTGGTAAATGCTCCGCAACTATAATTTATAATGAGAGGGATTTTGTTTATCCTTAAGTTATTTTTTAAATTGTCAATTTCATGCTAATAATTTTCTTTGTATAATATTCTAATTTTATGTAGAATAGATACGATGGGAGGGGATGAAATGAATAATGGATTAAAGTTTAAGATTTTTGAATTGCATTGTCTCGTTCAAAAGACTTATTCTGATATTAAAATAGCGTGTGATATTGCTATTTATCAAGAAAACACTTCTAAATATTTAATTTCATTAGGATTTTTAAATAAATCATATATGACTTATATAGAAGCAAAAAGATTCTATCGCGAAAATGAAGAGCTTGTAAGTGTAGAATTTGATAATTTCTTTGATATGTATGAAAAATTAGAAAACGAATTAAAACAAGTTATTTCAACTGAAGATAAAAATCCTTCATTGCTACATAGCAGACTTGATCAGTTTCAGCAAAAAGTTGAAAATATAAATGACCTAATAAAAGTATTGCAAAATGCTCGTTAATGAATGCTTTTTTCTTTTTTGTATAGAAATTATGTATTAAAAACATTTTAGGGATATTACATATTAAAGAGGTGGCTTTTGTTGATTACAAAAGTCATCTTTTTATGTTAGGAATAGATTGTATACATTTTAGCAGTTTTATATAAATAATAGAAATTTATACGAGGTAAATATCATGGGAAATAAAAAAGAAATAGCTATAGTTGCATTAACTACAGGATTCGTTTTAACAAGTGTAACACCATATGGAGTAGGTCATGCAGAGGAACCTGGTCAAATGCAAGTTGAAATTCAAGAGGATTCGTTCCGTACAGGTAATCTGACACAACCATCAAAAAAGGTACCAGAGAATGTAGTGAAAGATGCACTTAAGGAAAATACGGAGCATGCTTTGTCTCCAAAACAAGTTAGTGCAGAAACAGGAGTAGATTACAAGGTTCTTCAAAAACGTGGTTCTTATGATGGAACTACACTTGTGCGCATGCAACAAATATATGAAGGAAAAGAAGTATATGGCCACCAGTTGACTGCTCACGTAGATAAAAAAGGTATTATTAAAAGCATTTCAGGAGCTAGCGCACAAAATTTAACACAAGAAGATTTAAAGAAACCTATTAATTTATCAAAAGAAGAAGCAAAACAATATATTTATAAAAAGTACGGAAACGATACTAAATTTATTTCTGAGCCAGAAGTTAAGGCAGTTATTTTTGTTGATGAAAATCATGGGCAGGCTAGCAATGCATATCAAGTTACATTTGCTGCTACAACACCAAATTATGTATCTGGAACTTATTTAGTGAATGCTCATAATGGTGAAATGTTAAAAGATATGGTACAAGAATCAAGTTTGAAAATAAGTGAAGAGTATGTTGAATCCGTTAAGGAAAATAAAACTAGCAATTTTACATCATTAACTGGAACAGGAAAAGATGATTTAGGCGTAACTCGTACATTTGGTATTTCTAAACAGACCAGTGGGAATTATGCGCTTGCTGATTACACAAGAGGACAAGGAATTGAGACATATGATGTAAATTATAGAGATATTACAAATGAAGAAAGTTATTATCCTGGTATACTAGCAACTAGTGTTTCAACAACATTTAATGATCCAAAGGCGGTAAGCGCTCATTTCTTAGCAACAAAGGTATACGATTTTTATAAAGAAAAATATAAGCGTAATAGTTTTGATAATAAAGGAAAAAAAGTAGTTTCAGTTGTACATGCATGGGATTCTGGAGGAACAAATGATCCTGAAAATTGGGAGAATGCATTTAGTACTAATATTAATAACATTAGTATGCTTTTATATGGAGATCCCATGGTAAAAGCGTTCGATATAGCCGGTCATGAATTTACACACGCAGTTACATCAAGTGAATCTAACCTTGAATTTTCAGGAGAATCTGGGGCAATTAACGAGGCATTATCTGATATTATGGGAACGGCTATAGAGAAATACATAAATAATGGGGAATTTAACTGGACAATAGGAGAACAAACTGGATCGACTTTTCGTAATATGAAAAATCCAACTGCAATTAATTTTTCAGAAGGACTACCGTATCCGGATGATTATAGTAAATATAATGATTTAAATGGAGAGGATTATGGAGGCGTTCATTTTAACTCAAGTATTATTAATAAAGTTGCGTATTTAATGGCACAAGGTGGTACTCATAACGGTGTAAATGTAAATGGTATTGGTGAAGATAGAATGTTTGATATTTTCTATTATGCAAATACTGATGAATTAAATATGACTTCTAATTTCTCTGAATTGAAATTGGCATGCCTTAAAGTGGCAACTAATAAATATGGAGCGAACTCAATTGAAGTTCAAGCAGTCCAAAATGCTTTTGATGCGGCAAAAATTACAGGAACGGTGAAAGAGAACGAAAAAACAGCAGAAAACCAAGCTCCAGAGTTAACTGTACCGTTTACGATTACACTACGTGTAGGTGATACGTTTGATCCAATGAGAAATGTAAAAGCTGTTGATAAAGAAGATGGTGATTTAACAAATAAAGTAAAGCATAAAGGCGATGTAGATACTTCAAAACCAGGTACATACATTGTGGAATACATGGTTGTTGATTCTCAAGGGCGGAATGCAACGGCAACACAGACTGTAATTGTAGAGGGAAATGGAGAAACATCAGATTTAGAACCTAAATTAACAGTGCCTGTTGGAGCGACAATTCATGTAGGAGATTCATTTGTTCCAATGGCAGAAGTATTAGCTATCGATAAAGAAGACGGTGATCTCACTTCTAAAATCAAAGTTGATGGTGAAGTAGATACAACTAAAGCCGGTACTTACGTATTAACGTACACGGTTACAGATTCTAAAGGTCATGAAGTAACGGCGAAGCAAACTGTAACGGTCAAAGTTAGAGAAGAAGTTAAAAATGATAAACCAATACTAAAAGTACCTGCTACAACTTCAATTACAGAGGGTGATCAATTTGATCCATTGGTAGGGGTATCAGCTACGGATAAAGAGGACGGTGACCTTATTTCTAAAGTAGCGTATGAAGGAACTATAGATACAACTAAAGCTGGTACTTATGAAATAATATATAGTGTTAGAGATTCCGTGGGTAATGAGGTAAATGCAATACAAAAAGTATTAGTGAAAGATAAAGAAACTAGCAAAGCTAATGGCCTTGCTAATAAGGAAAATAAGAGTAATATCTCAAACAACAGTAATAGCGATAAAAAAGAATATACATATAAGGAGCTGCCAAAGACGGGTGTAAGTACAACTAACAGTGCAGCAATCGGCATATTGATGATTATTACAGGCACAGTACTCACTTTTGTTCGCAAATTTAGAAAGATACAAAAATAATAGTAGGGATCATTCGTTTGAAGAAAAGAGTTCATTATTCAAAAGAAATAAAGTAGAAAGTAAGTAAAACAAAATATGGATTTTTTACTTAATAAGATTTTAGTAGTTAAGCGGTGCATTTGGCTTCTATAAAAATTTGTAGTTGGATCATGTTCTGTCTACAAAACTACATTACATAAAAAAACACGTTACTATTCTCATTAAAATAAAAGAATAGTAACGTGTTTTTTGGTTTGGAAAAAGCATAAATCCTATAGTTCATGAATCTGGGAGTGCTTCTAATCTGCCATTGATGAGTTACTGAAAACATTTTGTTTTAATGGAAGTTTCACTCTAAATGACAACATGAGATTTCCGATATTTACCAGGTGTTTCATTGGTGAATTTTTTAAAAATTTTAGTGAAATAACTTTGATCGCTAAAATTAAGCGAAGCGCATATGTCTGATAAAGGATAGGTGGTGAAAGTTAATAATTTCTTTGCTTCTTCGATTCGTTCACGTTGAATGTACTCAATTAATGAAATACCGACTTCTTTTTTAAATAATATAGATAAATAATCTGAATTCACATTTGCAAATTTAGCAAGTTGTTTAACAGATATTGGATTGTAAATATTTTTAAAAATGTAGTTTTTGCAAATAGCGATAGTCTGTGAATGTTGCTGTGTTTTTTGTGCCTTTACACGGTCTGCAAAGGTACAAAAAGCATTTTTTAATAAATCCCAAACAGATTCTTTGTCTTTTAAATCTTCTGTTCTTTGAATATGTAAATCATAAATTTTGTAAGCAATCCCAGATGGAAGTCCCCCTTTTATCGCATATCTAGTAGCGAGCGTGATGGATGAAATACAAATGTTTTTATGACGTCTTAATTGATGGAATGAAGATAAAGATGAAAGAGTCTCTTGTTGGAATTCGTAATAATATTTGAGTACGGTTTCTTTATCCCCGTTTTCTATAGAACCAAGCAGTTGCTGCTCTATATATAAATTATGATAAACGGATTCGTCTTTTTGCATTGAAATATATACATCTTCGTTTAAGATTCTGCTATGACTTATATGAAGTGAGTCACTGTTATTTGAAAAGGTGCTTACATCTGAAATTTTTTTATAGAAAATGTTATAGAACAATATTGCCATATTTACAAAGAAATTTTGATCTTTGACTGACAATGAAAAATAATGGTTTCTTGTTCTTTTATAATTTGGAATGAAATTAAGGTTACTATCCGTTTTACTTGTAGAAAAATTTACATGTGCCAAGGGCCCAATAATAACAGTACCGTTCACCATATAATCGCTCTTTATGTGAATTAAAATGAAGTGCCCTAGATGTTCGTGAGTTCTGAAGATGGGGAAATTATATGTATCATTTCTCTGAAAAAGCACATGTAACTGTTCTATTTTTGATGTATACAACGAATGTGAATCACTTTTTGATGTGAATTCTAAAAGAATATTTTTGTTACAATCTAAAAAACAAACTGGAATTTCAAAATATTGGAAAAACATATTGCAAATGTACTCTATCTCAACTAGACTGAGCTTTTTAGTCATATTCTTCCTCCTTACAGTTATGCGTAATAGTTAAATAAACATATATTCCTTTTTTCATAAGTAGAAACGGAAAATCTTTATTAATAAAAAATATAAATAAAAGTTATAAACTTCTAAGAATAATACCATAATTTAACATGAATAGCACATATTATTTGAATATACAGGTAATAGTTTTGGACAGTAGCGTAAAATATGAATCGTCACACTTATTTGTTGGTTATTACTTATATGTATTAAAAATGATTAAGGTTGGATTTTAAATAGGGATAGGAAGTGAGAAATGAATAGATTGACAGTAAGTGACTAGTCGAAATTAGCAGTGAAAGCTATTATGTAACAAATGTAATGATTTTTGAAGTAGAGATATACGTGTAATTTAGGGGAGAAAATTACATATATCATGTGGAGAGACAACGTAATAATAGAAGATAAGAAAAGTGAATAAGTGATTGTAAACAATGGATTGTTGGACGACTATGTTTTATGTTATTCGTTTAAATCTGATACTTGGCACACTATTGCTTTTAAGAAGGTAATAGTAATAAAGAGATTTTTAAAATGATAGAAGTAGTAAAGGGGATAAGAGAAATGAAAAAAATATTTAGTGTGCTTTTAGTGTTATTCTTAACATTTTCTACATGGTCTAGTGTATTAGTAAAGGCAGATTCACCATCTAAAGGTACTTTAACGATTCATAAGTATGAACAAGAAAAAGATGGAGCGCAGGGACTAGAAGGTGACGGTTCTGCAAATCAAGAGGTGCCAAAAGATGCGAAACCATTAAAAGGTGTAACGTTTGAAGTGAAAAGGGTTGCTTCTTTTGAAAAAATTTCAAACGATGGGAAAATCGTGAAAGAAGATGTGAAACCTGTAATGGGAGCCACTCCAAATCAAGTAGTAACAGATGATAACGGACAAGCTGTATTAAAAGATCTTCCGCTAGGACGTTATGAGGTGAAAGAAGTGGCAGGACCTCCACATGTTAATCTAAATCCCAATACGTATACAGTGGATATCCCATTAACGAATAAAGAGGGTAAGGTGCTAAACTATGATGTTCACATGTATCCTAAAAATGAGGTTAAACGTGGTGCAGTGGATTTAATAAAAACTGGTGTAAATGAAAAAGCATTAGCAGGTGCAGTATTCTCTTTATTTAAAAAAGACGGTACAGAAGTGAAAAAAGAGTTAGTAACAGATGCTAATGGTCATATTCGCGTGCAAGGATTGGTGTATGGAGAATACTATTTCCAAGAAACAAAAGCTCCGAAAGGCTATGTAATAGATCCAACTAAACGTGAGTTTTTTGTTAAGAACTCCGGAACAATTAATGAAGATGGAACTATTACTTCTGGTACAGTAGTTAAATTAGAAGTGAAAAACTATGAAGAACCAATAATTGATAAAAAGATTAACGGAAAATTGGAAGCGTTACCAATCAATCCGTTAACTAATTATAATTATGATATTAAAACATTAATTCCAGAAGACATTAAGGAATACAAAAAATATGTGGTAACAGATACTTTGGATAATCGTTTAGTGATTCAAGGAAAGCCAATCGTGAAAATTGATGGAGCAGAAGTAAATGCAAGCATTGTAGAGGTAGCTATAGAAGGTCAAAAAGTAACAGCTACAGTAAAAGATTTCACAAAATTAGATGGTAAAAACGAATTTCATTTGCAAATTAAATCTCAAGTAAAAGAAGGAGTACCATCTGGTTCGGAAATTTTAAATACAGCAAAAATTGATTTTACAAATAAAAATGATGTAATTGGAGAAAAGGAATCTAAACCTGTAGTTGTTGTTCCGACAACTGGAATAATTGAGTTAACAAAAATTGACGGTGCTAATAAGAATAAATTAAAAGGTGCAGAGTATGTACTTAAAGATAAAAATGGAAAAATAGTTGTTGTAGCAGGAAAAGAAGTAACAGGTGTATCAGATGAAAATGGTGTTATTAAATGGTCTAACATTCCATATGGAGACTATCAAATTTTTGAAACGAAAGCACCAACATATACAAAAGAAGATGGTACAAAAGCTTCTTATCAATTATTAAAAGATCCCATTGATGTAAAGATTAGCGAAAATAATCAAACGGTTAAATTAACGATTGAAAATAATAAAAGTGGATGGGTTCTTCCGGTAACGGGTGGCATAGGAACGACTCTTTTTACTGTAATAGGCCTTACGTTAATGGTTACAGCGGCATTTGTTTTCTTTAGAAAAAAGTTTGCTAATAATTAAGATTTTAGGAACATGTAACTATGGGAAAAGGGGAGAAGCAAAATGCTTCCCTCTTTTCGATATTTAAGCATATACAGAGGTGGAAATATGAAACGAAATCTTGTTTTGGGAGGTATTTTTTTATTTGGATTAGGTGTTTTTTTATATCCTACTATTAGTAATTGGTTGGCGACTCGTGCACATTATTCTGAGATTAGCTCTTACGATAAGAAGATCAAAGCGCTACAAAAGAAAGAAGTCGAACGTAGGGAAAAAGAAGCAGCCGAATATAATAAACAAGTTCACACTTCCACGAAAACATTTACTGATCCATTTTCTGAAAAAAAAAGTAATCATCAAGCATATGCTGATGCGTTAAATTTAGGAGATGTAATGGGGTATATTGAAATATCGAAAATTAATATAAAACTGCCAATCTATCAAGGGACATCTGAGGAAGTATTGAGCCGCGGGATAGGTCATTTAGATTTTTCTTCGCTCCCGATAGGTGGAGAAAATACGCACACTATTTTAACAGGGCATCGTGGTTTACCATCAGCAAAATTATTTACAGATTTAGATAAGTTGAGCGAAGGAGATCTCTTTTATATTCATTCTTTAGACAAAGTTCTTGCTTATAAAGTAGATCAAATTAAAGTAGTGTTACCACACGAAACGGACGATCTACAAATTGTAGAAAATAAAGATTATACAACTTTAATTACGTGTACGCCTTATGGAGTAAACACCAATAGATTGCTAGTTCGAGGTGTGCGTGTGGAGTTAAACGAGAAAGAAAAACAAAAAATGACTACAGAGATATTTATATTTAATAAGTGGACTGTAATAGTTCCAATCCTATTGTTATGTGTGTTTCTAGTCGTAATTTATAAGAAAAGGTTAACTCGATAGAATGTATTTATTTATCCTGCATTAATGGACATTGGGACCGGAAATTCAGAGATAAGTAAAGAAGGTATATAGGGAATGAAGTAAATCCTCATTGATAAACATGTCATTTTATTCGACTATAGAAAAAATACGGTAAAGGTGGGAACAAAGGAATTGAGGCTACGATTAAAGCTGGTAAGTATTCATTTTATTGTTTTGTTAATGTTAAGTGTAAGTTTTGTCGTATATGTACCACAAGAAGCATATGGATCCACGACAAACTTAGAAGGTCTAGGTGATATATCGCGTTATAATGCAGTTGTCTTTGGTAACCATAAAGCAATAGGTGGCGACATTGAAGGAGCAATTGCAGTTCAAGGTGATATGGATGCATCGGGGTATACAATTGTAGGTGCTGCAGCGGGAACATCTAATATAGTAGGTGAAAAATGGGTTGATGAGGGATATCCGTCCTTGTTATTGTCTGGAAAATTTAAGAAATCAAGAGAAGAATCTTTTATCATTCAAAACGGAATAGTAGTAATGACAAAAGAGAGTGATCCAGATCGCATCATACAATCCTCTTATGATCGTATCGTTTATAAAGAAAAACTAGAAATTGACGCGAAATTTAATGAATTTCGCAATATAGTGAACCAAGTCAGTAAAAATGCAGGTCAATATCAAACAAATACCCCAATTCCAAATATGAGTCATGGAATCGGAAAAGATATAAACAATCCTAATATTTATGTTTCATCAGAATTGACAGGGAAAATTAATTTAGATATAAGAGATGTATTTTTACCAAATGCTAAGGACAAAGATTTTATTGTTATGTATTCGGATGCAACAGAGGTTACATTTAAAAATGGATCTATTCTATATGACACGAACAATATTGGAAGGGCTACAGATATAGTTCCTACATCACAACCATATTCTCCTAATTCCTCGTTTACTGAGCTATACGGGAAAGTGATTTGGGTTTTTCCAAATGCGAAAAAAATTACAACAGAGGGATATGGTGTCGTTGGGAGTGTGTTTGCCCCAAATGCTGTATTAGAAACAAAAGGCGGCTCGATTAATGGACAAGCATTTGTCGGCGCGGTACAACAAACTGGTGGATTTGAATTTCACAATTTCAAATTTAACTGGCAACATTGGAACAAGCCTAGTACTGGAAAAGTAAAAATAAAAAAAGTTGATAGTAATAATGATAATAAAAAATTGGTGGGAGCAAAGTTTCATATAGAAGATTCAAATAAAAAAGTAGTTGGAGAACTAGTAACAAATGAAGAAGGAGAAGCGATATCAAAAGACTTACCAAAAGGAAACTATACCCTTGTAGAAATAGAAGCGCCAAAAGACTATGAATTATTAAAAGATAAAATAGCTGTAAAAGTAGAAAAAGATGCAGTAGTAGAAATTAAAATAGGAAATAAGAAATTGCCAGATCCAATGGGAAAAATGAAGTTAGTGAAAGTAGACATAAGTGATAAAAATAAAAAGCTAGCAGGGGCAAAGTTTCATATAGAAGATTCAAAAGGAAAAATAGTTGGAGAACTAGTAACAAATGAAGAAGGAGAAGTAATATCAAAAGACTTACCAAAAGGAAACTATACCTTAGTGGAAGTAGAAGCACCTAAAGGTTACGAATTATTAAAAGAAAAAATAACTGTAAAAATAGAAAAAGATGCAGTAGTAGAAATTAAAATAGGAAATAAGAAATTGCCAGATCCAATGGGGAAAATGAAGCTTGTGAAAGTAGACATAAGTGATAAAAATAAAAAACTAGCAGGGGCAAAGTTTCATATAGAAGATTCAAAAGGAAAAATAGTTGGAGAACTAGTAACAAATGAAGAAGGAGAAGTAGTATCAAAAGACTTACCAATAGGAAACTATACCTTAGTGGAAGTAGAAGCACCTAAAGGTTACGAATTATTAAAAGAAAAAATAACTGTAAAAGTAGAAAAAGATGCAGTAGTAGAAATTAAAATAGGAAATAAGAAATTACCAGATCCGACTGGACAATTTGAAATTGAGAAAGTTGATGATAAGGATATCAATTTAAAACTACAAGGCGCTATATTTCAAGTCTTAGATAAAGAGGGTAAAGAAGTGGCTAGATTAACAACGGATGAAAAAGGAAAGGTGATTTCCAGTCAATTAGTACTTGGAAAATATACGATAAAAGAAATAAAAGCGCCAAACGGATATATGTTACTTAGGGATCCAATAGAAATAGAAATTACAGAAGCAGTAAAGACACAAAAAATAACAGTGAAAAATGCGAAGAATAATTGGGTAATTCCTAATACTGGTGGGAGCGGAACAACAATTTTTTACGTAATTGGTATTATGCTAATGTTTGGTGTGCTATATTTCTGTAAGAAAAATCGTATATTATGAACTAATTTTATAGAGTTAGACAGATCGTTACGTTAGAGAGTTTTTAGGACATGAGTTCGGTATTGTACTGGACTCATGGTACTAAATTTGTTAAAGGAGGAAGGATAATAGTAAACATAGAATATATTAATGAATTAAAATATTTAAGAGGTGAACATGGTGGCAATAAAACAAGACGAAATTAAAGTAGTTGTCGGAGCTGGAGTGTTTAATAATAATCCAGGTTGGATTCAAACGCAAGAAGATGAACTTAACTTACTAGATAAAGCTACGTGGGAAGAAAGATTTGAATACAACTCTATTTCAGCTATTTTAGCTGAGCATGTATGGGAACACCTTACTTTTGAAGAAGGTGTAAGAGCAGCTGAAATTTGTTATGAATTTTTAAAACCATCTGGTCATATTCGGTGCGGAGTCCCTGATGCATTCTTTCAGGATGAGGCATATCAAAATATAGTTCAAATAGGGGGCCCCGGTCCGAAAGATCATCCAGCAGCAAGTCATAAAATCGTTCATAATTATATAACATTAACGAAAATGTTTGAAACTGCTGGATTCGAGGTAGTTTTACTTGAATATTGTGATGAAAATGGTCGGTTTTATTACAACGAATGGGATGCAAACGACGGTGTTATTTTCCGTTCGAAAAGGTATGATTCTAGAAATAAAGGCGATAAACTTGGTTTTCCATCGCTAATTGTCGATGCGATTAAGCGCTAATCATTCAACAAAAAAAGGAGTTAATCCTATGATTTCATAAGTCGCAAATGCGGCTTTTTTATTTGTACATAAATCTATATTTAATTTTCAATATTATATAATTCGATTTAGAAAATATTTAAGTTTTTCTCAGCACCATTCACTTTAAATTAACACTTCGTTGACATAAATATTTATTTTATATTTATATTCGTGTAAAATGAAATGGGAACATATATTCTATATAAGGAGACAATCAAAATGATAGCTGAAATTAGGAAACTAACTGATGGATATATTGTAAAATTTGAACGCCAATTTCCATATACGGCAGAAGAAGTTTGGTCTGTATTAACAGAAAACAGTAAGCTGAAAAAATGGATGCCCAATTTACAGATTGAAAGCCTTAAAACTGCTGGAATAATAAAGTTCGACATGATGGACGGTTCATTCATAAATATTGATATTTTAGAGTGTCAACTAAACTCAGTACTTGAATTTACTTGGGATAAAGACCGTGTCAGATTTGAAATACATAATGAGGAAAATGGTACTCTTTTACTTCTTAAAGAGTACATTCATGAATTAACAGATCATACACCGAGAGATGTAGCTGGTTGGCATATTTGTTTAAATCTTTTTTCTTTCGTTTTAGAAGGAGAAGAGAAAGAATTTTCTAAAGATGAATGGCAACTGTGGTTTGAAATATACAAGGATAAGATTCATGAAGTGAGAGGATAATTGCATAATAGGTAATATTCATTATGTAATTATTATATTGTAAAAATGCTTTTGTGAATAAATAAGAATAGAGGTTAATATGAAAGTAAATCAATTAATTGCTAATAACATAAATAAATTAGATGCAACTATACCGTTTAATAAATCGTTTGGAATTGCTGGTTTATCTGGATCGGGTAAAACAACTTTTTGCCAAACAATTGGTGAAGAATCAAAAAAACGATTAGTTTCTTTATTACCAAAGGCTGAATATCAATATTTATTTCCTAACATTATGGAAACAAATTTTAGTGCCATTAAGATGGAAGAAATGCCTTTAGTACTTTTTCTAGGAAAATCATCGATTTCGTCTAATCCGCGTTCAACGATTGGTACTCATACTGGTGTTTTTACAGAGATTCGGGAAAAACTTGCTGAAGTTTTTAATCTTTCTCCAGAGGTCTTTTCATTTAATAATCAATTAGGCTGGTGTACTGGTTGTAAAGGCCGTGGTACTACAAAAAATGTTGAGTGTAAAAAATGTAAGGGAAAACGTTATAGTGAAGAAATTGAACAATATGAAATTGATTTGTTGGCCAAGCCACATTCAATTTCAAATATTAATGATTTAAGTGTTGAATCTATTCTTTCACTAGCAAAAGAGTTAAATATTAGTGAAGAAAAACAGCATATACTGCAAAATATTATTAATATGAACATTGGTTATTTAACATTAAATCGAATTATGGGTACGTTATCAGGTGGAGAGTTAACACGACTTTATTTGGCCGAATTCATGGCAGTAAGTGAAAATGCTGTAATTATTATTGATGAGATTTCAGTTGGACTTGATCATGAAACTTTATTACAAATTTTAGAAGAGATTAAACGATTAGGGTGTAAAAATCAAATTTGGCTTATTGATCATTCAGATACAGTACTAGATACATCTGATGAGCAATTGTTTTTTGGACCTGGTAGCGGAAAATATGGCGGGAAAATTGTGGAAGAATCACCAAGACCAAAGTCAATACTGTGGGATCGAAATAAAGAAATACCAACAGAATTTTATACATTCTATGATTTATATTGCCGTAATATCCAAATGGAGGAGTTTCAAATTCCTAAAAACAGGCTTGTAACAGTTACAGGAGAATCAGGATGTGGGAAATCTACACTTGTCAACGAATGTCTAGCTACAGATTTTTTGAAACGATATCCAAAAGATAAATTAGTTATGGTAGGACAAGACCGAAATCAATCAATTACAAGTCGATCAACTGTAGCAACTTTCCTAGATATTAAAAAGAAACTGACAAAGTATAGTGAAGACATTGATGATATTTTTGAGCGCTCGATTGAGGATATTATTGATGAACTTCCAAATGAAGATATCGCTTATAAACGTTTGAGCCTACTAATTAAATTAGGACTTGGCTATTTAACATTAGAGAGAAAAACACAAACATTATCGACAGGTGAGTTTCAATGTGTTCATTTAGTTTCGGAATTATTTGCAAACACTAGAAATCCACATACATTATTCATTTTTGATGAGCCTTCAAAAGGTTTATCACAAAATATTTTAAATCAATTTATCGATAGTATTAGAGGTATTCTGCAAGATGAATCAGTTTCTATCATTATGATTGAGCATAATCGTTACATGTTAGAAAGCTCTGATTATATAGTTGATTTTGGAAAAAGGCAGAATGAATCTGTAGAGCATTTGGATGTTGTTAATCATGAGGATTACTATCGTCAAAAAAGTAATGTGAATAGCACAAAGAAAATAAATATCTCTTCAATGCTTAAGCAGAAAAAAGGAGTTCACTATTTAGAAGAAAATCATATTAACTATTTTAAAAATGCCGAAAATGTTTATAAGGGCGGTATTTTAAAAAGTTTATCATCAATGGCTAGGTTAATTTATGGTGAATATGAATCTGATACAATCGCACCTGTTATTGCTATTGATCTTGAAAGACATTTATATAGTCAATATAGTTTCTTATATGAGATTGGTGGATTAATTAATCATATTGTAGCTGCTCATCCAATTAATAAAGATACGAGAAGTTTTGATTTCTATTCACAGGACAATCATTGTCTATCTTGTTCTGGACGTCTTCAAATTGAAGTTTTTGATAAAGATATTGCCATTCAAGATAAAAGTGTTCCATTTTGGGATGGGCTATTCGATCCAGAAATCATGAAGGTATTAAAATTTTATCAGCATGAAAAAATAGAATTTCTATTCGAAGAAATAAAAAATGAGCTTGGTCACGATTTATCAAAGAGCTATAATGATATGTCAGAAGAAGAAAAGCATACGTTTTGGTACGGATATTTTGAAAAATCATTTTATGATAAAAAAGGAAAGACACGCAGAACATGGGTAGGATTTAATACAATTATTGGTGGATATATTGTTATTTCAAAAGCACCTATTAAAGAAGAAATTAAGAGTTCAAAAAAAATGATGAAATGTCCAATTTGTGAGGGGACGGTTTTAAATCATCATAAGCCACTTAAATTTGGTAACGTAGATATTCGTGAAATAATCAATCAGCCTATTAATAAAGTATTGAAAACAGTTGGTGATTTACCGGCACTTGTTACATTGAAGTCTATTGTTGGTGGCGATATGGTATTGACGGAAGATGTTTCTTTATTGCCAAGAAAAGCACAAGTTGCATTGAAAATGTTTGAATTAGAACAAGCAAGCTTTTCAAACTATGAAATGGTGTTACAAAATGTCTTACCATTCTGGAGCGAAATAAAAGGAAATATCGAATCCATTAGTGTTAATAATCAGGTAACTGTTTGTGATTTCCCTAATGTTTATGAAACGAGAGAAGCCATTATAGATAAGTATTTCACAAATGGTAAATATAAAAAACTTACGTATGTATACGAAGCGTTTGGATACAAAAAATTAGTTACTCAAATTAATAAAATTAAAAAAAGTAATCCATGTCCATTTTGTAAAGGTAAGAAAGTGATAACCGAAGATAATCTACATGATGGTGTCTTTAAACTAACAATTCCATGTGTAACTTGTAATGCAAGTGGTATTAATGACGAAGGGTTAAAAGAAGTTGTTGAGGGCGTGGATGTACAAACGTGGTTAACTGGAAAAGTAAGTGATGTTGTGGATGAAAGCTTATTAACAGAAGCTGTTGCGCAAATATCAATTTTTAATCGCATACGTGAGTTGGATAAACGAGATATGATGGCGGTTTATGAATGTCTGGAGAAAAATAACTAGTGATGGATTGTCAATTGCAGTAGTCATAAAAACAGGAATATAGGTTTTTAATTATATAAATATAACATGTTAAATTGTTATTTAAATCGTTAAAAATAGTTGACCCTCACATAATGTCATTGTTTATGATGAAGTTGAGCTTCAAAGTAGATGTAACTTATAGGAGGAAATCATGTTTAAAATAGGGGATTTTTCGAAACTATCTTCCATTAGTATACGTATGTTGAGACACTACGATAAAGTGGAATTATTACAACCAGTAAAAGTCGATGAGCAGAGTGGATATCGATTTTATTCAGCTGACCAATTAAAAAAGGTAAATCAAATTCAAACATTAAAAGCTATGGGGTTTAATATTGCTACCATCAAAGAAATAATAGAATGCGATAATATAGATAGCATAAAAGAGCAATTTTTAAATCGTAGTGCTCAAATTAAAGAAGACATGAATAACCTCCAAAAACAATTACGTCTCCTCGAAGACTCAATGAAAACGATGAGAGAGGATGTTGTTGAGATGAATTATCATGTTTCAATAAAAGAAATTCCAGAAAGAACTGTAGCTAGTGTTAGAAAGATTATTCCATCGTATAATTGCGAAGGTGATTTATGGAGTGTATTAATGCAAGAAATTCAAATGAAAAATATTAGTATTGCCCAACCGAGTTATAGTATTGCAGTTTTCCATGATCGTGAATACAAAGAAAATGATGTAGATATAGAAATACAGCTAAGTATTCTAGGTAAGCACGAAAATACAAAAGACGTTACATTTAAAAATATGGAATCGACTAATGTAGCTTCTATAACAGTTAATGGAAGTTATGAACAGATGACAGCTGTAAATGAGGCTGCGGCAAAGTGGATTGAGACAGAAGGTTACAAATTAGCAGGCCCGATGTTTAATATTTATCATGTGAGCCCAGCGATGGAATCGGATCCTAATAAGTGGGTTACAGAAGTTTGTTATCCAGTTAAATGAAGATAAAGAAAAAAGGCATTATTTATATGTCTTTTTTCTTTATAAACTTATCCATAAATATCAAGATAAATTACTTCTTGATTTGATTCGTCAACTACTAGCACGATTGAATTTGCAAATGTACAAAATGAGCGGATTATAATGGATTCCTTTAATGAATCTTCTAAAAACCAACCTGTTGGTAATAAAGAAATGCAACCATCTTTTTGGAAATTTCAGCAATGTTTACATTAGTAACAAAATCCACCGGAATAAGGGGCTTTTCTCTTAAATAATTTAATGGTATGTGTACCCTCCATCAGGAAATAATACATTACCCGTAGTAAAACTATTTTGCATTAAATATAGGACAGTATGTGCAATTTCATCATTATATCCAGCTCGCTGTACAAGTGAAAGAGATTTATAAGCTTCGTAAGCAACTAGTCTATTTTCATTTTGTTCATTTTCTCTTTGTATTGTTCCAGGAGAAACAACATTAACTCTTAAAGGAGCTAATTCAACAGCTAAAGCTTTCCCTAAACTTTCAATAGCACCATTGCAAGCGCCATAAGCAGGTGCGCCTTTAAGTGGTCTTTGACTAAATGCACCGGACATTAACACGATTGATCCAGATTCTGAAAGAAAAGGAATTGCATATTTTACGGCATAATATTGAGGCCAAAACTTTCCGATGAAGCTACTTTCAGCAATTTCCTCTGTAGAGGTAATTGGTCCAAGTGTGTAAGAGGCTCCCGGTGTGAATAAATGATCAAAGTTCCCAACTGTCTTGAAAAAATTTTGTAATTGCTCTTTATTTTGATTATCCAATACGTAAGTTTGGAGACGATTGTTATTTATTACTTCTCGAGCAACTTTTAATTTTTCTTCCGAGCGTCCGGCAATAATAACATGTGCGCCTTGTTTAATTGCTTGTGTTGCTGTTGCTAATCCAATACCAGAACTCCCGCCAATGATAACAATACGGCTATTTTTTAATGTAGTAATAGACATATTTTAGCCACTCCTTTAATAAAAAATTTAGAATATAACTAACTGTGCTATGCTTTTATTATTCGCTAAAAGGGAGCAAGTGAAAAGTACGCACTTTATATGTACATAGTCGCAAATTTCGTACTAATCGCTATACATGCGGATAAGTAATAGGAAAAATTTCTAAATATGGTTTATCCCGCATTAACGGGCAGTAAAACTCTCACCTCAAAGTTAGGAAAATGCAAGGAAGTTAGGTAAGAGATCAATTGCCCGTAAAAGCCCGATTGGTTCAACTAATAATCAGTGTGGGATGAACAAAACCCCCACTGATTAAAGTTTCACTTTATGATATCTGAGGAGAGGTGAGAAAAATGGATTTACAAGAAACGAAGTTAAAAGGGGTAATAGCAACATTACAAATAATCGGTGGGAAATGGAAGTCACTTATTTTGTTTATTTTGCTAACAGATGGAATGAAACGTTTTGGTGAATTAAAGCGATTGATACCAGATATATCTCAAGGGACGTTAGCGAAGCAATTACGTGAATTAGAGCAAGATCAACTAATAAAACGCGAAATTTATCAAGAAATACCACCTAAAGTAGAATATAGCTTAACTGAACATGGAAAAACAGTCAGTACTGTTTTGGATAGTATGTGTAGTTGGGGAAGAGGGCATTTAGAATATATAGATAAAGATAAACCATAAAAATGTTATGTAAACTTATTGTAGTGTGAAGGGAAATGTTGTTTTAATAATTTGTATTTTATAATATATAATTAAGGAGTGTCGTAGGTTATTATACATATTTAATTTATTTTTACAAAGGGGAAGTAATAAGATGAACGAATTAGAGTATAAAAGCTTCTATGATAAAGTAGGAAGATTAAATGGATGGGATTTTAGCAAAATAAAATGTGAAACTGTAGGATATACAAGGGACTTTTATAGTGAGGTAAAAGAAAGGTGTAAACCATCACATATTTTACTTGATGTTGGTACAGGCGGAGGAGAAAATGTACTTAACATAGCATCATCAGCTAAATTGTTGATTGGAATTGATAATTCTAACGGCATGATTGCAACGGCACATTCTAACTTGAAAAAATCAGGTGTACAAAATGTTGAGTTTCTTCAAATGGGTTCTGAAGCTTTAACATTTCCACATGCACATTTTGATATTGCTTCAAGTTGTCATGCCCCGTTTCTGGCATCTGAGTTAGCGAAAGTAATGAAAAAGGGTGCCTTTTTCTTAACACAACAAGTAAGTGAGAATGATAAATTAAACCTGAAAGAAGCATTTGGTAGAGGACAATGCTTAGGTGAACGGGATGGTACTTTAAAAGAAAATTATATGAATGAACTTATTAGTGCAGGATTTGATCTCGTGCAAGTACGTGAATATGATGTTACTGATTATTACAGTAGGTCTGAAGATCTCATTTTCTTATTAAAACATACCCCTATTATTCCTAGATTCGGAGAACAGGAAGAGGATTTTACTATTTTACAAAAGTTCATTGATACGTATAGTTCTGAAAAAGGGATTCGTACTAATTCAAAAAGATTTATGATTATTGCTGTTAAATTATAATGTATTTTAGTGTAAAAGCTGCTTTTCATTTAAAGAAAAGCAGCTTTTTGTGTGGAAAAGAATACAGGAAATACTTGAAAATAATAGAAATAAATAAAGTGTAAATTAAAAAATCAAAATATGGAGGATAAATGTTTTGAAACGTTACTATATTAGCAATGAAAAAATAAATGTACATATTACTGAATGGGGGAATAATGAGAAGCCCGTTATCTTTTGTTTACATGGATTAGGTAGTACGAGTTTAAGTTTTATAGAAATTGCTGAGGAATTAAAAGAAGAGTATAGATTTATCTCCGTTGATGCACCTGGACATGGTAAAACACCCCCATTTGAAAGAACAGAAGATTATGAGATGCACAATTTAGCAAATTGGTTAAATGAAATAATAAATGAATTGAG
The DNA here is from genome assembly GCF_052646455.1 of Bacillus cereus group sp. Bce041. Taxonomy (NCBI): domain Bacteria; kingdom Bacillati; phylum Bacillota; class Bacilli; order Caryophanales; family Bacillaceae; genus Bacillus; species Bacillus cereus group sp. Bce041. The sequence continues at coordinate 28,639 of NZ_JBQXON010000004.1, forward strand.
AATCGAATACTTCTATTTTCTATCACATTCATGGGGAAGTTTTGTAGCGTTATTTTATTTGTTAAATCATCCAGAAAAAGTACAAGGAAGTATTCTTATTGATGGTGGATATCAAACAAAAAGGCTTAAAGAAGAAACGTTGGAAGAAGAAATTGCTTATTATGAAAAGGACTTTGATGAATACGTTTTTAATAATTGGGACGAATTTTTCAAAAGTGAAAAAGCAGCTTATACTAGGTGGTCTTCATTGTTAGAAGTTGCTGTAAAGGATCTAGGGATCGAAATGGATAATAAAGTATGGTGGCATGCCAGGGGAAATACAGCTAGTAATATAATAAGAGGTATGCATAAAGATGAAACAATAGATATATATGAGAAGCTACCGGCTAATATTGTATTACTTCGAGCTACAGTCCCACAAGTTTGGGCGGATTATAGAGATAAGACAGCAAATGTTTTTAAAGAGAAAACGGACAGTATAGTAAAAGTAATTCCTGATACTACACACATGTTGCACTGGGATAAACCAGAAATTGTTATAGCGGAAATAAAAAATAATTGGAGCTAACATATTCATACTAAAGTTGTAGTTTCTATATGAAAAATCCATCCTTCCGTTTGATTTTATCTATTTATAAGTGTAATACAATACGAATAGATAATAAGAAATGAGGGGGAATGTAAAGTGATTACACATATATCAGATATAAAACTACAAACGGTTTCCATAGAAGGGGTAAAACAAGTTTATAAGGACATATTATCTTTTCCAATAAAAAAAGAAACAGCATCCTTCATTCAATTTGAAGTAACACCTTATACAACAATTAGTTTTCAAGAAGTGTATGAACCAATCGCACCTGCACATTTTGCTTTTGAAATCCCATATTCAAAATTCCATGAAACAGCAAAATGGTTAAAGGACTCTGGATTACTCATTGTAAAATGGCAAAATGGAAATGTAATTGGTGAAGAGAATGGTCTATTCAATTTATACTTTAAAGACGGAGATGGAAATCTACTCGAAATTATCGCACATAGTTATGTTAAAGAGGATGTATTAGTACCACACTCACCTTTAAACATTTTATACGTAAGGGAAATTGGTCTTCCTGTTAAAAGTGTACCTGTTTTTACGGAATGGTTAAAATCAAATCTAAATATGAAAACGATGGAAGATGGGGATATTTTTAACTTTGTTATAGGTGGCACTGCATATATCGTCGCGACTTGGTGGCAGCGACCTTGGATTCCAATCGCGATGAAAGCTCTATCACCGAAAGTATACGTTTCTTTCGGAACACCAGACGTCGCATTTTTACAGCGAATCCAAAATAACTTTAAGAAAAATAGTGTATCATTTGAATGTAAACGTAATGAAGTATCATTTATTGAGCAAGGATATACATTTTCAATTGTGCATACATCAGAGTTTCATTCTGATATTCCTAAACAATTAAACTTACCGCTTTCTATTTAAGGATGAAAAGCGGTAAGTTTTTTGTATATTCGTGAAGAAGGTTTTAGCTAGGGTTACAGTGAATTTAAAGAGAAGTACAAGGTGTTATTTTAATTTATGTTAAGGGGAGAAATGAAGTGGTTTTAGGTAATCCAATTGCAAAAGGGAATACTGCAGAAATTTATTTAACTGATGATAAGGTTGTAAAATTATTTAAAGATTACCTCCCAGATACAGAGTCTATGAATGAAGCAAAAAAACAAAAATATGCGTATTCATGCGGGCTGCCAGTTCCAAACGTATTTGAAGTAATAAAGATACAAAATAGACAGGCAATTATTATGGAACATGTAAAAGGGGACAACATTGGTGATCTTCTGCTTAATAATTTAAATGAGGCAGAGCGTTATATCGGCCTTTGTGTTAATGAGCAAAAAAAAATCCATGCTATACATGTAAATACAGATGAAATGGAGTTAATGAGGGAAAGGTTAGAGAGTCAAATTAAATCTGTACATAAATTGGATGAAAACAAAAAGAAAAACATATTACTAAAATTAGATTCTATTACATTTGATTTTAGGCTATGTCATGGAGATTTCCATCCATTTAATTTAATTTTGAGTAAGGAAGAGAAAGTGAAAGTTATAGACTGGGTAGATGCTAGTTCAGGGGATATTCGCGCAGATGTATTTCGAACATATTTGTTGTACTCACAATCTTCGGTAGAATTAGCTGAGATGTATTTACATATATATTGCAGTCGTACCGGCTTATCAAGAGATGAAGTTTTTCAATGGGCTCCTATAATTATTGCAGCTAGATTTTCTGAAAAAGTATCACCGCAAAATGAAGTGTATTTGAGAAGATTATTGAATCAGTATTTATAAGTCATAAAAAAGGTTGTCAGCTAATTAATAAATGCTGTTGTTTAACCAAAGTTTCCTTGCAGTTAAACAACGGCATTCTTAAATATTGATATAGGTATTCTTATTTTCGATCTTCATCCTATAAAGGTTCATAATCCGTACTTGTTCCTCCGTTAATTCTTCTTTATCCCAATACATATGCATTAAGCTATATTCAAAAATCTCCTTTAATTTAATAAATAACGGAAACTTGTCTTTCATCTCTTTTGGTAGCTCATTTTCCTCTTGGTAGCCTTCAAATAGTGCTTTTGTAATAGAATACTCATAGTCAACGATATTCCCATTTCCAGCAAATGAATATTCTATCGCACTATAAATAGGAACGGCTAAATCGAATATGTAAAAATGTTTTTGGAATGAATCCAAGAGAATATCAACTTAACAAAATGCCTATCCAATCATTTGTTAAACTAAATTTAAATAAAGAAGGGGCGTTTAAAATGAATATTTCTAGAAAAATAGAGGTTGAACAGTTACGAAATAGGAAGAGTGAGCTATTTGATAAAGAGGTACTTAACATATTAAATGGTCAAGTTATGTATGAAGAATTTAAAAATAAAAAGCTAATGGGTGATTCTGATTATGCACCATTTAATGAGGCAATGTGTGTGAACCCTGCTACTACTCAAGTTTTTAATGAAGAGTTTATTAAAACAAGAGCGGAAGGACATAACAGTTCCGTAGAAAGTTATACAAAAAAGGTTATAGATCCGTTAGAAAAACTTTTTACGAAAAATTATAAATGTATTGTTTTATGGTTTGGTGAAGATATGTTTTGTCAAATGAACCTACTTACCATACTTTCTCACCTTGAACAGTCTGTTTATGAAGGGAAGGTATACTTAAATAGCTTTAGAGAGGATGAATTTAAAGTAAATCAAATTGAACTTGAATTGGGGAAGTATTCTTCTATATACAATGAAGTATTAGTAAACCATAAAAAGACCTCTCATAAGGTACCACCTGTAATGTATCAGGCTATAGACTTATTTTTAGAAATGTTAACAGAAGATAATGCAGTAATGAAATTCATCTCTAAAAATAAAGATTTATCAACTCGTGAATTATTAATAAAGTTGTTTTATCTTTTTCCAACAATCGGATATGGAGATACTCAGTACATAGAGCTGATTAATAAAATAAAGAAGAAAGCTACACCAAAAATATAGGTGCAGCTTTCTTCTTATAATTGCTCAAGTAATTCTAATTCTTTTTCTACAAATAGCATTAGTTCTTTAATTGTTTCACCAGAAAAATCAAAACGAATACCGGCTGCATCATACACTTCTTTTATAGATTGCGAGCTTCCTAGTGATAATGCCTTTTTATAATTTTCTAGCGCTTGCTTAGGATCCTCTTTATATTGTTTATACATTTGTAATGCACCAAGTTGGGCGATCGCATATTCAATATAATAAAATGGTACTTCAAAAATATGGAGTACAGGTAACCAACTCGTTGCTATCCAGTTTTCGTAGCCATCAATATGTATGACGCTAGACTGATAATGTTTTTGAAGTTGTAAGTATTTTTCATTTCTTTCTTCAGAAGTATGACTTGGATTTTCATACAGCCAGTGTTGAAATTGATCGACAATAAGCATAATAGGTAAATATGAAATAACATCTTTAAAGAAGTTAATTTTTGCTTGTTTTAAATCTTTTTTGTCTGTATAGAAGGTATCCCAATAATTAAGCGAGAATAACTCCATTGTCATACTGGCTAGCTCAGCTGTTTCAGCTGGAATTTCTATATACTGTCGTAATTTTAATGGTTTTATGAGTTCGTTATGAATACTATGCCCCATTTCGTGTATAAAAGTTATAATATCATCTTGTGTATAATTTAAGTTCATAAAAATATAAGATAATTGTGAAGCGGGTAAGTACTCACAAAAGCCACCAGCTGCTTTTCCTTTGCGGCTTGTTAAATCAAGACAATTGTGTTTATACATTCGGTTTAAAAGTGCTGAAAATTCAACATCTAGTTTATTAAAGATATGAGTGCTCTTTTCAATTAAATCATTTTCATTTGCAATAGGTTTAAGTACTTTTTGATCTGGAGTTACAGCTGATACATCCCACGGGCAAAGCGTATCCAATTGCAGTTTATCTTTTTTCTCTAACAATATTTTATCTTTAAGAGGCACAACATACTTACGTATGGATTCAGCTAGTTCATAGCAATCTATCGCTGAATAATCAAAACGCTCGTATTTTTTGAACATATAATCGCGATAATTCTCTAGTTGAATATTTTTTGCTTTTTGATGGCGAATTTCAATTAATTGATTTAATATGTTTTGGAGTTCTTTTTCAACAGATAAAAATTGTTCAGAAATAATGGTTTTTGCCTTTTTACGGGTGTCACGATTCGAATCTTGTAAATAGGATTGTAATTCTGTTATCGTTTTTTCTTCTCCGTCCCAAATTCCACTTAATCCTCCAGTGATTTCAAAGTACTCTGTGACTAATTTGTCTTCCTTTATTTCTAATTCGATATTTTCCTCACAAAATAACTTTTGAGCATTTTTTATTTTTGTATCTAATAAACCATATACATTAGAATCTAATTCCATTCGAAAAGGTGACTCTAAATATTTATTATCCAATAAATTTTGATATCGCTTTAAAAGTGGCTTTACAAATTGTTGATCATGTTCAAAAGTATCCTTTATTTCTTCATCATCCGTATTACATTGAAAGGCGATGTAATGTGATCTTAATTGTTCTTCGATGTCCCAAATTACTTTTGACTGCTCTTTTAACCAATTTTCAAGGTCTAGTTTTGAAGAAATCATTTTATTTAATAAAGTCGAAAGAGTTTTTTCCAATTGTAGTACATTACTAATATCAATCGTATTTACACGTTGCATTATATATCCCTCACTTTTTATTTATTCATAGAGATATTCTATTTATTAATTGTAATTCCCTTGTTAAGTGGGGTAAATGTGAAATAATGTTAAATTTAATAATTAAAGAAGGTATTTATATGTCAAAGTAAAAAGTTTATCGTAAATGAAAATATATGGAGGGGTGCTGCATGAGAAAGGGAAAGAAGTTACTTGTATTTTTATTTCCACTTGCTTTATTATGTGCCTGTGAGAATGACATTGAAGATGCTAAAAGTGAAGATTCTATAGTGATGGATATTGCCACAGCAGCGGTAAAGGAGGAATCTTTTTTTAGTGCTGCTATAAGAGATGAAAAAGCAAGAATAGTAGATTTAGAGATTGCTGATAGCGAAAATGCTAACGAAATAAAAAAAGAAATTAATAAAAGATTGCAAATTCAAGGCGTTATGTCCTATAAAGTAAATATATCGCAAAGAAACAAGGAGATTGTAAATGCAGAACATAGATGGGAGTTAGTTTTTGGACATATATTTGATGACGTATTCAGAAAAAATGGAAATGAAGGGTTTGGTATTCAGCAAATAAATTATAAAAAGAATCAACCTGTTACCATTGATATAAAAACTAAGATTAGCGATGATGAAGTAGGGGCGAGAGAACTTGGACAGAAAATAGAAAAAGAAGTTGAAGTTGTACTTAAAACAGAAGCAGTAAAGAAATGGATTGAAAATGATTCATATGCTATTGGGATTTACGATATAGATGATCGGAAAATTAACTAATTGAGGAATGAATGCTATATGAATAGAAAACCGATGGAATCAAATATAGAATTGCTGGAGGAGGTGTAATATGTATAAGTATTTACATATTTTAAATGACATTGAAAATAAGATTCAAAATGGAGATATAAAAGAAGGAAAGAAATTACCGTCTATACGGTCACTCGTTACGCAATATGAATGTAATAAGGCAACAGTTATACGTGCGCTTCATGAATTAGAAAAGCGTCACATTATATATTCTGTCCCTCAAAGTGGATACTACGTTGTTAAAAAATCAGAGAGTACTATAGAAAATAACGAGATAATTGATTTTGCCTCCTCAGCACCAGATCCAGATGTTTTTCCGTATTTAGATTTTCAACATTGTATTAATAAGGCTATTGATACGTATAAAAATGATTTGTTTGTATATGGAACGCCGAAAGGCTTACCATCTTTAATACCAGTTATTCAAAAACAACTAGCAAATTATCAAGTCTTTACAAAAGAAGAAAATATTTTTATAACATCAGGTGTTCAGCAGGCACTTGCTATATTAACTTCTATACCATTTCCGAATGGAAATGAAACTGTATTAATTGAACAACCAACATATCATCTATATATTGATTATCTAGAAATAAATAAAGTTCCTGTAATCGGTATTAAACGTACGAATGAAGGTATCGATTTGAATGAATTGGAGCAAATATTTCAAACCGGAAAAATAAAATTCTTCTATACGATACCGAGATATCATCATCCGCTTGGAACGTCTTATTCTAAAGATGAGAAAGAAAAAATCACACTATTGGCTAAGAGATACAATGTATTTATAGTGGAAGATGATTATTTAGCAGATTTAGAAACTGATTCAAAAGCAGATCCATTATATAGCTTGGATAATTGTAGTCATGTCATATATTTGAAAAGTTATTCGAAGATTATTTTTCCGGGTTTACGGGTTGGAGTTGCGGTCATTCCACCATCCATTGCAAATGCGTTCTATACATACAAAAAGATACTAGATATTGATAGTCCGATGATTTCTCAAGCGGCTTTAGAAATTTATATAAAGAGCGGTATGTTTGAACGTCATAAAAGTAAAATTAATTCTTCCTACTATAATAGATCAATAAAACTAGCAGAAACATTAGAAAAAGTGCAAAATGAAGATCCATCATTATTTACATATAATAGACAAAACACATTTGGAATACACACTTGTTTAGAAATGCAGAAAAACACAGTTACAGAAACACTTATACAAAAATTAGGTGACAGGCAAATAAGTGTCGATACTATTGATAAGAATTATATGAGGAATTTTCCTAAAGAAAAACTGTTAAAGTTAAATGTTTCGAATGTAAAAGAAGATAAGATTGAAGAAGGTATTCGTAAAGTAATTGAGGAAATCAAGCAATTAAGACAGTTTAATTTTCAGTTTAGAAAAGAATAATTTGAATTAGGAGGTTCGTTGTGAGGCGCAAAATCATTCTCTTGTTTGTATGTAGCGCTATAGTGGCAGGTGCAATTGTTGTGATTACATATTATAAAAAAAGAGGATTAATGCATAGCAGTTGCAAAGTATTCAAGAGGTATTATCGTAGATTAAAATAACGAACCTATAACTAATGTGAAAATTTATGAAGATTCAATTGAAAGTAAGATGCGTAGTATTTCAAATGCACAAGGTGAATTTGAAATACCACATGGAGTTTGTGGTGAAATTGCATTAAAATTAGTTACTCAGAATGGGGAAGTCTATACGAGAAAATATGATAAGAATCATGTGTAAGAAGAAAACTAAAGGTGAATAAAATGAAACCATTACAGAGAAAAGTAGCAGTTGTGGACGGAGCAACTATATATGTAACTGAATAACTATATGTTTTTTAAGAGCGCTCTTAGAAAAGAGTGCTCTTTTTCATTAATGTAAATATTTACATAGCATCTTTTTAAAATGATTTTTATCATAATTTACATATTGCGTAGCTGTATTTCGTATTGGATCTCCGGCATAAAATCTTTCATACAATTCGTGTCTAGATCCTAATGGACTTCCAATGATATCCCAGGCTAACTTAAATAATTTTGTGCGTTGTTCGGCATCTATATTCGTTCCTTTAAAGTGCTTTTTCAATAAATTAGCTATCGGACTTTGGAAGTCATTCGAGCTCGAAGGAAGTTGAATGAACCCACCTGCTCCAATTAATTGTAAAATTTCTATTGCACGGGGATAATATTTGGAACCAAGATTCTTTGCAGTTTCGATATATTTAAAATTCGGCAAATAAGTTTTCGTTTCATTTGTAGTACCTTCAACTTCTGCAGCAATTAAAAGTGCGCGAATTGTTTCGATTTGCATAATTAATTCCCCAAGCTTCTCTTGAACATGCAAATAAGTAGTAGCACCGATCGCTTCAGCAATTTCACAAGCAATTGCAGTTATAAATTCTAGCTTTACTACTAATCGTACAATTGCTTGGTGATAAGCTAAACTACTAGAAGCTACATCTGACTTTATTGCCCATAACGCTTCAGGGTTGTTATATAGTAAGACTCGTTCCCATGGTACAAATACATTATCAAAGATTAATAGTGCATCCATTTCATCGTACTGTGAGCTAAGAGGGGAATCAACTGTAATTGAATGTGTATTCGCAAATGGTTCTCTACAAACCATATGTAATCCAGGGGAATTGGCTGCCACGATGAGAAAGTGAGCTAAATCTTTTTGAGTATCAGTCAGTTTTGCTAATGGATAGATTAATAAATCATTTGAATAAGGAGAAGCAGTACCAATCATTTTAGCACCACTTAAATAAATTCCATCAGAAGTTTTTTTCGTAACTCTTAGTAATCCTAAGTCGTTTGTATTCAACATTGATTCTGTAGATCGATTTATTTGTGGATCACGTTGAACTACGCTTAAGAATAAGTGATTATCTCTTGCTTCTTCATAATAAGATGTAATTTTATCTGGAAACTGTGCATCGAATTTTTTATAAAAATATTTTGATACGTACCAGCCAGTAAGTCTCGATCTTGCGTAATCAGATAGTCTACTCATTACACCGTCTGTAGCATAACTCCACGTTTCAAAAGCGGTTCTCCTCATTAATAATTCGTTATAGGAATTCGGAACTAAAAAGGCTGTATGGACAAATTCTTTCGTTTTTGGACTAACATATCCAACAGAATCTCTTCGTATTGGATCATCAAACAATGTAAATAAATTAGAAATGGTACTTAATGTTCCTGCAAAATGTTTGTCTGTAGTTACATCTACTTTTTGTCCATAGAGCCAAACGTTACGACCATCTTGTAAGCTCTTTATATAGTAATCTTTCAAATTTTGCATATTTCCTCCTTCTAAAGACTATTCATATATTTGGACATCTTTTAATGGTGGGGAATATACGTGGAAAGTTATTACTGCTGAATCTGTAGCATTATACATTTTATGCACAGTATCTTTTTTTACTGTGAAAATATTTCCCTCTGTAAACTCTTCAATCCGCTCGCTATTATTTTCGTACGTTATATTTTGTAACGTACCATTGACTATTAGTATACATCCTACAGATATTCCATGATCGTGCACAAAGGTCTTTGCTTTGCTGGGGAAATTTAATACTAAAATCTCTACGAATTCAGACTGATAGATAACGTTCCTTCCGTATTCAAGATTAACTGGTGAAGTAATAAAAGGAGCTATTTTATGAAGTGAAATATTTAATGATTGAATAGTGTGTATTAAATTGAACGTATCGTAGTTACATAGGTTATTAAATGCCTTTCTTATGTTATGAATCAATTGCATGTACAACTTCCTCCTAAGCATTTGCAGTGAAAGAAAGTAATCTCCTATTATATCGTGTGTAGTTGATTACATAACATTGTATTGAATAAATTCAAAAAGGTGACTGGTTTTAATTGGGTAATATTTGCTCTGGACTACATGGTAATTAATTCCTTTTTTATGGTATGCTTGAACTATAGCCCGCTTTCTATTGGAAAGGTGATGAAATAAATGGCAGTTCTTTTAGTGGATAATCTATATCAAATGTCTATTGTTTTACTGATCTTATGTTCATTTTGTTTTTATAGATATTTAAAGAAAATAAAAAGGGAAAGAAAGCTTACAGGTTTTGAAATTACGATGTATATCGTGACGCAACTTGCGTATTTCATTTGGGCGGCAACGACTTTTCTTAAAATGTTATCAGAATAGTAATCTTGAAGTATTAGACGCTGAACAGAAAGGTACAGGAGCATTAAAGGTATAAACGTGGGCAAGGGTAATTTATCATCTATTAGGTAAATAAATTTAGTCGAAATTTAGATGGATAACAATATTACTTATAACATCTTTATAAAAAGAGAGGATATAAATGGAACAATATAAGTTAATTGTAAAAGGGCCTAAACAACTTGAGTGGGAAACAAATGAAATTAAGGACATACAGGACGATGAAATTATCGTTAAAACAATCGCAGGATCGATAAGCATTGGGGCCGAGTTACCACAGTATAATGGATCCGATGTTACAGATCCGCATCCTTTTTATCCAAGAAAAACTGGATATGAAAGTTATGGTGAAGTGATTGAAGTTGGTAATCAAGTAACACATGTAAACGTAGGTGATAAAGTAGTTTCTTTTTATGGACATGAAACGATAGGGATAGTTAAGGCACATAAAGTAATTCGAGTGCCTAGTTCTATACAACCTAAAATTGCTTTATTATCTATTCTTTCATGTGATGCCGCTAAAGGAGTATTGAAACTAAACCCGCGACAGGATGAAAAAGTACTTATAATTGGAATGGGAGTTATTGGTTTACTCGCTTGTTATTTCTTAAAATACTATGTAGGCATTGAGCACGTGGATGTTGTTGAGCCTAATAAAAATAGAAGAGATTTTGCAAAGAAGTTTGGTACGAAAAACATATATGATTCAGAAGAGAAAATAATAGAAACATATGATTATGGTTTCGAATGTTCTGCTACAAATAGTGGGTTCCATACTTTGCAAAAAGCTCTTAAAACTAATGGTAAAATATGTATACTGTCTGATGGCAATATAGAAGAACTAACATTAACTGCTAACTTTTATCAGAAAGAATTGCAAATCATTGGATCAAGTGATGGATACGATTATCAAAAGCATGCAGATTGGTTTTTTGAAGAAATAGGAAAAACACCATTTATAGAAGAGATCTTTCAACATGAAATACATTATACTTCACTCATACAATGCTTTGATGAATTGAGTTTAGGGATAATTAAACCATTAAAAGTATATGTTTCATATGAATAACGAAAAAAATGAGAAAATATTTGTCACATACCTTACAAATGTTTCGTCACATTTATGATTACTAAATGAGGAGGAACATATATGAAAATATTTGTAGCAGGTGCAACGGGTGTAATAGGACGTTCTTTATTGCCAATGTTAATAAAAAATGGGCATACAGTTTTTGCGATGATCCGTAATACTTCGCAAGTAGAAGCAATGAAAAAGGTTGGTGCCATACCAGTAATAGCTGATGTATTTAATAGAAAGGCTGTATTTTCTGTATTAGAAGAAACAAATCCCGATGTAGTTATTCATCAATTAACGTCATTATCTTCATGGGATTTTGAGGATAATGCAAAAATTAGAACAAAAGGCACTCGTAACCTTGTCGATGCAGCTAAAAATGTAGGGGTACAGAAAATAATCGCTCAAAGTATTTCATGGGCGTATGAACCAGGGGATACATTTGCGACTGAAAAAGATTCACTACATATTACTGCTTCCATGCCTCGACAAGTCACTGTTAATGGCATATTGAAATTAGAAGAAGCTGTTACTGAATTACCTGAATCGGTAATACTTCGTTATGGCACATTATACGGACCAGGAACATGGTATGCGGAAAACGGATTAATAGCAAATCAAGTTCGTAATAATGAGATTATTGCATCAGACGGGATAATCTCGTTTATACATGTCGAAGATGCTGCAAGAGCTACTATGCTATCCCTTAATTGGCCTTCAGGAATCGTAAATATTGTAGATAATTATCCAGCAACTAGTAAAGAATGGTTACCAATATATGCAGCAGCGATAGGGGCACCTAAGCCTAAAGTTCAAGATGGGAAAAATAGTTGGGAAAGAGGAGCTTCCAATAATAAAGCACGTAAAGAGTATGGTTGGATACCTTTATTTCCATCATGGTCTGAAGGATTTAACAACTTAATAGGTAAGTAAAACACACCTTTAATGGGAATGATAGTAAAATACACCATTAAAGGATTGGGTTATTATGAATATAATTTGGGAAAGTATTATATTAACTTTTACTGGAATAATTGTTTTGAAAATGACAGGTAGTACATCTGTCAGCCAAATGACAAGAGCTGAAATCATTATAGTTGTATCAATTGGCCGTATTATTGTAGAACCTGTATTAAGTAGAAAAGTAGTCCCATCTATATTCGCGGCTATCATATTTGCAAGCATATTACTTATCATTCATTTCTTTGAATTGAAATTAAGGAAGGTGGAACAATTTTTAAATGGAAGTAGCATTATAATTGGTGAAAACGGAGAGATTGTAAAAGAGAATTTGATGCAGGCAAAAATGTCGGAACAACAACTTTATATGCAATTAAGAGAAAAAGGGATTCATGACGTAAAGAGTTTACAGCAAGTTACAGCGGAACCGAATGGTCGTATTGGTTATCAATTAATAAAAGAAGCAGAACCAATAACTTTAGAAATGTTAGAAAAAGTATTAGATCGGTACAATATAAAAAGATAATTTCTCGTGAGAAAAAGCCAATACTATAACGGAAGTATTGGCTTTTTTATTTTTCTACAAACGTAAGGATTAATAAAATAGGGTGGATTTTAAACCAATCATTATAATAGATATAGGCTTATAATTGTGCTATATTCAATGGACTTATAGTGAATGTGGTAAAAAACTAATTTGGCATAGGTAGACGCAGCGTTAAAATTTATAAGTTTTTAATGTGATACTAAAAATGGATTGAAAATAAGGAGATAGATACATAATGGAATTTTGGGAATCAAGTTTTATCGAAAAACAAACGATGTGGGGATTTGAACCTACAGAATCTGCAATTTTGACAAAAGATTTTTTTCTTGAAAAGAACGTTAAGAATATATTAGTTCCGGGTATTGGATATGGAAGAAATGCAAAGGTTTTTATCGATAATGGTATAAATGTAACAGGTATTGAAATTTCGAAAACAGCGATCGATTTAGCAAGAGAAAACGGACTAGAAGATGTTAGTATGTATCACGGTTCAGTAAACGAAATGCCTTTTGATAATAAACTGTATGATGGGATATTTAGTCATGCACTTCTTCATTTGTTGAATGAACAGGAAAGAGAGAAATTTATTGAAGATTGTTATAATCAGTTAAAACCAGGCGGATATATGGTTTTTACAACTGTTTCTAAAAAAGCTCCCATGTACGGAAAAGGAAAACAGTTGGATAAAGATTATTATGAGATAATGGAAGGTGTAAAAATGTTCTTTTATGATTCTGAATCTATAAAAAAAGATTTTAATCAATATAGATTAGTAAAAGTTTCGGAAATTGATGAACCAAATAAGAACATGGCAAATAAACCTTCAATCAATTTCTTAATGATAAAATGTAAGAAAGAACGATAACTAAAAGTTATTAAGAATGATTAAAGATGTTTATATATTGATTATGCACAAATAAAAAGGACAAGCATATAATATAAATACCTTTTAACTTTAAGTAACCTTAACTTTCGTTAATAGGGTATCTCAAAATCCCCAAAAGAGCACTTGCGGAAACAAGTGCTCTTTTATTTTTTGTTTCATAAATATTTATAGTTGCAAATTTCGTGCAATAAAAATAAATCTGAGAGAAATAATCATATCTTTATTATACGATTATTTCTGAACTACAAACGATATAGCATTTGTTTTTAATTGAATGTGTCTTTCATTTCGAACAATATCATAAGCTAATTCTTTTATTTCAACTTTTAGTTCTTTCCATTCTTTATAAATGCTTTTTAAAGTACTTATCATTTCTTCGGTTGAAAGATTAATTTCAATTAAAGCTTCTAATTCTTCATTCGTTATTGAATCAATTTCTTGTATGTTAGAGTTAATAATTAAACAATTAATACCGCCGTTTTTTGTACCTCTTTTCATAGAGTGGAGTACATTTTTAAAATCTTCTTCTGATCTGACATGTTCTAAACTTGATACTGCAACGATATAATCATAAGCGTTAGAGTCAATATGATAGTTTTCAATTGCTGCTTCTTCTGTTTTTATAGCCTCGAATACATCATGTTCTTTGCTATAAATTTGTAGCTTTGTTAAAGCGGAATTAAGTAAATCAACACATGTAACGGTGCCGCTAGTATTTTTTATTTTTTTTGCAATTGGAATGCTATTTCTCCCAACGCCAGAGCCAAGGTCAAGTACTTGCAAGTTGTTTTGTCCGTCAAAGTGGTTCATCAAGTCCATAACCGTTTTAACTGGTTTGAAAAGCCAAGAGCCAGCTTCAAACAGTTTATATTGTTCATAGCAAAGGTCGTGATATTTCTTTTCTTCTTGTCTTATGTAATCGATACGGTTCACATTGTTTCAGCTCCAATATTTTTATTGCAAAATGAATAGGTGGGACAGCCTTTAACATTTGTTTGAATTCGAAAAATACCACCAGCATGTGGATACTCTTTTAATTCGTTATCACTCATTCTTGTTCTGGCTGTTGTAACATATAAATCTGTTAAATTAGGCCCACCAAATGTACATGATGTTACATATAACGCGGGAATTGGAATGCTTAATATTTGTTTTCCAGTAGAGGGATTCCATCTAGTTATTTTTGAACCTCCCCAATGTGCAATCCATAAACAACCTTCTTCGTCAATTGTCATACCATCAGGTAGACCATCATTTTCAGAGAAATTGATTACATCACTTGGATTATGAATGTCTCCAGTACGTATATTATATTGATAGCGAACCACTTTTTTAGTAGGTGTATCTATAAAGTAAAAGTATGTATGATCAGGTGACCAAGCAATTCCATTTGATGTATTTACATGTGAAACTTTTTTCTCTACACTTAAATTATGATGTAAACAATACAAGGAACCTGCAGCATTCATACCGTATGTATCTGTAGAACCTGCCCAGAAACGACCAGCTGGATCACATTTTCCATCATTGAAACGATTTTCTATTAAATGTGGTTCAGGGTCAAAAATATGTGTCAGTTTTTCTGTATTTACATTAATAGAATAAAAGCCGTTTTCCATAGCTAAGAGTAGTACATCCTCTAAATATGGAACAACACAGCCAATTTGTTGATTGAGAACAATTACTCGGTTCGTATTAGCGGTAGGATTATATATGCATAATTTTCTCTCCATAATATCAACCCAATATAAAAGTTGCTTTTTTCCATTCCAACATGGTCCTTCAGCTAAACTTGCTTTAGCATCTAAAACTAATTCTATATTACTGAACAAGATGTTCACCTCGCGTTATAAGATATTAATATAATTCGATAAGAATAGAGGTAAACCTTTTAGTCAAAGGATATTAAAATTTATACTGTAGAAAAATGACCTTCTCAAGTGATTAAAAAAGTGTATAAGCAAGGAGAGGAAAATGCATATGATGTTTTATGAGATTGTTTGCTTTTCTTGTAAGAATATATTTCGTGTTTACGAAGGCAGTGAAAAATATAAGCGATTTAAAGAGAAACCAAAAGGGGCATATTGTTGTGATGAGTGTAGCCACAAAATTCAATTAGAAGCGATAAAGAATTTTTTTAGATAATTTTACGATTTCGATTCGGAAAAGTTTGACAATAAAAGTGTTATAAATTATCATATTAAAAAACTAATATTTAAGGCATAGAAGAGAAGAGTAGTTAAGAAAGAATACGTACAGAGAGCTCTGGTAGCTGAGAAAGAGCGGTATACATCTTAATGAAAAAAGACTTGGAGCTGCGCAAGGAACTAATTTATTTAGGGATGGTGCGACGGGTTCTCCCGTTATAGAGATAGGGTATAAGCATATTTTGCCGTACCTGAAGAGGTTAATATGGTGACATATTAACAAACTGAGGTGGTACCGCGAAGCTAACAACTCTCGTCCTCAAGATGAATAATCTTGGGGGGTGGGAGTTTTTTTGTTGCATAAAACTGGAAATGAGAAACAAAAAATAATTGAGGTGAGTAATATATGCATTGGGCGTATGAAGTAGCACATGAATTAATTAGGAAACATCCAAATAAAGAAATGTTTGTTTGTGCATCTGGAATTAGTCCGTCAAGTTCTGTTCATATTGGGAACTTTCGTGAAATCGTAACGACTTATTTCGTAGTAAGAGCACTTCAAGATTTAGGGAAAAAGACTCGTTTTATATTTTCGTGGGATGATTATGATAGGTTTAGAAAAGTTCCAAAAAATATTGATCCATCTTTTGCAAAGTATATTGGTATGCCATACTGTGATATTCCAGATCCGTATGGATGTCATAACTCGTATGCGGAGCATTTTGAAAAAGAGTTTGAAAAATCGCTTCAAGCATTTGGAATTGAAGTAGAATTTATTTATCAACATGATGAATATAGAAGCGGAAGGTATAACGAAAATATATTAGAGGCCTTGTATAAACGAAAAGAAATATATGATATTTTAATGGGTTTTAAAACTAGAGAGTGTAGTGAAGAAGAACGAGAGAGCTTTTATCCAGCTACATTATATTGTGAGAGATGCGGAAAAGATACAACAACTATTACACATTTTGATGAAGTATTAAAAACAGTCCGGTATGAATGTGAATGCGGAAATGAAAAAGAGTTATCCGTATTAAATACAAATAAAATGAAACTAAACTGGAAAATCGATTGGCCGATGAGATGGATGATAGAGGATGTTATTTTTGAACCGGGCGGTAGAGATCATTCATCAGAAACGGGTAGTTATAATGTATCAAAAGAAATTGCAAGGGAAATATTCAATCGAGAAGCGCCTCATTATGTTGCTTACGATTTTATTGGTATTAAAGGGAATCATGAAAAAATGTCTAGTTCTTCAGGGAATAGTATTACACCAAGCAATTTATTGAGAGTGTATATACCAGAAGTAATTCTCTTTATGTTTGCAAAATACAAACCAGGCGCTGCTTTTCATATTGGGTTGGATGAAGATGTGATTCGTAATTATACAGAGTATGAGCGATTGAAAGATAGTTATGAAAATAAAACGCTCAAAAATGAAGATTTATTTGATGCAATTAAAATCTCTAGAGTTGATAGTGAGATTAAAGAATATCCGAAATTTAATCAAGTAGCAGGAACGTTACCATTATTAAATTTTGATTCAACTATTTTACAGGGGATATTAAAGAAAATAGATAGGAGCTATGCATTAGATGAAATGAGAGCGATAAGTAATCGCGCAGAGTATTGGATAAGAAACTTTCAATTTGAAAAATTAATCGCGGTAAATGAGGAGAAAAATGCAGAGTTTTACTACACATTAGATGAAAGGCAGAAAGAATGGCTAGTAGAAGTTTGTAAAATACTTCGTTCTAATAAAGATTACTCTAACTTAATGGAGCAATTATATGCGATTTGTCATCATGAAAATAAAAAAATAATGAAAGAAAATCAAAAACAATTATTCACTATTATATATAAGCTCATTATGAATCAATCAAATGGTCCTCGTATACCATTATTAATACATGTAGTAGGCATAGAAAATTTCATCACACTATTAGATTTCTAAAACACAGTTAAAAGCAACGCAAGTACCAAAATTTCTAAGTACTTGCGTTGCAAATTTTACTATCGTGAATACATTTTCGGACATTCATCACCACTTGGTTCATAAAAACAATGGCTTTTAAACTGTCCTACAAATGGCTGATTATACCATTCAGGCGGACAAGCTCCAACTGGACGGAAATACCAAAGAGCCCATCGTGCAGGCCAGCGCCATTGACCTTGTAAAACTTTTCGTGCGATTTCTTTTTCTGATTCACGAGCGCGTTGATAAAAATATCCATATTGTACTGCTTCAAATCCGCCGGGGCTTTGATATACAGCGTCTCGTACGGTACGGAGTTGTTTAAAATCTAAGCAATCACAAAATACACGGTTTACTACAACGCATCCAACTAACTCCTCACCTTGGCGACCTTCGCCTTCAGCTTCAGCACGAATTAATCGAGCTAGTAAATCAACATCACTTTCGTTGTATGGAATAAGGGGCATAGTGATACCACCTTTCTGTTATAGTAAAGAGTGTATGTTATAAAACAATCTGCGTGCTTTTTTACATAAAAATAACATTTAATTTTAAGAGGAGCTTGTATAAAAAAAGCTAATTAGTAATAGTAGATAAATATAAAAGGGAGAGGTATTATGTATCGAATTCATAAAGACCATATCATTTACTCAATGTCACCAGAAAATGAGCCGTGTATGGAAGTAGAAATTGGGAGCAGTCTTGTATTTGAAACATATGATTGCTTTGAAAATCAAATCGATTCTGAAGATGTTGTGTTACAAGAATTAGATTGGAACCGAATTAATCCAGCGACTGGACCTGTATATGTTAAAGGAGCAGAACCTGGCGATATATTAGTCGTAACGATTGAAAAAATTGAAATTGCAGAGCAGGGCGTTTTAACTACAGGTGCAAACCTTGGTGTAATGGGTGATGAGTTAAATGAAAATACAGTGAAAATTGTCCCAATACATAATGAATATGTTTTGTTTTCAAGTGAACTACAAATCCCGATTAATCCAATGATTGGGGTAATTGGTACTGCACCGAAAGAAGAGAGCATTTCATGTGGCACACCGCATGATCACGGCGGGAATATGGACTGTAAAGAAATTAAAGAAGGAACAACATTACTACTACCAGTTAATGTCCCAGGAGCACTATTAGCATTAGGTGATTTACACGCAGCAATGGGTGATGGTGAAATTGGTGTTAGTGGTGTAGAGGTTGCTGGTGAGGTAACGGTAACAGTTCAAATTATAAAAGGAAAACAATGGCCATTACCAATGGCTATTCAAAAAGAAAAAATGATGACGATTGCTTCAGAGAAATTGTTAGATGATGCAGCAAATCGTGCTGTACGTAATATGGTGACATTTTTACATGAAGAATTAGCAATGTCTAAAGCTGATGCAACGCTTTTATTATCGGCAGCAGGTAATTTAAAAGTTTGCCAAGTTGTGGATCCGCTGAAAACAGCGCGTATGGAACTAGGAATGGATTATGTGGAGAAACTAGGATTTACTTTTAGTAAATTTCATATTAAATAGATAAGGGACGAAAAAGGATACTTTTGTATAAAAGCATCCTTTTTTTAATTTACTGATTTTGTGAAAAGAGGTAGTATTTATTTTATATAAGTATATTTGAGATTGTGGATTAAAAAGGAGTTCAATAATGGTCAAAATTATGATTGTAGAAGACGATATGAAAATTGCAGAACTATTATCGACACATGTTGCGAAATATGGTTATCAAGGAGTTATTGTATCGGACTTTCAAAATGTATTAAACATTTTTTTAGAAGAACAACCAGAGTTAGTTTTATTAGATATTAATTTACCGAGTTTTGATGGGTACTTTTGGTGTCGTCAAATTCGGGGAGTTTCAACATGTCCGATACTATTCATTTCGGCCCGTGAAGGCACGATGGATCAAGTTATGGCGTTAGAAAACGGTGGCGATGATTTTATTCCGAAGCCCTTTCATTATGAAGTTGTAGTGGCGAAAATTCGTAGTCATTTAAGACGTGCATATGGAGATTATGCACCGAAATTAGAAGAACGAATGATTGAACAACAAGGTCTTTGTTTATATCCCGAAAGACTTGTATTGAAACTTAGAAATGACGAGATTGATATAACGAGAAACGAAGCCATTTTATTAGAGACATTAATGAAAAATTATCCGCGTGTTGTGAGTAGAGAAGTGTTACTTAATAAATTATGGGATAGTGAATCTTATGTTGATGATAATACATTAAGTGTAAATACAACACGTGTGCGTAAAAAGTTACAAACGTTGCATATAGAAGGTGCGATTGAAACGATTCGTAGTGTTGGATATAGATTTCATATTACTTGGGATAATGGTATAGAAAAATGATAAGGTTGTTTATACGTGATCATATACCACTTATTTGCTTTACCATAATTCAACTACTAGCTATATTTCTCGTATATTGGTTTGATGGGCATAATCATATTACAACGGCGTTATATGCAATGTTTCTAGGTGTTTTCTTTATGGGAAGTTATTTAGTGTTTCGTTATTTTACACATCGTTCTTTTTATGAGCGCCTAGCAAACCCGATGCAATCTTTGGATGAATCTGTTCAAAAATCTGATTTTGCAGCTGTATCGGCTGCTCTTCAAGAACTACTTGAGGTGCAATATCGACATTATCAAAATCAGCTGCAAATGCAAGAGAGAAAAAATAATGACCATTTAACCTTTATGAATCAGTGGATTCATCAAATGAAAACACCTTTATCTGTAATAGAATTAATTACACAGGATGAAGTAGATTCACGTTTTGAAAGTATAAATGAGGAAACTGATCGATTAAAAAAGGGATTAGAAATGGCTCTGTATGTCGCGCGTTTAGAAGCATTTACACAAGATTTTTATGTAGAAAGAGTACAACTACATAAAATAGTGAATGATTCGGTACATGAGCATAAACGTTTCTTTATCCGGAATTTTGTATATCCAGAGCTTGAAATTGATAAGGACATTACTGTAGAAAGTGATGCGAAATGGTTACAATTTTTAATCGGACAAATACTATCGAATGCGATTAAATATTCATCAGGTAGTAGAGAGAAAATTAAAGTGAAAGCTTGTAAGGAAGGTAATAATGTTATACTTGAAATTGCTGATAATGGTGTAGGTATACCGAAGCAAGATTTACCAAGAGTATTCAAACCTTTCTTTACAGGAGAAAACGGTAGAGATTTTAAAGAATCAACTGGAATGGGGCTATATCTCGTATATGAAATTACGAAGCAATTAGGACATAGTGTAGAAATCTATTCAGAAGTTGGTAAAGGTACCGTTGTACGTATTATATTTTTTAATGTGTAAAATGACTCAGGCTAAAGAACTTTTGAAATAAGTTTTTTAGCCTTACTTTATATGGATTAAATGAAATGATATACAAGACTGGTATGATTCTAATAAAAGGTCGTGTAAGTATGTGTAATGACACAATAATAAATAAGGCTGTTAAATGAGAGGGATTTAATAATTTATTAATATATAAATAGTTTATTGTAAGAAAAAAGCTCGCCCTTTAAAAGAGCTAGCTTTATGAATTTTAATTAAGTAAACAAACTTAATAATTTATATCCAATTAATCCCAAAATAGTGATAGGAATCATCATTAAGAAAGAAGAAATTCGATGAGCATTAGAGCGTTCTAATACAAGAATCAAGATAATCCCGACTATGACTTCGGTATATCCAACAGGTAACATGTGACTATAGTCTTCAAAATTTAAAAGAATGTGAAGTCCATCCGTTACAAAAACTCCACTAATAAGTGAGCTTCCGAATTTATGAAGTGGATTTGTAGTATCTTTCCATAGAAAACCTGCAATTCCAAAGATAGTTCCTCCTATACATGCACATACAATCCATACAGATATAAAATAAATAGAGTGAGCTATATTTTTAATAACTATTGCATAACCATAGTAGCCTAATACCATTCCGAATAGTGCAAGGATACCAGAAAGTATAGCTGTACGCTTAGAATAACTAAAGCTAGCCACAAAAAAGGATGGAACTAACCAAACGCTTCCTAGATTAGCTAATGAATTCCAATGTCCAGGAAGTATACTTTGCCCCAATTTAGTTAGTATACCAACAATTATCCCTACTATAATCGGGATGAGAAAAATCATTAAAAACATATTTAACTTTGTGATTTTTAATGTCCTGTCCATAAAATCAATCCTTACATTAATATTTTCTGTAAAAATATAATAGCTTATTACAAGGGGATAATCAACAATAAATTATCGATAAACAATAATTTATTGTTGGGTAATGAATAATATTTTGTTTTTATACAAAATTTATCCCGCTTTAATGGGCAGTAAGACCCCCACCTCAAAATTCAGCGAAAGCAAAGAAATTAGGTGGGGGTCGGGCTGCCCATAAAAGTCCGATTGGTTCAACTAATAATCAGTGGCGATGAAGAAAACCCCCACTGATTAAAGTTTCACTTTATATAAGAGAGAGTGCTTAGAAGTTTACTATTGGGGAAATCTAAAGGACGTAGTACAATCAATGTAATTTGTGCTTATTCAACATGAAGTTAAGGAATGATAAATAAACCTAAAAGAAAGCAATCTTTTTAACAGCACAAATAATTGCATTTACTCATACAGTACTAGTATGGTACAATATGGTTATTAATGACGGAAAGGAATGATGGGTGGACGATGATTAACTAATCTTATTTTTAAATGTTGAAATTCAATAAATTTCAATTTCTAAAAAATAGGATTAGTCTGCCCAATTCCAAACAACGGTATTGCTATTTATATTGCGCAATAGCTTATTTGGGTATAAATAATATAATGACTAATCCTGCCAAATTTATTTGGGAGGATTTTTTTATTCTCCCTTAATGAAAGGGATCGATATTTATGAAAGAACTATTAAAATTAAATGATGTTTATGTTGAAATAAAAGAAAATATGTTGTTAGAGAAAATGAATGTGACAGTAAAACAAGGGGATGTTATCGGATTAATCGGTAAAAATGGTGCTGGTAAATCAACGTTACTTCAATTAATAAATGGGAAGATTGAACCTTCAAAAGGTACTGTTGAATGGATGCAAATGAATATGACAACAGCATATGTTGAGCAAGAAATAGAATCTTTTATTAGTAATGATGTAATTGCAAAAGAAGCAGAACTTCTTGCGAAATGGGGCGTGCCAACGAACGATTTTCATACTTTAAGTGGTGGTGAAAAGCTGAAAATTCGATTAGCAAAAGGATTTGCTGAAAATCCTAATGTCTTAATATTAGACGAACCGACAAATCATTTAGATGAGATCAGTACGGGATTTCTCATTAAACAAATAAAAAACATGAGAGGTACAGTTATCGTTGTATCGCATGATCGATATTTTTTAGATGTTGTCGCAACAAAAATATGGTCAATTGAGGACAAAAAATTAATTGAGCATAGTGGTAATTATACGAGCTACATGAAAGCACGTGAGCAAAAAAGAAAGTCGCAGCAGCGTGAATATGAAAAGCAGCAAAAAAAGATAGAACAAGTAGAAACACATATAAAAGAATTGAGTTCATGGTCACAAAAGGCACACGCGCAGTCTACAAAACAAGAAGGTGTGAAAGAATTCTATCGTGTAAAAGCGAAGCGAATGGATGCACAAGTGAAGTCAAAACGAAAACGACTTGAAAAAGAGCTGGAGAAAGCGAAAGTAGAACGTGTGAAAGAAGAGTATTCAGTTGAGTTTTCTATTCAAGCGAACAAAAAAGTAGGAAAACGTTTTTTAGAAGTGAAGCAATTAAAAAAAGACTTTCATGGGAAAGTATTATTTGAAAACGTTAATTTTACAATTCAGCACGGTGAGAAAGTTGCGATTGTTGGACCAAACGGTAGTGGGAAAACAACATTACTGAAGATGATTATGGGAACGGAAACTGCTGAAGGAGAAATATGGATTTCACCATCTGCGAACATCGGCTATTTAACACAAGAAGTTTTTGATTTACCGCTTGATAAAACACCAGAAAATTTATTTTTTAAAGAGACGTTTGAAGAAAGAGGAAAAGTCCAAAATTTAATGAAACATTTAGGGTTCCAAGCTTCTCAATGGAAAGAGCCGATTGAGCATATGAGTATGGGAGAAAGAGTAAAATGTAAGCTAATGGCTTATATTTTAGATGAAAAAGATGTACTCATTTTAGACGAACCGACGAATCACTTGGATCTACCTTCACGTGAACAACTTGAAAATACATTAGCTGAGTATAACGGAACATTAGTAATTGTATCTCACGATCGATATTTTCTGGAGAAAACAACTAACACAAAACTCGTGTTTTCAAACAATACGATACAAAAGCAGCTAGAAGAACCTACGAAAACAAGAGATGATATTGAAGAGCTACGTTTAACGTTAGAAACAGAGAGACAAGAAGTATTAGGGAAATTAAGCTTTTTAACTTCTAACGACAAAGAATATAAAGCACTGGATGAACGGTTTATGGAACTTACGAAGCAGATTAAGGCACTATAATGTATTTGTAAACGTGATTAAGGGGGATGGTTACATTCCCATCAAGCTAATCAAGTAAATTACTAGATACGAAATGCTTCTTGTTTCAAAACTAGTAAGTGATAAAAAAGTAGGCATGCTAAAGAAGCCTATTAAAAAGTGATTTTTCGCTAGGCAGCTTGTCTATGCTTCACCGTCGTGTTATACACAATCCCTAGAATATCAAAGACGGTCATATTCTTATGTCTATGATATTTACGACCGTTCTTTTTGAGCAGTTGATAAAGGTGATGCAGAATTTTTAAAAGTTCTTCTGTGCCAACCGCTATCGCTTGAAACAGTAAAGGAAAGTAATCTTTAATCATATAAATCGCTTTGTATTCACTCAGTTCCTGCTTTTTCTTTTCAAGCAGAAACTGTCGCATTTGAAACATTGTAGAAGAACAAAGGAGAATACCTATGAGTTGCCCATATAAATGACACTCTAGGTGTTCTCTTTTTATATTTTTACATTCATCAATTTCAAAGAATGACTTCCGCGTTTTAAACAAAATTTGTCGGGTAAAAGACTGGCGCGGTATCAATTGTGACCCGTTTCCAGCCTCTCCCCATAAGAACTGCTCGTGAGGTTTTCCCTCAAGCAGCTCACCCCATAAACTTCATCAAAAGGGTTATGAGACCTATCAAATGACAGACACTTTCATCGAAAACTCTCTGCACTTTTCAGGGGAAGGACTTTCCAGTCCCAGTAGAGCCCCAGTACACCATAGAGATATTCGTTACTCCATCTCTGCCATCCGATGCTACGCTTTCGTCTTCGTTTCCTTCTCGTTAACAATGTGCGAATTTTCATCTCCGTATAATCACGTACTTCACTGAAAGCTTGACTAGAGTTCCCAATCCGGAAGTAGTTCACCCATCCAGTTAGTACGGCATTGATTTGTTTTATTAAGTCTTGTGCTGGCTTCGCTCCTGCGTTTTGAATGAGTTCGCGAATTTTTGCTTTCACTGTCGTGCGAGCTTTCTTCTTCGGGATCATGAAAACGAAGAATCCATTCTTATTTCGGTTCGGTATTCGTCTCAGGTCAAATCCTAAAAATCCGAAGGATTCTCCTTTTAGGACATTGACCATCTGAGTCTTCTCCAGATTCAGTTCAACTCCCAAAGGCTTTAACTGTTCCCACAGTCGTCGTAATGCCAGTTCAGCCCATCCACTTTTACTAGAGTGTCCGCTTACAGCGATAACTATATCGTCGGCAAAACGGTGATAGTTTACAGCTTCGTAATTGCCCTCAGCTGTTTTGCGTCGAATGGCATCAAATGTCCAATCCACTTCATTGAGGTAAATGTTCGCGGCTAGTGGAGAAAATGGCCCCCCTTGCGGGACACCGATCTTTCCTGCTGCCTTAATTACCTGTTTTACAAGATGCATAACCTGTGGGTCTTGGACACGTTTCGCGATTTTCTCCAATAATATGTTGTGTCGGATTGTATCAAAGTAGCGTGACAAATCAATATCAATTATTATGGTCATACGGCGTAATATACTACGTCGTACTTCTGCCAATGCCTGATGTGGAGAGCGTTTCGGTCGAAACCCATACGAGTTTGGACAGAAATCAGCTTCAAAAATTGCTTCTAATATGAGTTTTAGCGCTCCTTGTACTACACGATCTCGTATACACGGAATTTGCAGAGTTCGCATTTTGCCGTTTGCCTTTGGGATTTCTACTTTTCGATTGGCTTGTGGTCGGTATATTCCAGCTTGCAATTCCTCTTGAATACCCGTTAAGAATGGGATAACTCCTTCTAGTTCTATATCAGCAAAACTTTTTCCATCAATGCCTGGAGCACCGTTGTTTTTCCTCGCTTGTTGATATGCTTCGTGAAGGGTTGTCATTTTGGTAATGTGGGTAAATAGCCCCCAAAACCGGTGCGTAGGTTCAGACTTCGCCTTTCGATAGATTCGTTGCCTTAGTTCCTGCAAAGTGATGGGTGTTTTTGTCATGGCACCCTTGCCTCCTTTAGTCATACGAAATGTTTACAGGTTCGGACCCTTTCCTCCCCGCGCGTTTTGCTGCACGCAGATCTCTGGTACTACGATCCGTTCCGCCACCCTGACACCTACCGTTCTCACTTCCCGATCGCGGTTATAGAGACGGTCTCCTCGATGAGGTTTCTTCATCGGGTGTCGAGGGCTTCTCCAGTTTCCACATTATCTTTCTCTCCATGTCGCCGCTGATACCCCGCCGGTGAGAACTGCCGTTCCAGACTCGTTTCGGTCAGTTCTTGTTGCTTTCGCACGTTATCGACCGTCTCAGCCACCGGAATTGCGTGTAACGAGGCTACATCTACGTTCACTGTACGTTACAACCTGGAGATTTGCCCACATGCCTTTTGCATGTGATGTCAGAGGGCTTCACCATGTCGCTTTCACTTCATGGCGCCTCTCAGGCTACGGGAGTGGAGTCTATTCTCCCGATTGGACTTTCACCAACTAGATAATGTGTCCTTATCTGGACACGCCAATCTGCCAACGAAGTGAATATAATGAATGCACGTAGTTCGTCGGTACTTCTTCTAGCGACGTGTTCGTGATATATACATTCATGCTCATTAAACGTTTACTTTTATCCTTCATGACAATGCCTTTCTTCTTTTCACGTATTGCTTGGTTTTTCAGACGTATTTGCGTTTGATCATCGGTTAAACGATGGATAATAACACGTGCTGGAAGTTTCTGATTTTGACCAATGTATGCCTCGGGGATTTCCATCGTTTCACCAGGGATTAGACCAGACAGCATTTGTGTCATATCAAGCTGGATGTATTCCGTTTGCTTTTTTAACGTACCATTGTTGTAATATTGGCTTAGGTTAAGCTTGTGAAAAAAATATATTCATGTATAATACAATTGATGTATGATACATTAGTTGTAGGAGGGTGACCTATTTGAAAAGAGAAGATGCCTTAAAACTAAGAACAGATATTAAGAAAATGATTATAATAACTGGGGTTTTTGAATCTCAAAATTTGCCCAATGGGCCATTTGAAAAACCTTTACCAACTTCTCAAATGATGGCGTTAGAGGAACTAGAGGTGGAAAAATTAACTGTTTGGCAACTATCCAATAAACTTAGATTAGAGACTTCAACTGTAAGTAGATTGGTAGATAAGTTAGTAAAAAAGGGGCTTATTTATCGTGAAGTAAATGAAAAAAATAGAAGAGAACTTTTTCTGCACCTCACAGAAAAAGGTCACATAACTGTTAATTGCTTAAGAGAGCAATCCATTACATTTTATCAAAGTATTCTCAATAATTTATCAGAATCAGAACAAAAAATAGTTGTGGATGGTTTTGAATTATTTATTGATTCTATTTCTAAGTCTTTTGATTAGAGTGAGGTAAATCATAACATTTGGAGGGTAAAATGAGTTTGGATTTTGAACGTCCTATTATTGAATTAAAAGAGAAATTTGATGAATTAAAGAAAATTATGAAAGAAAATAATGTAGATTTATCGCCAGAAATTCATGTATTAGAAAAACGTTTAAATAAAATGCAAGATAAAATTCATTCTAATATTACACCTTTTCAACGAGTTCAAATTGCAAGGCTACGTAACCGGCCCACGACATTGGACTATATACCTTTATTGTTTACAAACTTTCTCGAACTTCATGGTGATCGATTATATGGTGATGATAAAGCAATGATAGGTGGTATTGCAAAATTTAAAGGGATGCCCGTTACGGTTATTGGTCATCAAAGAGGTAGAAATACAAAGGAAAATATAGAAAGAAATTTTGGAATGGCACATCCAGAAGGTTATAGAAAAGCGCTAAGACTTATGAAACAAGCTGATAAATTTAATCGCCCTATTATTACATTTATTGATACAATAGGCGCCTATCCAGGGAAAGGGTCTGAAGAACGTGGAATTTCTGAAGCGATAGCTCGAAATCTATTTGAAATGGCTACACTTAAAGTGCCAATTGTTTGTATTGTAATTGGAGAGGCATCAAGTGGTGGAGCTCTTGGCATTAGTGTCGGTAACCATATCCATATGTTAGAGTATTCATGGTACTCGGTAATTTCGCCAGAAGGAGCAGCATCTATCCTATGGAAGGACGCTAAGTATGCTCCAGAAGCTGCTGAACATATGAAAATTTCAGCAAAAGATTTAAAACATTTAGGAATTATTGATGAAATCATTCCTGAAATTAAAGGTGGAGCACAAAATGATATAAAATCACAGGCAAAAGTGATTGAATCTGTAATCGAATCATCTCTGAAAAAATTGATACTATTATCCTCGGAAGAGCTTATACAACAGCGGTATGAAAAGTATAGACAAATAGAGAATTATAAATGAAAATATTTAAAGTCCGTATTACATTTCGGAGGATTCTCGCGAAAAAATTCTAAATATTTCGTAATCAGCTTCTTAAACTGGGATATGCTGATACTATTACTCTACAAAAGGTGTGTGATCGGTATGGAAAAGGAAAATTTGTTCAAATGGATGCATTATCACATACCTATCAACTTAAGAAATTGATTGTTCCCGAAAACGAAAAAATGAGCTGAATTCTCATAAATAACTGTAAAAAGGTGAAAATTTCGGTATGGGGGTATCTCAAAAGCTTAGGTTGATGGCAATGGGGGATGGTCATGGAAATAGAAAATTCCGCTAAGTTATTTAGGCTAGATTGTGGTGAAATTTACTTACAAGAGTTTTCCACTAAAGATGCAGAGAGTATTTATAACATATCCAATCAACCGGAAATAGAAAAGTTTTTACCGGACTGGAAATCGACGAAAGAACAAAGGGTTAATTGGGTTGTAAATTATGAAATACCAGAAAATAAAGCGTTTCTTCATGCAGTGAGAACTACGACTAACATAGATGATCACATATTAAGACTAGGAATATTTAAGAAAACCACAAATGAATTTATTGGATGGTGCTGCACAGGTATGAAAGAAGAACTCCCTTCACCAAACAGAGAGATAATGTATGCTATCTCAAATGAACATCAAAATCATGGCTATGCTACAAAAGCGACTAAAGGTTTAATTGACTTTTTGTTTAAAGAAACAAATTTAAATGTCCTTAACGCAATTGCTTTAATTAACAATGTAGCATCAAATAAAGTTATTGAAAAATGCGGGTTTATTTATAAGAGCCAACAGAGGATAGAAAATCAAATATATAATCATTATATATTGAGAAAATCTGAGTGGATAAAAATATAACGTTGGGTAGTAAAAGACCGATAGCAATCGGTCTTTTACTCATTTATATAATAAAGATTTATTATACATTATATTTCCTACTACTATACAATTATTATAAGATAGTTATGCGTTAATTTTAGTTTGAAAATGGTTTTATTATCAGTTTTTTTCAGAAATCTTACAAGCGTGTAAGATAAATGAAAGACGAATCAATATGAGCTGTAAGACAATTCATTTACACTCTGTTATGAGACGTGCAAATGAAGGGAGAATATACATGGAAATTTTACATGCAAAAAGTATTAGTAAAGTATATAAAGGGAAAGTACCTTATAAAGCATTAGTAGATATTGATTTATCAATTCAAGAAGGTGAATTTGTGGGAATTATGGGTCCATCTGGTAGTGGAAAAACAACGTTATTAAATATGGTAGCTACTATTGATTCTCCATCATCGGGAGAAATTTTAATAAATGGTACAAATCCTTTCCAATTATCATCAGAAGATTTAGCGTTATTCCGCAGAAAACAATTAGGATTTGTTTTTCAATCATTTAATCTTCTTAGCACACTTACTGTAAAAGAAAACATCGTATTGCCGATGACTTTAGATGGTATTTCCGTGCAAGAAATGAACAAGCGATTGGAAGAGATTGCAGAGAAGTTAAATATTACAGATATCTTGAATAAAAGAACGTTTGAAATATCAGGGGGACAAGCTCAAAGAACAGCAATCGCTCGTGCGATCGTTCATAAGCCGCAATTATTACTTGCAGATGAACCTACAGGGAATTTAGACTCTAAATCTTCAAATGATGTAATGGAGATGCTTGATACTCTAAATAAAGAAGAAAAAGCTACGATGATGTTAGTTACTCATGATCCGTATGCAGCGAGTTTTTGCAGCCGAGTAATCTTTATTAAAGATGGTCAACTATATAACGAAATTTATTGTGGTGAAAGCAGACAAGCCTTTTATCAAAAGATTATGGATGTTCTTTCTTTGTTAGGAGGGAAAAGGCATGACTTTTCGTCAGTTCGCATTTAATAATATTTTTCGTAATAAGCGTACATATGCAGGTCATTTTTTAAGTAGTGCATTTTCAATTATGATTTTCTTTACGTATGCACTTTTATTATTTCATCCTGATCTACAAGGGGAGTTGAAATCGACAAGTACAACAATCAGTGCATTTGGTACATTAGGATTTAAAGTTTCACAAGGGTTGATATTTGTATTTTCATTTTTCTTCATTTTATATTCAGTTAGTTCATTTTTAAAAATGCGTAAGAAAGAATTTGGCATTTTAATGATGCAAGGTATGTCAATGAGACAGCTTAAAAAGTTATTGTTAATTGAAAATATGTTAATTGGTTTTGGTTCAATATGTATAGGTATTCTTATTGGACTCATATTTTCTAAACTAGTTTTATTAATAAGCGCAAGTGTATTAATGATTAGTAACGGCTTGCCTTTTTATATACCAGTACAGGCTGTATTATTAACAATCATTACATTTCTGTTCTTATTTTTAATTGTTTCGCTAGTAACATTTAAAATGATAAAAGTTACAGAGCTTGTGGAACTGATTCAAGCAGGAGAAAAGCCAAAACCTGAACCAAAATCGTCAATTTTATTATCAGTTTTTTCTTTATTTAGTATAGGGTATGGCTATATTTTAGTATTTCGCTTTATCCCAAATCATAGTTTTATTGTGCTAGGAATAGGAGTATTCCTGGTGATTATTGGAACGTACTTTTTATATACACAGTGTAGCGTTTATATATTGCATCTTGCTAAAAGGAGAGAAACTTTCTTTTTAAAGAGAACAAATATACTAACATTTTCAGAATTAATTTATCGTATGAAAGATAATGCAACAATGTTTTTTATAGTATCTATTATATCAGCAGTTGCTTTTACAGCAATTGGCACGACAGCTGCTCTTGGAAATAAAGATTTAGTAAGGATGACGAATCCGTATACATTACTATACATGGCTCCTGAAAACAACAAAATAGCGGATAAACATCTCTCTATTATAAAAAACCATCTGGCTGATGCTAATATTCCGTATCGAATGGCTTCATCTTCATATATATATACAGAAAGTAATGTATATGTAATGAAATTAAGTGAATATAACGAACTTGCGAGAGCGCTAGGGTATCAACAAGAAACGATTGAAAAAGAAGATGAAATGTTATTAATTCCTGGAATGGTATCACAAAAACAAGAATTTAAAAATGGTGATTATAAGAAGAATATTGAAGTCATTCAAGGCGATTGGACAAAGACATTTCATGTGAAAAAAACTGTCGATAATTTAGTTTTGCCACATGATACGAAAGGGATATATATTGCTATTCAAGATCATGTATATGATGGAATTCCACTTAATAGTGGTCCAGATAATGAAGATATTATTCAATATCGTACTTACGGATTTGTTGTAGATGATTGGATAAAAACGAAAGAGGTTTCAAACCAATTAAATAATATATTTGATCAAGAACCTAGAGATATACATTTTGAATTTAGAGCACTAACAATAGAGTTGTTAAGTGCAAAACAAACGAATGGGTTATTACTTATGGCTAGTGTTTTAGTCGGAATCGTTTTCTTCACATTTGCTGCTAGTTTTATTTATTTCCGATTATATACTGATTTGAATCGTGATCAACAGCAGTATAAAATGATTTCGAAAATGGGGTTAAGTAAACGGGAGCTAAAGAAAGTTGTAACGAGACAGTTATTATTAATGTTTTTCTTACCAATTGTCGTTGCAGTAATACATACTGTAGTCGCTTATATGGCATTACAACAATTAGTCGATTTTTCTATTCTAAATAGCTCTATCGTCATTTTAATTTCATTTATGTGTATACAAGTTTTATATTTCTTTATAACTCGTTGGCGTTATTTACAAAAGCTTCATAAGACAATGGAACAATAGAGAAAATCAGCAAGTAAGATTGCAGAAAAGCATGTAAAAAACAATTTGAAGTTATGGAAGGAACTGTGATGAAAAAACAATTATCTATTTTCATATTAAGTATATTATTGTTATTAAGTGTAAGTGCATGCTCTAAAAACGAAAACAGATTTCCAGCTAACGGTGTATTAATCATTGGAGATGAGAATCATACTGGAGCAATTATGAATCGTTATAAGGAAAACACGAAAGAACAGGAAGCTTTTGCAGTGAAAACAGGTAGATTTGACCAAAAAAGGGTTCTGATAATAAATGAATCTACTGCACAAGCGATGATGAATGCAAAGCTTTTTCGTAAACGTGATCAAGCATCCCTTTCTAAAACGTTAGATGCGTTGCCGAATTTTCCAAAAGAAAGTTCCCTATTATTTATAAATGAAGAAGAAAAGAATATAAAAAGTATTGAAATAGAAGGAAACAAGATACCTGTTACATATGGTAGTGATGCTTGGCTTGGCAATAAACGTGACTATGGAGCACTATGGTATATCGTTGTGGCGAAAAATAGTGTGTATAAAGAAATAAAAGCAAATGAAACGAATATGCAACTTCTACACTTGAAAAAGTCATTAGGTGATGAAAACCCTAAAATATCGACAGATAATACGTTGATTAATGAAAAAGTAAAAGTAAGAAAGTTAATTGAAGGTTATAGAGATGAGGTATCAATTCAGTTTGTAACGATTGGAGAAAAATCTTAAAAAAGAGCTCGAGGTTGATGGATACTTTATCAACCTCGAGCTCTTTTTAATACCGTTTAAATAACTTACATTACTTCATTTAATCGAGTCTCACTCGTTTCTTCAATCGCATTTGAATTTTGAACTGAATTATTTTGTGCTTCTTTTTCTTTACGAGCCTTTTGTAGCATTTCAAGGATGATCCATAAGGGAACACCTTTATCCTTTAACATCTTCCATAAATCTAATTCATTAAATTTATGCTCAGGCTGTTGCATTTCTTTTTCAGATAAACGAATATCAAACTTGATAGGATCATTTATTTTCTTACTTTCAAGTTTAGTAGAAGAGATAGTATTATGCTCAAGATTAGATGGAGTTATTTTAGTAGGTTGAGACAATGTATGAATATTTGATCCGATTTGCATGATTTTTCCTCCTTTTCAAGCAATGAGATTAGTTTTCTTATGGTTTTTAAATCTTTTTAACATGAGGAAACTATATCTAATTATAAATCTAAATAAATAGATTTACAAGTTATATTGTAAAAAGTAAATATTTACTTGAATTAATATTTATCAACATTTGTATATGTTTTCTATATATACAAAGTATATAAAATACTTTACATTATGTTTAAGTTGTTAAATTATTCTGTTAATTCGTTAAAAAGAAAAGTGTAAACGTTTTATTAGGGGGGAGAAAGTATGGGGAAGTTATTTTTAAAAATATGTTTTTTTGCATTAGTGACCGTATGTTCATTCGCAGCGAAAATATCATACGCTGAAGAGAGGCAACAAAATAATTATCCTATCATATTGGTGAATGGATTTGCTGGATGGGGTAGAGAAGAAATGCTTGGCGTAAAATATTGGGGTGGTGTTCATGATATACAGGAAGATTTGAAACGAAATGGTTATACGGTACATACCGCAGCTGTTGGACCTGTTTCTAGTAACTGGGATCGTGCATGTGAATTGTATGCACAAATTAGCGGTGGGACAGTAGACTATGGTGCAGTACATGCTGAGAAACATGGACATAATCGTTTTGGCAGAACTTATAGTGGTTTTGCGCCGAATTGGAGTGAAACAAATAAAGTTCATTTAGTTGGACATAGCATGGGTGGACAAACGATTAGAACATTAGTACAGCTATTAAAAGAAGGTAGTTTTGAAGAAAAGAATTATGTGAAAAATCAACCAGACACCAAAATATCACCACTATTTGAAGGCGGAAAATCATATGTTCATAGTGTTACAACATTAGCAACCCCTCACAACGGTACAACACTTGCGGATGGTAGTCTTCTACTGCCGTTCGTTAAAGATTTACTCATTACAGCTGCAAGCTTTGGGGGAAACAATAATTTATCATTATATGATTTTAAATTGGATCAATGGGGTATAAAGAAGAATGCTGGAGAGTCCTTTTTCCAATATAGTAATCGTATTCTAAATAGTTCACTTTGGAAAAATACAAAAGATATAAGTCAATGGGATTTAAGTACAGATGGTGCAAAGGAGTTAAATAATTGGGTAAAGACGCAACCAGATGTGTATTATTTATCCTATAGTGGACATGCATCACAAGCAGCACCTATAACAGGTTTACATTTGCCTCATATAACGATGAATAAAGTGTTAATGGGAAATGCATTTTTCTTAGGTTCTTATGCGAGATATGAAGAAAACCGTCCGCTAGTTGATACTTCTTGGTGGCAAAATGATGGTGTAGTAAATACAAATTCTATGATTGCACCATCTTCTAATGTTACTGTAAATAATAATGAGTCATTACAGATTGGAAAATGGAATCATATTGAAACGAAAGCGAATTGGGACCATCTCGACATGGTAGGGTTAAGTGTTTCAGACTCGTTAGGTTTTTCTAGCATTCAAGAGTTTTATAGAACAATTGCTGAAAAGCTATCACGTTTACCGAAATAGGTAATAATAAAGCGCTCTCGATGGAATTCGAGAGCGCTTTATATTATATTGAAAGAGGGATTTGGTAGAAAAATATGGGGGGATATTATGAAAATTCAAGTTGTATTATCAGGATACGGAACAGTAGGTAGAGAGTTTATAAAATTATTAAATGAAAAATATTCATATATATATGAAACATATGGGATTCAATTAGTTGTAAGCGGCGTATTAGGGAGAAATATCGCAATACATAATGAAGAAGGCTTATCTCTTCATCATTTATTGATGTATGGTGGCGGTACCGCTGCAATTGAAAAATATTTAGAGTATCATCCGAAGGAACGTGCAACAACTAGCATAAGTGGTACTGTATTGGTAGAATCAACGGTTACAAATCTTAAAGATGGAAATCCAGGGAAACAATATATGAAACAAGCGATTGAGAAACAGATGGATATAGTAGCAATTTCTAAAGGTGCGCTCGTTACAAATTGGAGAGAAATAAATGAAGCAGCAAAAGGCGCAAATATACGAATTCGATATAGCGGTGCAACAGCCGCTGCACTACCGACACTAGATATCGGACAATTTAGTTTAGCCGGTTGCAGTATTGAAAAAATAGAAGGAATATTAAATGGAACAACTAATTATATTCTTACGAAAATGTATGAGGAAGATATGACATTTGAAGAAGCACTGAAAGAAGCACAAAATAAAGGAATTGCTGAGACAAACCCTATATTAGATATAAGTGGTTCAGATAGTGCGTGTAAATTGTTACTTTTGACAAACAGCTTAATGGAAACAGAGAAAACACTTACTGATATACATATAAAAGGAATCGAGCACGTTACAAAACAGCAAATTCGAAATGCTAAGGAACAACATAAAATTATTAAATTAATAGCATCAACATATAAGGATGAGGGAGGCAATGTGAATTTAAATGTTGAACCGTGCCAAATAGAAAAAGATCATCCATTAGCAAAAGTAAATGGAACCGAAAAAGGAATTACGTTCTTTACAGATACGATGGGACAAATTACTACAATTGGTGGAGCTTCTAATCCAAGAGGCGCTGCAGCTGCAGCTTTAAAAGATGTAATAAACTTATATCGAAAAGATTTGTAAGACCGTACCGCCCTTTATAAAAAATACATATGCCGTGGACCTTTTGAGAATGAAATAAATATGCAAAAATGATTGCAGGGGGTAAGAAATTGTTTAAGGATTTTAAAGTTGTTAAAGAACGTCCCGTTTATATTCAATTGAAAGATTATTTGAAGAAAATGATTATGAAAGGGCATTTGCTCGGGGATCAAAAAATCCCATCAACAAGGGAACTAAGTGAATTACTAAGTGTGAGTAGAAACACTGTACTCGCTGCTTATGCAGATTTAGAGCAAGAAGGACTCATTTATGCAGTTAAAGGAAAAGGGAACTTTGTTGCGAAGGTGGATATATCTAACACTTCGTCTGTTGAAATAGATTGGAAAAATAAACTTAATACAGTGACCGCATTAGCGGACGAATTAGATTTAATGAAACATGGTGTTCGTTGGGAAAAGGGAATGATTGTTTTTAATAGTATAGCCCCGGATGAGAAGCTATTTGATGTTGAAAATTTCAAAAGAGCTTTTCTTACTCGTATGTCCATTGAAGGGGACATCGTATTGAACTACGGATATGCAAAGGGATATAGACCGTTAATGAATTATTTACTTCATTACATGGAAATGAAAGGTGTAGACATTTCGAATAAAGATATTCTAATTACAAATGGATTTACAGAAGGATTGGATATTGTACTCTCTTCTTTATCAAAAAAATCCGGTCGTGTCATTTGTGAGAATCCAACTCACCATGCTGCACTTAAGCTTTTCCGTTTACATGGACTTGAAGTTCATGGGATTGATATGCATGAGGATGGTATTGATACGAATGAAGTTGAAAAAAGTTTGCGTGAAAAAGATTTTGATTTTGCTTATTTAATTCCTTCTTATCATAATCCAACCGGTATTGTTACGAGTTCAGAGAAAAGAACGGAATTGATGAGGTTATTTTCAAAATACAACGTTCCTATTATAGAGGACGGATTTAATGAAGAATTACGTTATTCAGGTTCACATTTAGCTCCATTATTAACTTTTGCGGGAGCTGGCAATAATGTGATTTATATTAGTAGCTTTTCAAAGGTACTTTTCCCTGGTTTACGTGTAGGCTGGATTATTGCAGATAAAGAGCTGATTCATTATTTAGAAAGCGTAAAAAGAGCAAGAACGATTCACACATCTACGCTAGATCAAGCTGTTCTGTTTCAATATTTACATGAGGGATATTTTGAAAAATATTTAAAAAAGGCAAGATCTGTTTATAAGAAAAAATATGAGTTAGCTGTCGGGGCATGTAACCAGTACATTCCTTTTAAAAGAATGACTGGAGATGGTGGGCTGCATTTATTTATAGAGCTAGAAGAGCATATGAATGCCCGCACACTTTTACAAAAGTGTTATGAGAAAGGCGTTACGTTTTCACCTGGAGATGTTTTTTACTCTGATGGAGAAGGAGCGAACACTTTCCGATTAGGTTTTTCGCGCTTGAAAGAAGAAGAAATAGTTCGGGGAATTAAAATAATTGGTGATACATTAAAAAATGAAATTTGGAGTTGAGAAAATGAAAATCGGTGTTATTATGGGCGGGGTATCGTCTGAAAAACAAGTTTCAATTATGACGGGGAATGAAATGATTGCTCATTTAGATAAAAATAAGTATGAAATAGTTCCAATTACATTAAATGAAAAAATAGATTTAGTTGAAAAAGCGAAAGACATTGACTTTGCGTTGCTCGCATTACACGGAAAATACGGAGAAGATGGGACAGTTCAAGGAACACTGGAGAGTTTAGGGATTCCTTATAGCGGAAGTAATATGTTATCTAGCAGTATATGTATGGATAAAAATATTTCGAAAAAGATTTTACGTTATGAAGGTGTAGAAACACCAGATTGGATTGAACTTACAAAAATGGAGGATCTAAATCTTGATGAGTTAGATAAGTTAGGATTTCCATTAGTAGTAAAACCAAACTCTGGCGGATCGAGTGTCGGAGTGAAAATCGTTTATAATAAAAATGAATTGATCTCAATGCTAGAAACTGTATTCGAATGGGATTCTGAAGTAGTAATTGAAAAGTATATAAAAGGTGATGAAATTACATGTTCAATTCTGGATGGAAAACAGTTACCTATAGTTTCAATTCGACATGCAGCCGAGTTCTTTGACTACAATGCAAAATATGATGATACTAGTACAGTTGAGGAAGTTATCGAACTTCCAGCAGAAATTAAGGAACGTGTAAATAAAGGGTCACTTGCTTGTTATAAAGCATTAAAATGTAGTGTTTATGCAAGAGTTGATATGATGGTGAAGGACGGAATTCCATATGTAATGGAAATTAATACATTACCAGGGATGACACAATCAAGTTTATTGCCAAAAAGTGCAGAAGCAGCGGGGATTAGTTATAGCAAACTATTAGATATGATTATTGAAACATCATTAAAAGTTAGAAAAGAAGAAGGGTTTTAAGGGAATTATATAACGAATTTTTTTGACAGTTTCACGAAGTATGCTATGATGAATACATTATAAAAACAAAATATTTATCCACTAGGGGGGCCTTTTATAGGCTGAGATCAAATGTGATTTTGAGACTCTTAGTACCTGATCTGGTTAATGCCAGCGTAGGGAAGTGGGAAAGACGTTGCTATTTAATGAGTAAATAAATACTGTCAATTTCACTTTCTTTACGCCTGTAAAGAAAGTTTTTTTATTTTACAGCTTTAATAATTGTGGATAAATACTTATATTTTATACATTATTGGAGGGATTTAAATGACTTTTTCACAATCATTACGTAAAGAAGTAGATTCAATTTGGGAAGCGAGTTTTAACCATCCTTTTGTAAAAAAACTTGGTGAAGGAACATTAGATTTAGCTAGTTTTCGCTATTATGTGCTTCAAGATTCATATTATTTGAGTCATTTTGCTAGAGTACAAACTTTAGGAGCTGCAAAAGCTCTTGAATTAGAGACGACAGCTCGTATGGCACATCATGCTCAAAATACATATGAGGCCGAGTTATCTTTACATGAGAATTTTGCTAAAAAACTAGGGATAACGAAAGAAGAAAAAGATAATTTTATTCCTGCGCCAACTGCATATGCGTATACTTCACATATGTATCGTGCTGCGTATGAAGGGCATTTAGGAGATACCATTGCAGCAATTTTACCTTGCTATTGGTTGTATTATGAAATTGGCGAACGCTTAAAAGAGTGCCAGCCGGAAGAGCCAATTTATAACGAATGGATTTCTGCTTATGGATCTGATTGGTTCCGTACGCTAGTTGAAGAACAAATTACACGTTTAGATACTATCGCTGAAAAAGTAACAGAGGCAGATCGCAAACGTATGAAACAGCATTTTATTATTAGCAGTCAATATGAATATTCATTTTGGGAAATGGCTTATACATTAGAAAAGTGGCCAGTGGATACAGACGTAAAAGACGTAATTGGATAAAGAATAGAAGTAATGTTATAGATAGGTATGGATCATACCTATCTATATATTTTTTCTTGTCAAATTTGCGTAAAGTCATTAGTGCTACGGGAATGGCGAAATAGAATATCGATAATTTAGCTCATTTACTTGTCTACGCATTAACTGGATAAACTTCTGTCACATTTATTTTACAATCAAAGAACGTAAATGTTGGTGGTATGAAGTTAAATAAGAAAAGAAACCCGAGCTGTTAGCTGTAACGGAGTTGTTTTTTCTTTGCAGGAATTTCTATATTATCATGGAGTGTTGTTAATACGATATGCAAATATGCATATCGTATTTTTTTGAGTTCTTTATGTGTTAAAATTAGATATAAAGATATGAAAATATAAAGAAGCAAAAGCAGGAATATCCAATGAATTTTGAGAGGTGTTATATGTTTACAAATAAGAAATTAATTCGATTTGGTTTATCGTTGTTTGTATTTTTAGGAATCATTAATTTTACAATCAGCTATTTTCAAACATATCTTGAAACAGCAGCAGATATCAAATGGGTAATTCCAGAAATTTGGAAAACTATTTTGCTAGATGTTCCTCAAGGTATACTTGTTCTTTTAGGCGCAATTGCTTTATATGATTTCACAAAAGAGGCATCACAAAAAGACGCATCAATCTAAGTGTGTCTTTTTTCAATTAGCAATTTCATAGAGAGTTTTGCTGGAGAAATAGAATGAAAAGCCCTAATTAGGGCTTTTTTTGTTGGAATTTCATATCCGTCATAGAAACCGGTCACTTGGAGGTGTTATAGCGAAAGCCATTTACAGTACAGAAAAATCTAAGCAGCAGACGGAAATATATAGGACATGGCATCATAATTATTGAGAAATTAATTGAACTTAGTAAGTATGAAGATATGACGCTAGAATTCATATTTTTTAATTTTTATTTATCCCGCTATTTGCCGGGCAGTAAGCCCCCCACCTCAAAATTCAGCGGAAGCAAAGAAGTTAGGTAGGGGATGAACAAAACCCCACTGATTAAAGTTTCACTTTATAAAAATGAGCCCATAGTAAAAATAGGTATATGAACAAGGTGCATCATCTAGTGATAAGTCATACTTTGTTGGTGCACGTATTGAACTTAGTTTATAGCGCTATTTCTACTTAGATGTAACGAACAGGAATATAGGGAAGTATCGATGAGGTTGTATTTTATAAACGGAGGTTATGAAAATGAATCAGTTTCAACAAGAACTACAAGCGTTAAGCCTTAATGATTACCGGTCTGGAAATATTGTCTATTGGGACCAGCAAAACAAATATCCATATTACTATATTGAAGATGCTGCTCGTCGCTGTGGCGGTTGTGGTC
This sequence comes from Bacillus cereus group sp. Bce041, assembly GCF_052646455.1. NCBI lineage: Bacteria > Bacillati > Bacillota > Bacilli > Caryophanales > Bacillaceae > Bacillus > Bacillus cereus group sp. Bce041. The sequence goes on from NZ_JBQXON010000004.1 coordinate 69,813, forward strand.
GTTGTGGCGGTTGAGGTGGAGGTCGTTGTGGCGGCTTCCGTTGTGGTGGCTTCCGTTGTATTGGTTGCTTCGGTTGTTTTGGTTGCGGAGGCTGTGGCGGTTGTGGCGGCTGTGGTGGTTGCTCTAACTGTTTTGATGGTTTTACTGATACTACCGGTACTATTGTAACGTATGAATATTGATAACATCTATCTTGCTAGTTGCGGGCAGTAACATCCCCCAAAAATTCAGCGAGAGCAAAGAGAAGTTAGGTGGCGGACTGCCCATAAAAGCCCGATTGGTGAGAGCTGATTAAAGTTTCACTTTATCAATAAAAAAACATTAGTTATATGTACGTGCCGACAAAGAATATAGCCATTATTAATGGATATATTCAATCATTCAAGTGAAAGAGTAACAATAAGATATATAGATGTAATCAAGATGTGATGGATAAAGCAATGACTAGATTTAAAATCTAATCATTGTTTTTTTCTTATGGTTTTGTCATTAAATATCTGTCTAGTTTGGGCATTGCTTCCTTCTAGCTAACGAATTTATTACAACTTTGTAAGGTTAATGTAATGTTAATCGATAGTAAATGAAGATGCTTGAGTGTAATTTAAATAAGATTAAAAAGTACTGTTTATCTATAAAATAATCGGGTAAATACTATGTAATTAGGAAGTGTATGAATATGATTGAACTAAAATCTATTATCCATTCGTATAAACTAAAGAGAAAAATAGCTAAAGATTTATACGGAAAAAGAGATGAATTGACACTGTTATTAAATGAATTTAATAAAATGAAATGTACAGTAACATCTGAAAAGAAGAAAAATAATATATTATCTCGTTTGCAACTAATTTATCAAAATATGAAATCGGATAAGCAGTATCCTCTAGCAGTTGCTTTTGATAGTAAATTATTGGAGCAATTAGAAAAAGAATCTGTACATACTATTGAGGAGGGTGTAACATGTCTACATTTAATGTTAGATATGAATTATGAGAAGATAAAACAATATGGTTCGGGTACAAGTAGGTCATTCGTTCCATTATCGCAGTCTTCTATTTGTCTTGCTGATTGTATTTGTTTAACAGGATTTGTAGTAGGTTTACTAGGAACAATTTCATTTGGAGGATTACTGTTATCTATATGTTCAATTACATAACGCTTAATATTTGTAAAGAGAGCGCCGATTTAAGGTGTTCTTTTTTAGTTTTTTGTAAATTTTTTGTAAATGATAAGTACAATACATTATATAAATTGTATAATTTAAATGTATTAAAATATAAATATAAGAGGTGCTGTATATGATAATTACTTTTAATTGTTAAAAGAGTCGATTTGATAATGTTTTATTCAGATAAATAGTTTTTACTTTTCTTTTAAATACTTGATTTAAATGGATTAGATTAAGTAACTATTGTTCTAGCTTTTTGATAATCAAGACAACTGAAGAAAGGAAGGAATCATTTTATGAAAAAATTAAGGCTGCTAACATTTGAAAATATAGTAGAACCCCTTTTAAATGAAAAGGTATCATTTATATACTTTCCTATTGAATGGCTGGACATCGTAGAGATACATTATAAGACATTTTTATTAACGAGTAAGTTGAAACGTTTGAATGAAAGATTGTATGATATGTTTTCGGATATATTGTTTATTCAGCATAACCCATACGTATTAAATGAAAATACACCATGGATTGTATCGAAAGAACCTATTAGACAAGAGCAGCTCGATTATATTTTTCAAAGTTGGTATGAGATTATTCATGATTGGAAACCAAATAGATTAGTAGAACCACCAAAATATGAATGGCAATCCGATTTGATTTCTAATTTGCCAGTACTACATGATAATGAAACGTATTCTAAGTGGGTGCCCGCTTTAATCTCACATATTTTTTGTGAGCGTCCTATATATTTAAAAAATACAAATGAAGAAGAAATCTATTTTTCCCCTCTTAGATCACAAAATATTTGTGAGGCGATGTCAGGGCCGATAAAAGATGAAAAAACACAAGATTTTTTCTCCTATGTATATCGATTCGAATGCATAACCCGCGGTGGTGAGAACGCTCCATTATTAAATATTTCAATAGGGATTCGGAGATTTTATCAAGAATATAAGATGATAGGTCAAACAAACCTTGATATGACAACGTTTGTTTGACTTTTTTTGATAAAATGCAAACATTTTGCAAACATAGGTTATCCAAAGATACTTTTACCGAAGTTTTTAACTGCTTCTTCCTGCATATTCGGTAAAACATGAGAATAGACACTTAATGTCATTGAAATATCTGTATGACCTAATCGCTCACTGATGATTTTAGGGTTAACTCCTTGTTTCAATAGCAGAGTTGCGTGTGTATGTCTTAAATCATGGAATTTAATTTCTTTTATACCTACTTTGTGTGTCATCCTAATGAAACATTTTCTGAAATGTGCTCTTTTTATTATTCTTCCAAACTCATTACAATTTATTAAATCTTGATCTAGATAAGAAGAGCCAAGCCTTAATTTCTCTTTATTGATTAAATTTTTATGTTTTTTTAAGGCTGCTATTGTTTCATTAGGTACAGGAATTGTACGTTTTGATGAATTTGTTTTTGCAGTTTTTTTGATTTTATTGTCATGACCGGATGTTTGATTTATTGTAACAGTATGTTTTTCAAAATCAATATCCTGCCATCGTAACCCTAGAACTTCTCCCAGACGCATACCTGTAGTTATTGCAAGTAGATACCCAATGTGATATCGTGATTCTTGTGAATGAGCTAAAAACTTTTTTACTTCTTCCTCTGTCCAAGTCTGGATAGGGGTTTTTTCTTTTTTAGGTATCTCAGCAAAATCTGCTGGATTTCGAGAAATAATATTTTGTTTTACGGCTAGGTTTAAAGCGCTCTTTAAAATTCTATGCATAAGCAGAATAGAATTGTTTGCAATCCCTTTATCTATCGCAGTCTTATAACATTTTTGAATGTGTATAACATTTAATTTATGGAGCGCAATCATTCCTATACTAGGTATAACATGTTGGTTGATAAATGCCTTATAGCCAGCAAAGGTACTCTTTTCTATGCTCATACTTTTAATTTCTAGCCAATGATTTAGGTAATCTTTTAGTGTAACTTTAGATGGCTCTATAAAAGTTCCTTCATTCAACTCTGTAATTTTCTTTGCCACATCAGCCTGTGCTTCTTTTTTTGTCTTATACCCAGAAAACCACTTTTGTCTTCTTTTTCCTGTCTCTGGATCAGGACCGATATCAATAACGATACAGTATTTATTTCCTCTTTTTCGAATATGTCCTTTCACTTAAAACACTCCTTCATTTGTTTTGAATCATGTTGTATAAGTCTGGTTGTAATTTTGCTGCTATAAAAATTACATGTTTGGACATATCAGCGATGGGTATATTTTACCATATTTAGATTGTTATTAAGGAATAAAAAAAAGCCATAGGGCCTCTTTTTTTGCTGTATTCATGGAAATAAAATTAAAAACGTTTGATAAATAGCTGCAATAGTACATGTGATGGGGTTGTTAAAATACTAGCTAACCATTATATATTAAGTTTAATGAGTGGAAGAGATATTATTGTTATCCAATATAAGAGAATACTTTGTTATATTAATTATTAAACTTTCTCAATAATTTTCAGATTAGCAAATAAATAAAATTCCTAATTTTTGTGATATTATGAAAATAACTAAAAAATGGACATAAAAAAGACCCATGACTGTGTAAGTGGTGCTGCAACACCCCTACACCGTCTCCCTAACCACAGTAGGGAAAACAACTGTCATAAGTCTTCGTACATTAGTATAACACACAACTTAGATATAATGACACGTTTCTCTGTAAATGTAAAAACTAGGGATGACGTGTCTTTTGTCCATAAGGAGGACAAAGATTGTGCAAGTTTTATTGGATTTTAACGATATGCAAGAAAGTCTAAAATTATCCGGTTATACAAATAGGAAGTTAGCTATGCGTTTTAAAGTAACACACACAACTGTAAATAGTTATTTTAATAAAAAGGGTAAATTTGATTTTATGCACTTTGTGGATGCACTTAGGTTATATAAGCCTAAAGATATTAAGTTTAGAAGAAACTGCATCAAAGAGTGCATACCAACACTTTCACACAAAAATTTAAAATTGGCATTAGAAGTGTTAGATATGTTTGGAGAATATGAACTTCAAGATATGATTATGCAACAGATAAATAAATTTAAGAGCAACCAAACAGAGACCGAAAAAGAAATGAAAAAAGGTATTTCGAAAACAGTACGAATAAACTTAAACTTGGTTCCTTTATATCAAACATTGCGAGAAAGAAGTGAAAATACGATTACACCTAAGGTGTTCTTTGAGAAAGTTGATAAAATGAGAAAAAATCAAAAATATATTGATAATGAACTTGTAATAATGTTGATTCTAAACACAATATATTCTTTTTTTGATTTGGGTAATTACAAGATGGTGAATGAATATATTCAACAATTATTACCTGATATTATAAAAATTAAATGTCGCTCTTTAAGAGATTCATTTTTGTTAAGAATAAAAGAAATGGAGATTTTTGTGAATCTTCATGAAAATAAGTTAAGAGAATCTCGTCAACAATGTTTTGATATAATAAACGACGAGACAAATTGTTATGTCAGTACTAAGGCGGTAGCGTATTGTAAAATTGGAGAAAGTTATGTTTTCTCCGATTATCAGAAAGCTAAAGAGTACATGGAAAAGTCACTAAAAATTATTGGTGATCCACCTAATAAGAAACTAGAATTAAGGAGAGAAAAAGTACTTAATACACTTTTGTTTTTAAGGATATACCATAAGAGAGATTTACATACTATTAACTTTGATGATTTAGATGAAGCCGAGAGAGCCTTTTTATATGTAAGGTTAGGTGAGAATGAAAAAGCAATTAGAATTTTACAGACCTTAAAAAGTAACAACGGTTATCTTAGTAGTTTTCAATTGTATTATATGGGGCTCGCGGTTGGAGGCAAAGAAGGGAAAAGATACTTAGAACTATCTCTTGAAAGTTTTTCTAAATCAGGTGATTTCTTCTATATGTTTCTACCAAAAGAAGCATTGAAATGTTATAATTAAACTATACATAAAAGGTGGTGAAGCACTTGAAAAATAAGTTTGTAAAAGTAGTGTTATCTATTGTAGTTGTAGCTTGTTTTTCTATCACAACTTTTCAAGTGACAGAAAAAGATAAAGTACAAAGCGCTAAAGAACAAAAAACAATTCTATACATGATTGATCCAGGTCCCGGAGGCGGATAATTATATAAATACAAGAAATGACACTATCTAATAGATAGTGTCATTTCTGCTTTAAAGGGAATGGAAACATTTTGACTGGAACGACAAAAACTTTCCACTTTTAGAAAGGCCACGTATAAATAACAGGATGCAAGGGGGAACTAGTAGTGACAAAAGAAGAAATTGTAATGCTATTCTTAGATACAGTAAAGGAATTGGCTCCTGAAAAATTAGAGGAATATATTGCAGAGATTAAAAAAAATAGCCTATCCTAATTCGAGAGGCTATTTTTCCATTTTCTTATGATGTTTATTCAGAGCTTGGGCAATAGCTAACATCTGGTCTAATGCCATATCTTCTTTATCTTTTGGAAGAGGTTCTAGCCATGCCATAATTTCTTTAAATTTCTCGTATTTATTATCATCCTTGTTTGCTTCGTTATTTTCTCCATATAAGTAGTTCACAGGAACGGCAAATCTTTTCGCTATTTTTTCTATTGTCTCACGACTCGGGAAGGCTTTTCCATTTTCGAATTTTGAAACGGTACCCTTAGTAAGATCTACTTCTTTACCAAATTGTTCTTGGTTCATTTTATGTTCTAAACGAATTTGTTTTATTCTATCTTTCATATCCATAAAAAAACTCCCCTTATTAAGACTTTTCGATAATCCTAAATCCTATTAAGTTTATTATAAAGTTTCCTGACAAGAAACGTAAAGAATAAAAAAGTTTCCTATTCTGAAATTTTTTATAAAAAACACTTGAAGTTTCATACAATGAAACATATAATGAACTTGTAAGCATCAGAAGGGAGTGATCAGATGCAAACCGATACACCTAAAACAGAACTTCAAAAAGCATTTGAAGAATCTGGACTTAAATATCATGAACTAGCTAAAAGGGTAGGGATATCGAAGTCATACTGCTATAAAATAATCAATTGGAATTTAAGGGTTTACTATGATGTAGCAGTTAATATATCTAAAGTATTGGGAAAGGAAACAACTATATTATTTAAGGAACAAGAAAAAAATTTTAAACAATAAGTTTCATTGTAAGAAACTTATTTAAAAGGAGTGAAAGAAAATGGGTTTAGAACAATTTATTAAAGAATCTATTCGTGAAATTGTAAGAGAGGAAATTAGATCAGCAATAGCTGACTTACAACAACAATCACAACCAAATAAGGTTATGCGAGTAAAAGAAGCCGCAGCTTATCTCAACATTGCGGTTTGCAGAATGTATGAATTAGCAAATCACCCTAGGTTTCCAGTGATAAGAGAAGGGCGTAAACTACTTTTTCTGCAAAAGGATTTAGAAGCTTGGCTTGAGGCACAAAAGGAGGTGATTTAGTGAAAGATACAACATCATTAGTTATATTCGCAATGTTTATCGCATGTAGTGCATGGTTGCTTTACATTACTTACAAACCAATAAAACAATGGGCTTGGAGTGACGTAGAACAAAATAAAAAGACCCACGGCAATGGGTCCTTTTCTAAAAAATAAGTTGTTCTAAGTATACCACGGAAAGTAGGGAAATAGTACATGGATTTAATCGAATATCAAGTGCTATTACCTAATAAGTTTTGGGACTTAGCAAAAAGCAAAGATGAATTAAAACAGATGATACAGCAATATTTCAGTGTTTGTTATCCGCATTATAGAATTCAACGAATTATCAAAAGCGGACAAGCATATATTGCAATTTGTACTAGGAGGTAAAAAGATGGCCATATTTAGACAAGTGCACACTTCATTTTGGAATGATGTGAAAGTGCAAGAAGATTTCACACCAGAAGATAAGTACTTTTTCTTATATTTATTAACTAATCCACAAACTAAACAAATTGGTGTGTATCAAATAACAAAAAAACAAATGGCTTTTGAAACAGGTTATTCACATGAAACTATAAAGGCTTTGATGCAACGTTTTGAAGACTATCACAAGATAATAAAATACGATAATGAAACCAGAGAATTAGTCATTTTTAATTGGGGAAAATACAACCTAAAAAAAGCTGGAAAACCAGTTGAAGATTTAATTAAGAAAGAATTAAAAGAAGTGAAAAATATATCTTTGTTGATTCCAATCTGCAAACATATAGAGCAAAAGTCCATAAAGAAGCTAATTGAAACGTTTATTCACGACTCGTATAACGATACGTTAACGAACCGTGGCACGATTGGGGGACAAGAAGAAGAACAAGAAAAAGAAATAGAAAAAGAAGAAAAAGAAGAAAAAGAAGAAAAAGAAGAAAAAGAAGAAAAAGAAGAAAAAGAAGGACCTTTAGTAGTAGAAAATCTCGCAATCGATTTTTATATGAAAAATTTCGGACATATCTCTCCATTCATGGGAGAAGAAATTAATCAATGGATAGATGAACTTAATCAATCTTTAGTAGTGGAAGCAATGAAAATTACTTTAGAAAACAATAAACGTAATTGGTCTTATACAAAAGGAATTTTAAAAGATTGGCATCAACAAGGCTTTAAAACAATTCAAGATGTAGAAGCAGCACAAGCAGCATTTCGAAGACAACAACTAAGTAAAAAGCGTACTGGTAAAGGGTATGTTAACCGAACTGAAGCTGTACCAGATTGGTTACATCAGCAAGAAGAACATGAACCAGTGCAACAACCGCAGCAAACCCCAAAAGAGGATCTCGAGGATGATAGGAAACGTTTGGATGAGATTTTAAACAAATATAAAAATACTAAGGGGGAGTAAGGTATGAAAAATACAACGATTATGAAAGCTGAACAGTTTCAAGAGGAGTTGTTAAAAGGTAAGAAATCCTTAAATGATTTAAGAGAAGAACTTGGTTTAGAAAAGTTAAATAAACCGGCATTCAATACTTTATTGAAGGTCAAAATAGAAAATAAAAGAGTTGTAAATTTGATTCATCTGAACAGAGAAGAATTTAGTACGGAAACCATTCATACAAGGGCAATGCCAGCAATTAATGATTGTTTTAATGAATTAAGAGTTTTTAACTACGGATGTGCAAATACGTTTGAAGAATATGAAAAGTTGGTACATGAGGATTGTGAAATGATAAAAAAAACAATCAACAACTACATTGATGCAATGGGAAAAGCGATGATCCATTTGGGTGAATCTGTAGAGAAATGGCAAGATTAACCCCTCGCAGCGCCAACTACGAAGGGTTAGAATTAATAAATTTTTGTAACTTTAAATTTTAAAAGTTTGTTATTTTCGGCAGGGTTACGTTTTACCACACAACGAATTTTACCTGATTCAATTAATTGATCTACAACTTTAAGCATGGTGTCAGATGAAAGATGTTGGAGTCTTCCATCTGATAATAAAAAGTTCATATTCAAGTGTTTTTGAGAATCTGGATGTAATAAATTCCTATTTTCATTAATGATTTGAAGAATTAGTTCTTGGGTAGATTCATAAGCCATAGTTTTACCTCCTTTCCAAATATATGTTTATTTTACATGAATTTAGCAATGAAGTTGTCTGAAAAAAATACTAAGGGGGAGTTAAAGATGAAAAATACAGGTATTGTAAGAAAAGTCGATGAGTTAGGTCGTGTAGTAATTCCAGTAGAGTTACGCAGAACTTTGGGGATTGCTGAAGGGACAGCACTAGACTTTCATGTTTATGGAGACAACATCCTTTTGAAAAAACAAGAAAAGTCATGCTTTGTAACGGGGGAAGTGTCTCAATCCAACATCGAATTGTTAGGCGGCCGAATGGTTTTGAGTAAGGAAGGGGCAAGTGAGTTGTTGGACCTTCTTCAAAAGAATGTGATGGAACATGCTTAAGCAGTTAAATATTTTTGATGTAGAGCCAGCGATTTGTGAGTTCGATGTAATGAAAGCAAATGTAAAGAGGGGACCTGGTCGGGTTACATATGCAGATGTACGCGTTCGTGTTCCCAAGAACGCTAAATGCACGGATGAATTACCACGTACAACTAAACAAGATGATCGTTATGACATCTTTGAACACTATACAATGGCAATTTGGAGATTTCAGCGAGCTGTAGATAAGTTTTTTAATTGGGATGCAGCCGAAGAATTGTGTAAGGCCGCAAGAGATAAAAAAGAAATAATCCCGGTACGGATTTACTTAGGAAGTGGATTTAAGCCAGATGTTGTCGAGTACATGAAGTGAGAAAAAGGGAGAGGAACATATGAAAAAAGAGATGGATGTTACAAGTAATAAAGTATATGTGGTTACGGATGGGAAAATCCTTTCTTTTGACCCACCGGCAAGTGGTTATGGTGAACAAGTTGTAATTTGGGTTAACGGTAAAGTTGGTCATGTTAAAACTACCTCCAATGAAATGATAAAGTAATTAACTTTTTAAAGGAGTGTTTGAAATGTCGGCTTTTAAAGTTCGAATTGCTTTAGAAGAAGTAGATTTCTTATGAGATCAAAGAGAGGTATTTCAATTCCGAGATCTTTGGAATAGTAACTACACACTCTTAGAGATTTCTAAAAAATTCAAAAGAAAGCAAATAGAAGTAGCGGCACTTATTTTAGATCAAGTGGATAAGTTTAAAATCTCCAAACGAAAAATGGGTTTAGGAGAAATTGGCGACAAAAGTATTCGGAATAAAAAGAAAAAAGAAACACCGCCTTACGTCTACATTGCTTTAGAAGAAGTAAATTTCATTTGGAATGAGGACGATATAGAACGGTTTAAGGCTTTGTGGATGAAGCAACTTTGCCTTGAAGATATATCAAATAAACTAAGAAGACATCAAATTGAAATAGCAACATTAATACTGGATCAGTTCGGTTTAGAATACATGCTTAATTGTTTAATAGATACGAAAAAAAGAGTAGCTTAATTAAATTAGTGAGGGAGCGAATGGAAATGAATTTAACTAAAATATTTGGAATGCAAAAGGTATTGGATACAAGAATTGTTAAGGAACATGGATTGGAAGGCAAAAATTTATTTTACAATATGATCCTTGCTCTACAAGTTGAAATTGGAGAACTTGCAAATGAAACTAGATGTTTTAAGCATTGGAGCAATAAAGGGCCAAGTGAAAAAGAAGTTATTCTGATGGAATATGTTGACGGTTTACATTTCATAGCCTCATTAGGCAACGGTATTGGCTTTAATCCTAATGGATATAGTGCGGAATTTTTAAATCACAACGCAAATGTTTTTTCTGCAAGTTCGTTAGTCAGTCAGTTCAACAATGTATATGAAGCTGTTTCGGAATTTCGTGCAACTCAAGATAGGGAGTTGTACGAAGAATTGCTATATTCCTACTTAGGATTAGGTAAGAAATTAGGATTCACATTTGAAGAGATTGAGCAAGGTTATTACAAGAAGAATGAAGTAAATCATCAACGTCAGAATAACGGGTATTAAACAATGAAAGGTATGTGCATAGATGTGGATCATTCAGCTTTACTGGAAATAAATGAAGAATATTTTTTATTCCCAGCTAAGCCTAATCATTACTATGTCAGCAAATTTGATCGTAAGGAATCACATTTTGGATGTTATCCAGCAGAGAGATTTAAATTGGTGGAAAACGAGGTTTGGAGATCAGAGCCGCAAATTAATATGCCGAATTTAGATGAAAGTAAATTCTATAAAGCTCAATTGATTTGGCGAACAAAAGGCTATAAAGATAAACCACTTAAGGAATACATTCTAAAGCCTAAAGGTACACATTGTTTCTTCTGGCATGATCGAGAACGTGAAAAATTATGTGGATGTTTTCCGATACATTGGTTTGCTAATTTTGAGGAATTGGCAGAGGAACTAGAAGAAGTTAAAGAAACGCCAAAGCAGGAACTTGTTTCATTGTTAGAAAGACCTGGTGGTCAACTAGCATTCTTTTAAAATCTGAATTTTATTAAAAAATGGAGTTTGTAATGAAAAGAGCCACGAGTTGTGAAGGCTCATGGCTCATTGTATAAGGGTAAAGTCGTAATGACTTTATAAATAAATAATATCACGAATATCCAAATAAATACAATAAAAGTAAATTAAATGGTATAAAATTTGAATTTTATCGAAAAAGAGCACTATTAGAATAGTGCCCAACTTCAATTTGCAGAAGTATTATGAGGAAACTTAAGTAGGTGGCTTAAGTTTCTCTGTAATAATTATGAATTTGTGATTAGAAAAATGCCCATTTTTTAAAGTGGAGTTAAGGGGTATTTGTATGTATTGAAATCCTTGTTGAAAATTTCTTTAACTAATTGGGTAGCTTCCACATCATAAAAACTATCGTATGTTGGGAGTCGTGGAAATAGAGGATTGGTAATATCAGCATCTGCATAGTTACCTTTAAAAATTGCTTTGTCTTTTTGATGGTGCCATGATTTAGTCAATATGTGTAGAGGAGAGGTTTTTAATTGATAGTTTTTTTCGAGATTTTTAATTTCAGTAGAGAAATTTTCAAGGTAAATATAATTTGTAACAAATTCTTCCTCACCTTGCACATATTGTTGTAAGTAATGTGGATCTATTTGTTCTAAATCGTTCATTTGTGTTTTTAAATAATAAAGAAAAATTTTAAATGAAATTGGTTTATTACAAGTATTATTACCGTAATAAAACCTTCGAATAGGCTCCCATACTGGATTTTCTATATTATGAGGAGCGATTAGTGATACGAATGAACTTACTGCCCTTGTATATGGATTTCTTACTAATTTATAGCAATCTTTTTCTTTTGAATATAAAGCTCTAGCTAATTCAAGAAAATAGTATGAAGAGTTTTTGTATATATCATTTTCGTAATTATGGATGAAAGGATCGTATTTGATGGCTTGTTTAAATAAATTAATTTGATAAAAAAACCAATGCGCCAGGGAAGTACAACCGCTTTTTTGGCTCCAAAATAAAATCAACGGGAAATTAGGATTAAAATTGGGAACGCGCCCGTATTTAATCATATTTGCAAAAGACATTTTCGCCCTCCATTCAGTAATGCCAATTATTTTAAGGTTTGTGAATGTTAGAGTTATTATCATTTTGGTAATTCACAAATAATCAAGCTCCTTTGCGTAAGATAATTTTTTATCCTATATAAAACGTAGCTTTTTTGTATCTAAGTTATTTTTAATAAATTTTTAAAGATAAATTGAATATTGTTGGTCAGTCGACTCATAAAAGTATTCGATACTCTGTGATTTCAAAGTGCATCTGATAAATATATATGAATGTTTTTTTAAGGACATTACTGTAAGTTAGGAAAACATAAATCTGGAAATAAAACTTGATATTCCGGGTTTAACCGAAGATCAGTAGTTGAGGTTGTAAAGTGTATATAATTTTTTTCTAATTTATCTAGTGTTGCCAGATGATAAGTACCTAAGCCACGCTGGATGCTATGTTTAGAAAGAGTAGGCCCAATTTGTAATTTTCGGTTTTTCATAGCTGTATTCCAGGGGCTGTAAAAGAATTTTAAAATGAAAGCAGGATACATGTAAACGATAAATGGATGAGGTGACCAATGCCGCCCTGCCGAATAGTTACCATGCGAATAATGGTGGATTAATCTACCGCCATAGTATGGAGCAGGTGGATTAGGGTGGATTATTCTCCCATGATAACGCTGTTTGACAAGGGGAATTCCGTATCTCGGATTCGTATAACCGTGAGTAGGGTCATCCACCATCAGAATAGTCCTAATGGAATACATGTTTTTCCCTAAAGTAGCAAGAGATGAGAAAAAGGCTTCCTTATCAACACAGCAAAGGAATTCAGTGGTATTTAGCACCATTTTCCATCCCGTAATTTCTTTTTCTATGTTCATTACTTCTTGATCAACTAAAATGGCATCAAACTCTAATACCTTTGATTCACGGATTTCCCAATGAGGTGCAAATAATTTGCATAATTCAACCGAACGATCAGTAGACCCACGATTAATAAGAATGCCATGATCAAATAATTTTGTGTGGTGCATTAACCACCACGGAAGCAGATACTCTTCGTTATAAAAATGAGAAATTAAAGTTGTTTTAATAAAAAATCCTCCTTTCAAAATTTTGTGGAATATATCCTTATCTAGTAAGATATGTTACTTGATCTAAAAAGAATGAAGAAAGATTTTTAACAAAATAGTTATTGTATGATGAAAAAATTAAAGAACCTGTTATAACTAACAGGTCCTGTGTACAAGGAGTTCAAGGAATACAAGGGAACTGGGTTAGAGAAACCTTTGCATTGCTTGATTTAATAGTAATGTATTCAAAATAAACAAAAAAATGAACAAAAGTTAAATAAAATCCTTATTTCAACAGAAAAAAGAGCGCACGGGAAAGCGCTCTTTGAACAAGATTAAAATCGAAAGGTATCGGCAATTAAATCTTATGTATGTTTTCAGTTTATGTGCAAGTTTGAATCAAATTTTTATTTAGTACATTTAAATGCCAAAAGAGCGCTGATTGAGGGCGCTCTTTACACCTAATCATAATGGAAGTGACGAACTCACATTATACAGAAAGGTAATAATAATAGTATGTAACAATATGAGGTTCGTGCATGAGTTTAGACAAAATGGTTATTTGAAAGTAAATAAAAAAAGAGCACACATATAAGTGTGCTCCTAGACTAAAAGGTGTGTACGTATGGACTGGAGTGCCCCATACAATAATATATGCTTGTCTGATTTAAGGGTGCAAAGTTTTTTATAAAAACACTATTTTGTACTGAGTAAATGTTGATGTTTATTAAAATGATAAAGCAGCTAGCTCAATGAACTAACTGCTTTATCGTCCAACAAGAACAATACCCACAATACATTGTAACTTAAGGTTACAACTATAGTATGAGTAGAAGTGAAAATGTTATGCAAGAAAGTTAAATAAAAACTGCATTTTATTCAATAAAACAGCTAGCATGATTAGCTAGCTGTCCTGGTAAAAAAAGAAAACGGTGCTTAGCAAATGTTGCTGTTGTAATTGCGAATTACAACTATAGTATGAACAGAGTTGAAAATGATATGCAAAAATAATCTAATAAAAATTTCATTTTGTATTAAGTTGGAACATAAAAAGGGCACTTAGTAAAGTGCCCTCGTGACGAGATCAATTCTATAATGACTATTTTATAGAGAAAGGAACTGAGAATATTATATGTGTGCCCAGTCAATTAAGTGCATTTTTACAAATAAAAGAGCAGCTAGCAAAAGCTAACTGCTCTCCAGAAAAGCATTAAGAAGGAAGTTCAGAACTCAAGTGTATTTATAGTATGGACAAGGTTTATGGATTTATTCAAGGAGGTAGAGGGAAATGGTTCAAATTTGCCCAATGTGCAACAAGGAAACATGTGATTCAAACAATGAAGAAATTAATGTTGATTTTTGCGATGGATGTATGACATTAGCAATTGAAGAGGCCTCATTGCCTATAGGCCTTCCTAATAGCATGAGTGTTTCATTACCGATGGCAAGAGAGAAAATGACTGTAAACTCATATGGTCGTTTGCAGGAAGTTTATAAAGATGAGTGGATGAAGGAGTTTAATAAAGAAAGAGGTTTTAAGATTTTAAGCAATGTAACAAAATAATCTTTTTAAAATAAAAAAGAAAAAAGCAACTTGTATTGGGGACAAGTCACTTTTTTCGAGTGGCAATGTTACATTTATTATAACAGGACAAATGTAGCATCTAAATAAATAAAAAATACAAATTTTAGACAAAATTCGAGATTGAAAATGAATACAGTCCGGCTAGAAAACTAGAGGACACCAATTCATTAAAGCGGCAATTCAAGCTGTTTTAGGAATAGGTGTCCTTTTTATTTTAAACAAGGGAGATGAGGAAATGAAGGTACTAAAGGATCAGCTACGCGAGTGGAAAAAACAATCAAAAAAAGTAAAGAAGAAAAATAAGAAAAAACAAAAAGAGAAATTAAGCACACGCGACATTGAGGATTTAATGGGAATTCATGGTCCACGTTATGAACGAAGACGTGGGGCAGTAAGACAAAAATAATAACAATGGAGGAATTTAATATGAATAAACAACTATCATTTAAGATGCCAATTGTGGATGGAAAAAGAACAAAACAAGAAATCGAAAAAGTATTTAATGAGTATCGTAGATATTTAGCAACTATGCCATGTGATATGCTGCCAAAAGTGACAGCGTCGTATTCTATTGTTCCTCCATCGAATACAAATGAGTTTAATAGTTCGACTGAAAATATTGCAATAGAAAGAATAGAGTATGAACAAGAACGAAATAAATTTATGAGTTGGTTGTATGATGGTGTGAATCGTCTAAGAGATGATGAACGTGAAGTGATTGTGAAATTTTATATGGAACATGATTCTGGATATGATCAAGATATCTGGATGGATTTAGGAATAGGTAAAACAAAATATTATAAGTTAAAAGGACGAGCGATATTGCGGTTAGCGTTCAATCTAAAGAAAGAGGTGTTTCAAAAAACGCGTAGACAAAAAGAGGGGCAAAGTATATGAATATTGTACAGCCAATTCGAGATAAAGAAATAATACAAGAAATAAAAGAGTTTTATAAGGAGCAGAATGAGAGGAACTACATTCTGTTTCTTCTTGGTATTAATACGGGGTTTAGAATATCGGATATATTACGTTTGCGTGTTGGTGATGTAGAAGGCTGGAATATTATGATACGTGAAAAGAAAACAAGGAAAATCAAAGATGTGAAGATGCCTTCAGAGTTGAAGAGAGCCATCAGAAATTATACTAAAGGAAAGCCAAAGAACGAATACCTGATTAAGAGTAGGAACGGAAAGAATAAACCAATTACTCGTGCTATGGCTTATGTAATATTAAATCAAGCAGCAGAAGAGTTTGGGTTAGAACGTATAGGAACTCATTCGCTCAGAAAAACATATGGGTATCATCATTACAAACAATTTAAGGATGTAGTTGCTTTACAAAAGATGTTAAATCATACAGATCAGAAAGAAACATTGAGATACATTGGAATGGAGCAAGATACATTAAATGATTATCAAAGGAAGTTTAGAATCTAGCTCCTTTATTTTTTTATCACTTATTGAATTAGCTTTAAACTGAAAGTGGCAAATTCATTTTTATAAAATGCGAAAGAGATTGATATATCTAAGGTTAAACGGAATAGGTGAATTTAACACAATCCAGGTTATAGCTAATTCATTTTCTAGGATTAAAGAACATATTTATTCAAAACTATGCGAAAAGAGGCTGAAAAACGATGTGAAAAAAAGCAGAAATAAAAAACGCGAACTATTTGTGAACTATCTGCGGACTATTTGCGAACGATTTACGGACACGTTTTGGTTTTTGACATGATATATTTGTATTGTGAGAAGTGGCGGAAAACACAACTCATAAAATTTCTTTATAATATATGTTGTTTAAACGGTTTCGTAATAGCGGCAAATAAAATCCGAAACCAGCAGATGGTAACGATTGAATGGTACCGTTGTTAGGGAGAGCTTTTGCTCTTCTTCCAGCTACTTAATAATGTGCAAACAGGTTTTTGTAACTGCATTAAGGGATTGGAAGAAGAATAAAACTTCCTTTATCCTTTTATTTTGAATAAAGTCAAAAGATAGTTGAATGACTAGCTAGTACTTAATGATAATTATAGTTGATTTTCGTCTGAATATAGAATGGGTTTTGTATATGAATTATAACAATACTTGTATAACTAGTTCAGAATGCTTAATACATTATAATTGTATTACCGTTATTATAGATATGGATCAAGGATATAAACTGAGCTGAAATGTATTAATTGGATTAAAACGGTTAACATATTGTGTAGTGAGGATAATTAAGATGAGTGTATAGAAAAAAGGTAGATAAATGAATTATTTTATGTGTTTAATGAAAGTTTATACAAAAATTGATGTAAAAAAATGGAGGTATTATTAGTGAATTCCGAAGTGGATTATATTAATGGTATGAACCTGGGGATAGGTTTTAACACGGCTACAGAGGACATACATTCGCCTGCTTTATTTGATGTAAATAGCACTAGAGAAGTTCCATCTGCAGGTGGACAAGAAATTTTCTTTAAAGTGGAATTAGCTAGTAGTACAGAAAGTATTACTGAAAAAATGAATGTATCAGCTAAAGCATCACTTAAATATGGAATGAGTGGTAAGGGGTCAGCTCGAGTCGCTTTCTCTAATTCATTTAAACAAAACAGCTACAGTATCTATGTTATCGTTCAAGTAACTGTGACAAACAAACAAATTTTACTAGATTTAGCGAATGTTAAATTAAAATCGGAAGCTGTATCTTTATATAATCAGGACCAAAGTGCCTTTATTGAACAATATGGTAATTCGTTTGTATATGGTCTAATTACAGGAGGAGAATTTATAGGAGTTCTTGAAATTAGCAGCTCAACAACTGCTGAATTAAATGAAATTAGGGCAGGTCTTTCTGGTCAAGCTACTTATGGCGTATACACTGGCTCAATGAGCGGATCATTTCAACAAGCATTGGAGAAAATAACATCATCTTATGAGATGAAAGCTACTGTATATCGTCAGGGGGGAAATAGTGTTTTAGAAGAAGTGACACCTGAAGGCATGATACAAGAAGCTTTGAAATTTCCACAAGCAGTTGCTGGCGATAATGGTTTTCCTCGTACGGCATTAATAATTCCATACAACCATATTGCTCGTGAAAACTTAACTTCACTAGATGTTTCATACCAAACATCATGTTTAGAGCAATTGGGAAGTTTATATCGACGCTTTACCAAATATCAAAACGATTTAACGTATGCATTAGACTATCAACTTCAATTCCCAGAAATAAATATAGAACAAGTGAACGAACGTTTTAATGAGATAAGTGGTCAGTTACAAATTATTATGGAAGCAAGTCGGTCTTGTTCTGTAAATTCTGCATTATGTAAAGTTCCAGAGCTTAATTTAACATTACTTAAAAATATTTTACCTCCTCGTATAAGCCGAATTGAAAATTTGGGTGTATATTGGATAGAACAAGAAGCAGGATGGATAGGACAGTGGACGCGAAGAGGCTTAAGTAATACTTTTGATGGAAAATGGGCAAAACCTGGAGAACCTGATTATCACGCTATTTTAACAATTACACGGAATGGAAATGATATATTTATTATTCGTAAAGAACAAGAAAATGGACCTACTACCTGTACTTATGTAGGTAAAGTAGAAGATGATGGGAAAACTGTCACAGGAACATATAAATGTGCAAGGGAACATAGTTGGAGTGCTATTATAAATTTTTGATTTAAAAATAGATGATTAAAATAATTTGCAAAACTTTAAAAAGCACCTATTCGGGTGCTTTTATTTTGGAGGAGAGAGTGTGGAATTAAATAAACTTGAGAAAGCGATGATCATCGGCATAATCCTTCGTGCTCTTCGTAGTAAAATGAAGATAAAACAGTATGTGGGTTTAGAAAGATTACCAGCTTTAATTAAAGTGTTAGATGAATTACAAGAGAACAAAACAAAAGAAAACAAAAAAGAAGCTATAACAAGTGTAATCAATAAGTTGATAGATAATTTGTTAGAGGAGGATTCCTTGAAGAATTAACTATAAAAAAGGGGAGGAAACTTGTTGGTTTGCAAGTCTCATCCTCCATGGCAATGTTAATTTTATTTTAATAACTTGTATTTATTTGCAAGTGTATAACAGGAATATTCTTTCAAAAGGAGGAAAGCTAGATGGTTAAAGCTGAACTTATCCAAAAGAAAATTAAAGAGGGAAAGTTAAGTACTAATGAAGCAAGGATATTACAAGATTTGAAGCCCATTGAAGGTGAACGGAGTAATTAAAACTTTACGAGACTAGATGGATGATATACAAATAGATAAACAAACACTTATAGGGATTGACTTCGCGGTTGGAACAGACAGAACGCATGTTAATAGGGGGGAGGAAATGCGAACAGATTACCTTATCCAGCTTATAAAAGAAGATAAGCTTATGAAGTTCTATAAGTCTAAAGAGTGGAGAGCTTTACGATTAAAAGCAATCCAACGAGCTAATAATGAATGTGAGCATTGCAAACAAAAAGGGAAGGTAACGACACGAGATACACTTGACAAGCGTGGGAGTAAGATGAAAATGGATGTGAACCATATCAAACCAGTTAAGACGCATCCACATCTCGCCTTAGACTTAGACAACCTTGAATACCTTTGTGTTCGTTGCCATAACATTGCTGATGGTAAGGATAAGATGATTAGCAAGAGTGAACCTAAGTTCATGAATGAGGAACGGTGGTAGCAATGATTATAGTTGATGGTAGTTGGACATTTGATAGTGACTTAATGATTCAATACACTGAGAAGGACGAGCGTACGTCATATGAACGCGACATGCTTAATCAGTTCCGAAAGTATTCTTACTGGCGTTACTGCCAAATAAGGGACTATGTGAACCCAAGAAAGTGCAAACGACTTAAACTTAATGATGTTAGAGAAAGATTGCAAGAAGAAGAGAATTTAATATTTACAACAGACATGCTAAAGATTTCTAGTGAAGAAGTCTTTTTTATTTTGGATTTCATTGAAACTTACTTTGAATTAGTTTCTTAAACACCCCCGGTCAAAAAGTTTGGCTTTTATTAGGAGGACCATTCAACGGGGGGAGGTGGTGAGAAAATATATTTTTTATTTTTTAAGTAAAGGGGGGGTATAGTTGCGAAAACTCTCTAAAAAGATGCAAGTTAAACAAGATTTATTACAACAATTGGAAAATGAAGAAATGGACAGTGCGGTGTACATTGATTTGGTCGATAAATACATGGCATTGTGGGATGCATCAAAAGCATTGGAAAGAGAATGGAAGAAAGAACGTATGGTTACATGGGATAACGGTGGAGGGCAAAAAGGAATTAAACCTAATCCAGCCGGAAAGGAATACCGGGAAACTATTCGTAGTATGACAGAGTTAATTAAAAAGATGAATTTGCAAAATCCAAATACAGGTGATGACGATGACGAATTATAAGTATCATCCCTATATTGATAACTATATAAATATGGTCGAAAGCGGCCAGGTGAAGTCATCGAAAGAAGTCAAACTATTAATGGGACTTCTAAAGAAGAAACTCAGCCAAAACAACATCGTTATCAATCATGATGAAATTACAAAAGCAAAAGAATTTATTGAAAGGTATTTTCCGTTTGAATTATTACCACATCAAGATTTTATTTTGGCTTGCTGTGTAGGTTTGTTTTATGATGACGGAACGCTTGTGTTTAATGAGTTTTTAATTTTGATGGGCCGTGGTGCTGGGAAAAATGGTTTCATTGCAGCGCTTGCTTTCTACTTAGTTAGCAAACAAGGGATTCGAGGATATAACGTTGATATTGTAGCTACTTCAAAAGAGCAAGCTTTAACGTCGTTTATGGATGTTCATGATGTATTAGAAGAGTACAAAAAGAGAATGAAGAAATTCTTTAAATGGACGTTAGAAAAAATAGTATACAAGAAAACAAAATCGAAAATTAAATATTATACGAACAACGCTAAGACAAAAGATGGTTTACGTCCTGGGGTTGTTATTTTTGATGAAATTCATGCCTACGAAAGTTATGACAACATCAAAGTATTTACATCAGCATTAGGGAAGGTACAACATCCACGCCGTTTTTATTTAACTACAGATGGAGATGTGCGTGGCGGTGTACTCGATGATTTTAAAGATGTGGCTAGGCAAATATTGAATGGGGAACTCCCTAATTCACGCATGTTTCCGTTTCTCTGTAAATTAGATGATGAAAGTGAAGTGGATGATTTTGAAATGTGGGAGAAGGCAAACCCTTCATTACCTTATTTTCCTCATTTGAAGCAAGAGATGGAAACAGAATATGAGAACATGCAAACGAGATCTTCCGCACGGATTGAATTCATGACAAAACGTATGAATTTACCACAAGAAGAAACGATGTTCTCTGTAGCAAGTTGGGAGCAAATAAAAGCTACTGATCAAGAGTTTCCATTGGAGGAATTAAAAGGACAGACTTGTGTAGGTGGTATTGATTTCTCGGATATTAATGATTTTGTTGGTGTAGGTTTGTTATTTAAATATAAAGGGAAAAGGTACTGGAAACATCATACTTTTATTAATCGTCAAGCATTAAAGAATAAAAACTTTAAAATTGATATTCAAGTAGCGATAGATGAAGGGCTTGTAACGATTATCGATGATGTCATTAATAAACCAGAGCATATTCTAGGATGGTTTATTAAACAAGCGAAAATATACAATATAAAATCAATCGCTTCAGACTTATATAGGATTAATTATATTAAACAAATCTTTGAAGAAGCAGGTTTTCATCTTGAGATAGCTCGTAGTGGAAAGGTAACACATACCAAGCTACAACCTGTAGTGGAAGAAATGTTTGCAACGGAGAGCATTGTATACGGTGCAGATCGTATGATGCGTTGGTACACCAATAATGTGTATGTAGATAAAGATTCAAAAGGAAATATTAGTTATGAAAAAATCGAACCTTATTTACGTAAAACGGATGGATTTATGGCGTTAATACATGCCCTAACTCTAGATGGAATGTTAAAAGAAGGAATCCCTATTACAAAAGAGACAATTAAGAAAATGTTTAGAGTATTCGGTGGTTAAAAGGAGGTGTGAAATGGGGGTAATTGATTGGTTTAAAGGGTTTTTGAGTGGTAAAAATTTTAGAACTGTAGATGGTTGTGATTATGAATTAAAAGTAGATTATTTTTATAAGAAGTTAGCAGTGGAAAGTTGTATTGATTTGATTGCAAATGCACTTACAATGTGTGAAATACAAACGTTTGATAAGGGAAAAGAAATTCGTGGAGAAAATTACTATCTACTAAATGTTCAACCGAATCAAAATCAAAATGCTTCTGAATTTATGCATAGTCTTGTGCATCATTTAATCGATGATAATGAGTGTTTGGTTATTATGTCAAATGACCAATTGTATATTGCTGATGAATTTACGGTAGATCATTATGCATTTAAAGAAAATGAATACAAGAATGTTGTTATTGGTGATTTAAGTTTGAGGCGAGAATATAAAGAGTCTGAGGTTTTATATTTTAAATTAAATGATGAAAACATTATGCAAGTAATCGATGGAATGTATGAAAGTTTAGGGAAATTATTAATATCGTCCATTAATTATTACAAACGAAAGAACAGTAAGCGGTTCTTACTAAAGGGGAACTTTTTTAGAGCACAAGATGACGAAACACAAAAACAAGTAGATGAGTTATTTGATAATCAACTTAAAAATTGGTTAGATCCAAATAAAGAAACATCTACATTTCAATTACAAGATGGTTATAGTCTTGAGGATTTTAGCGATGGTCAGAAAGGTACCTCAAGTAACGGAACGAGTAGGGATATAGCAGCCTTAATTAATGATATTTTCAATTATGTTGCGACAGCCTTCCATGTTCCCGTAGGTATTTTGAAGGGTGACGTTGCAGATATTGAAAAACAAATGGATTCTTTTTTAGCTTTTTGTATTAATCCCATTGCGAAACTAATCCAAGATGAATTTAATCGTAAGATGTACAAGAAAAAGGATTTCTTGAAACGGTCCTATTTAAAGATTGATACAACGAAAATTAAAGTTGTTGATATTACCAAACTAGCGACAGCATTAGATAAGCTCTTTGCAATAGGTGGCTTATCTATCAATGATATCTTAACTATTCTAGGTAGAGAGCCAATTGAAGAAGAATGGGCAAATAAACGCTTTGTTACAAAGAACTATCAAGAAGCTGATTCTTTGGAGGGAGGTGAAAAGAATGAGACGTTATAAAAATGAACAGTATAATCATCTAGCTAATGTCCAACATGCATTTAAAGCAGAAGCAAAAGCTGATTCGTTGGACATAACGATTTATGGTGATATTGGCGAATCATGGTGGAGTGATTCTACATCAGCAGTTGATATTGAGAAAACATTAAAAGCTACTTCGGCTAATGTTATTAATATCAATCTGAATAGTCCTGGTGGGGATGTATTTGATGGGATTGCGATTTATAACCAACTTAAAAACCATCTGGCAAAAATCATCATTAACGTAGATGGACTGGCAGCAAGCGCCGCATCTATTATTGCAATGGCAGCAGACGAACTAATTATGAATACAGGTTCTATGTTAATGATTCATGAAGCTTCTACATGGACGTGGGGGACAAAATTAGATATTCGTAAGACATTGAATGCTCTTGAGGGAATTGACAAATCGCTTGCGGATATTTATATGACTCGTTATCAAGGGGAACGTTCAGAAATTGAGACAATGATTGCGAATGAAACATGGTTTACCGCCAATGAGGCAGTAGAAATTGGATTAGCTCATAAAGTAAATGAACATGTAGAAGATGACGATGTGGTAGATCCAGAGGAATTTAAAAATAATGTACTTCAGAAATTCCGAAATAAAAATAAACAGCAGAATGAACCAGTAGCAGTAGGTTCAACTGAAAATATACTTAACAAATTTAAGCGCGCGTAAAGCAGTGCTTTTTTTATTGTCTTAAAAACAGGAGGGAATAAGATGACTATTAAAAATTTAGATCGTCCGGTAATCGAAAATAAAGATCAACAAATTAATAATGTAAAAGAGGCGCTTGAAACAGGTGATGCACAAGCGGTAGCGGCACGTATTGTTGCAAACATGGAGAACAATATGCAGCATTTTCAGGATATGATGAACGATGTAATTAATGAAGCACAACAAGCCAAAAATGAAAATTGGGATGCTCAAGTGTTGGCCTCTCGCGGTGTGCGTGTTTTAACAAATGAAGAAAAGAAATTTTATAATGCAGCAATTGAAGTTAAATCATTTAGTGAAACACATCAATTGATGCCGCCCACTGTTTTCGAACGAGTTTTTGAGGATTTAGAAAAGGAACATCCATTACTTTCTCTTGTTAATTTCCAAACCGTAGGAGCAAAAACACAATGGGTTGTTAGAAAAGAGGGCACTACGACAGCGTTTTGGGGCGATGTATGTGACTCAATTAGAGAAATGATTGACGAAGGTTTTGAAACAATTGAAGAAGGCATGTACAAACTTAGCGGGTTTTTAGTTGTATGTAAAGCTATGTTTGAACTAGGTCCTGAGTGGTTAGATAAGTATGTGCGTGCATTTATGAAAGAAGTTGTAGCAGAAGAATTAGAAAAAGTTATTGTTATGGGGACAGGGAAAAAACAACCAATTGGTATGATCAAAGATTTAAAAGGATCAGTAACAGATGGTATTTATCCAGATAAAAAGAAAGTTGTTTTAGAAGACTTTACTCCTGTAACAATCGGTAAAAAAATCTTAGCTCCTACTACTAAAGGAGGAACGAAACGCTATACAGGGGTAACGCTTATTGTGAATCCTTTGGATTATGCAACAAAATTTTTCCCGATTGGTGCAAAACGTAAAGATGATGGTACTTGGACATATGATAATTTTGGAGTGCCAGGTTTAACGATGGTCCAGTCGCCAGCCGTCCCACTAAATACAATGATCTCTGGTAAACCGAAAGATTACTTTATGGGAGTTGCTTCAGAACAACGTTTAGAATCAGACGATACAATCCGTTTAATTGAAGATCAACGTTTATATCTCGTTCGTCAACTTGCAAATGGTCGTCCGTTAGATCCTGATTCGTTCACTGTATTTGACATTACAGCGCTAGAACCGAAAGAAGGCACTACAACGCCCTAATCCATCCTCTCCTGTTGAAGAGAGGAATTATTCAGCATTAACCAAGGTAGAGATTCAGTCTTTATTAGATCAAAGTGGTATTGAATACAAGTCTAATGCAACAAAGGCTGAACTTATCACTTTATTAGAAGGTGATGCGAATGGATGAGCTTTTGAATGAACTAAAAGATGTTCTTAAAATCACCTGGAATGAAGAGGATGCTAGTTTAATAAAACTTTTAGAAAAAGGAGAGGCGTATTTGTTGGGTTTAACAAATGCGTCTTTTGATTTTTCAAAGGAGCTAACCCCGAAAGATTTGCTGTTAGAACGTTGTCGGTATGTCTATAACAATGCAGGTGATGAGTTTGAAAAAAATTATAAAAATGAATTATCCAGGCTTATTTTAGATGTGGCATTAGGAAAAGTTGGTGTTGTCAATGGTTCTAAAATCGTATAGAGAAACTTTAAATGACGGATTTCTACAATACGGATATAAAAAAACAGAGCGTTCAGAAGAGGGATACAACTGTTTTATTTTGGAATATGGTGAGTTTCAACCGTCTTCTAATGATCGTACAATTTCTCAAAGCATATATGTTAGTTATTTATCGGAAAATCAATCGAATTTAGATGAGCAGGTCATTGATATTATTTCGTGGGTTGGCAAGGTGAAAATGGTATCCTTTGTAGTTTCTAAAAGTGATCGCCTTCAAGTGAAAGATACAGATCGTTTTATTGATCGTGTTGTTTTTACATTTAAGAGGGTGATTCCACTTGAGTGCATTTGAGGTTGATTATGAAGCGATAGAAAAACTTGAAGAAAAGATGCGGGTTTTACCAAATAAGATGGAACCTACAATCAATACCATTCTCCACACGGATGGTATACGAATTGCGATAGAAGAGATTACAAAGCTGATTCCAGTATCTCGTTCTAAATGGAGTGTTCGAAATAAGACACATGCCAAGGATAGTAACTGGTCAAAAAGCGAAAAGATGAATTTAGGTTTTAGGATATTGGCCCGTGGTGGAGCAGCTAATAAAAAAGGATCGTTTGGTTATCTAGTCTTCCCGAACGAAGGAAGAGGTTCACATAATCCCTTAGAACAACGATTTGCGGAGCGTGGGATTGTAAACGCTAGACCAAGAATTTTAGGAGAGCTACACAAAGGTGTAGATAAAGTATTGGAGGAGGAATTTTAAATGGTTAAAGTAATTGAAGAATTTGATTCCGTGTCGATTGCAAATGCAAGTATTCAATTTAAAAAGAAAGGAACGCAAGAGCCAGGAACGAAATTCGGATGTGTTGGAACGATTGAAGGAGAACCAGAAATTAAGGAAATTAAAAAATTATGTGGTGGAACAACTGTTAAAAAGAAATCAAAAACTACTGAACTTAAGATAACTGTTTCGGCGCACATCCCTGTTAAAGTAGCAAGGGATTATTTTGGTTTTGATACAACAGGGTTAAAGCCAGGTGTTTGGGCGTACGGTAGTGAATCTAAAGGATATGATTTTGTATTTACAGCCGATGTTGTAGATGAATTTGAAGATTTAGTAAAACTTATTGCGTTCCCAAATTGCTCAAATAGTACAGGGTTTAAATTTTCAATTGCAAATGGTGAAGAGGAACTAGCGATGATGGAATTAGAATTTACAGCTCTACCAGATGATTTAAAGAATTTCTTTTATGAGGCGTTTGTGGATGAATTAGCAGATGCAACAGTCGCTCAAAAGTGGCATACACAATTTAATTCAGCTCTTGTGAAAGGAACAACTTCAGCTTAAAGCCCTAGTTTCATACAGGGCTTTTTCTTTTGGATTTAAATAAGAGAAAAATGAAAGTGAGGAAATAGCGATGAAAGTTCAAAAAATAACATTAAAAGAAGTGGAATTTGTAAAAGTAGATGGTGAATATGAACAGCGTTTTGTTAATGAACAGGACTACCCGGCATTTTTAACGAATTATGCTTTGAAAAAAGGTCAAGAAGAAGGGCTTATTAACAGTTCGATTATTGCTGATATTGTAAAGTTTCAAGCTTTAGATGGGCTAAGAAATGAGGGTAATAAAGACTTATCGGCATTAGAACAAATTGACCAAACAAGTATTCATAAAGTAATTTATATGGCATTTAAAGGAGCAAATCCTAAAGAAAACTCAACTTTTGATGAATTTCTAAAGAAGTATCATGATTCCTTAGCAGAATCTATGGAACTATATACGAAACTGGTTGTTGATGTAATTAGTCAAGATCCAAATCAATTTGCCGCAGCACTGAAAAAAAGTACAAATAGCGGTGGTAACGGTGAAAAAAAGTAAAAAATCCAGACATTAAAATCGAATGTGTGGAAGATAAATACGTCTTATATTGTCTAGTCTCTGGGATAGATCCAGAGACTTTTTGGCATGAGCCAATTTCGTCTGTTGAGCGTATTTACGCAGGGATTACAGCGTTTGAAGCATGGCGTAACAATCCCAAGTAAAGGTAGGTGAGAAAATGGCAAGAAATAATTCGGAAGTTGAAGTTATATTTAAAGCGCAAAATAAAGATTTTAATGATGCTATGAAGGGAATGAATCAGGAAACTAAAAAACTTCGTCAAGAAATGAAATTACAAGAAGAACAGATGAAGTTAAATGCTACTGATTCAGAAAAACTACAAGCAAAACTTCAAAATCTTTCTCAACAATATGCAGTTGCACAAAGGGCTACGCAAGCAACGGCTGAACATTTACAACGTGCTAAAGAACTGTACGGAGAAAATTCTACTGTTGTAGCAAAGTTGGAATCAAAGTTACGGAGCCAACAAATAACAGAACAACAGTTAGCGAATAGTATTAAACAAACTTCTGAAAGTTTAAAACAGGCAAGAGATGCTGAACAGGCAAGAACAAGTGAAACAGCTAAAGCAGCTCAAAAACTGAAAGAGCTAAAAGGACAAGAAGAGCAGTTGAAATCTTCTCTTTCTAAGTTGAATGCTCAATTCGAGTTACAAAAAGCGACGCTTGGTGAGAATGCTTCAGAAATAGAGAAATTACGTTTAAAAATAGATAATCTTGGAGAGCAACATACTGTCGCAGCTAGTAAAGTACAAAACTATCAGAAACAGTTAGATCAAGCCAAACAGCAGTATGGTGAAAATGCTAGTGAAATCCAAAGATATGAAACGCAGCTTATACAAGCTCGGACAGCAGAACAGCAGTTGCAGAATCAATTAAGTGCGACGAATAGAAGTTTACAGGAACAAGAAAACGCAACGAAACAATTAAAGACATTTTTTGATGCGACTGAAACGAGTGTAGACCATTTTGCAAATGCATTAGGGAATAACCTTACAAATGCAATACGAAATGGTACAGCAACGGCTAGGCAGTTAGAACAAGCGATTAAAATCATTGGTCGTGAAGCATTAGGTTCAGAAGCAGATATTGAGAAATTACAGCGATCTCTTCGTTCTATAGATGATGGGAACTCATTACAACAAGTTCGAAATGATTTGAGGGACCTTTCACGAGAAGCGGAGAGAGCATCGCACAGTTTCAAAGAATTAGATATTGGTTTAGAAAATATTCTAGGTGGATTAATGGCTGGTGGTGGTATTTCAGGAGCCATTGAGCAAGCACTTGATACCTCTAAATTAAAAACAAAAATTGATGTTTCTTTTGAAGTTCCAGCATCCTCTAAAAAATCAGTAGAAGAAGCGGTTCGCGGTGTAGAAGCTTATGGTGTTGATGTAGAAGAAGCACTGGAGGGTACACGTAGACAATGGGCATTAAATCAAACGGTCAGTGATAAAGCTAATGCTTCTATTGTAAAAGGAGCAGGAGCCATTGCAAGTGCTTATGCAGGTATAGATTTTACTGAGTTAATTCAAGAAGCGAATGAAATTGGTAATGAATTAGGGATAACTAGTGATACGGCTTTAGGGCTAACGAATCGTCTGTTGAAAATTGGCTTTCCTCCTGAGCAATTAGACATTATTGCTGAATATGGTGGGCAGCTAACACGAGCGGGTTACAATGCTGAAGAAGTACAAGCGATTATGGAGGCTGGTGTTGATACAGGTACCTGGAATTAGATTATAGTTCCCTTGTATGGCGACATACAATGAAAAACTCCTTTAATTCAGTGGAACTCTCAAATGAGACAATACTGAGCGAAGCCTTTTAATTAAGGAACGTGCAACGACTAGTCGAGAGACGTAGGGTGTAAGCAAACGACACTCGAAACGGGGAGCAACTCAAGTAGTTGAAGATATAGTCTAATCTATGCGGTGACGTATAGCAGTTCATAAGAGAACGGGCGTGATGTTGCGAATCACGTTGACTACAAATGATTGATAATCTCTTAGATGGATTAAAAGAAGGCCGTGTTAAAGCGGCTGAATTTGGTCAAGGTGTCGACAAGTCTATGAAAGAAGCTCTTGAAGGTACTAAAATATCGGCTGATCAGTTAGAAAAGTGGGGGCAATCTGTCGCTAAAGGCGGTAAAGAAGGTTCAGCAGCTATGACAGAGATTGCTAAAGCATTGGCTAGTATTGAAGATGAAACAAAGCGAAATGAGATTGGTGTTAAGCTTTTCGGAACGATGTATGAAGATCAAGGCCAGAATATCACCAATACACTTATTGGAGCTCAAGATAAAGTTATAGATTTAAACAAGAATCAAGAACAGCTAAATGAAATGATTAAGAAAATGGATGCCAGCCCAGCTGTAAAGTTTCAAAAAGCTATGAATGACTTAAAAATGGCACTTGAACCTGTTTTGGGAGTCATTGCTGATGTAATAAGTGCTTTTGCGGGCTTCGTTTCGGAACACCCAGCGTTATCAGCAGCTATAACGACAATTGTAACTGCACTTGGGATTCTTGTTGGAGCATGTATGGCGTTAGCCCCAGTATTTGTCACCTTATCCAGTATAGCTGGTATATTGGGTGTGAGTATTGGGGCTGTTGCTGGTCCAGTTGCATTAGTAGCAGGTGGAGTGATAGCTGCATCGGCGGCTATTGCTGGATTGATTATTTGGATGCGAAATTTATGGCAAACCAATGAAGGGTTCAAAAATAGCATTACGAATGTAATTGAAAGCGTTCAAAACTTTGGACACGCATTATCTTCATTAGGTAAATATCTATTCTATACGGCTGTTGATGGAGATTATTTAAATGATTGGATTACTCATTTGCCAAAAGGATTTCAAGATGCGGCTGAAATAATAGGCTTGGCAGTCAGTAAGATACGCGAAGCGTGCCTTCATCTTTTTGATGCAGTAAAAGCTGTTTTTTCGGGAGATTTTAGCCAGTTAGGCGAAATCTTTAAGATGATCGGTCCTAGTATAGCGGGAGCAATTATCGGAGGACTTCCAGGTGTTCTTGTATCTGTATCTCGTTATTTGCCAGCCATTGCGGAGTATTTGAATGCAAACTCAGGAATTATTCTTG
Organism: Bacillus cereus group sp. Bce041; assembly: GCF_052646455.1. Lineage (NCBI taxonomy): Bacteria > Bacillati > Bacillota > Bacilli > Caryophanales > Bacillaceae > Bacillus > Bacillus cereus group sp. Bce041. Next base: position 100,201 of record NZ_JBQXON010000004.1, read on the forward strand.
AAACTATTACAAATATTTTTACCAACATAGCCAATTTCGTAACAACAGTATTACCGCAATTTCTTGAAGCGGGATCACAAATGATTTTAAATCTTGTGAATGGTTTGGTTGTAGCGACTCCAATTATGCTTGAAGCTATTGTTGGGATTATAAATACAATTTCACAGATGATTGCTACCTATCTTCCAATGATTGTTCAAATGGGAATACAAATCATTCAAACTTTAATTTCTGGAATTGTACAAGTCTTACCTACACTGATAGAAACAGGACTTCAATTAATCCTAACCTTAATAAACGGTATTATGCAGATGCTTCCGCAGTTAATTCAAATAGCTGTAACAATTATTCAAACTATTATTAACGGAATCATGTCATTTTTACCGCAATTAATTGAAATGGGAATAAATTTATTAGTTTCATTAATTACAGGAATCACACAAGCTTTACCAATGATTGCTTTAGCGATTATTACAGTCATTACAACTTTAATTGAAGCCATTACAGCGAATTTACCTATGATTATTGAAGCTGGTGTTAAGGTTTTAACTAGCTTAATAGATGGAATCATTAAAATGCTACCGCAACTTATTGATTTAGCGATAAATCTTATAACCAAAGTGGCGGATACTTTATTAACAAACTTACCTAAAATAATTGAATCCGGTGTAAAGATTTTAATGGCCATTATTGATGGAATTGTACAAGTGTTACCACAGCTTATTAATGCAGCATTAGATTTAATTGTCAAAATAGCATCCACATTAATTGCGAACTTGCCGAAGATCCTTGAAGCTGGTGTGAAAATTTTACTTATGTTGATTGCTGGGATTGTAAAGGTGATACCGGAATTAATTGCAGCAGCATTAAAGCTAATTGTTACTTTAGCAGGAGAGTTAATTAAGAATCTACCTAAAATCCTTGAAGCTGGTGTTCAACTGATCTGGGCTTTAATAAAAGGTATTGTGAGTATGGTTGGAAAATTAGGTTCTACAATCGTGACAGATATTGTACCGAAGATTGTTGATACATTAAAGAAGATTGATTTATTCAAGATAGGTAAAGATATTATAAGTGGATTGATAGACGGTCTAGGTAGTATGGCCGGTAAAGTGTTAAATAAGGTGAAATCTATTGGTAGCAGTATTCTTGACGGTTTTACTGGATTCTTTGATATTCATAGTCCATCTCGAAAAATGAGAGATCAGGTTGGTAAACAAGTTGGTGCCGGGCTTGCTGTTGGTATGGAACAATCAATGTCAACAGTTCTTGCGGCAGCTAAAAACTTAGCAAATTCAGTGTATACGGTATTAGAAACTACGTTAAATACTTTCAATAGCTCCACTTTAAACGACATGAATAACAATAATCCTCTTCGAAGTTATTTTGAGGCAATACTGGAAGATGGTGATTATCTTAATGATTGGATTACCCATTTGCCTGTAGACATGAGGGATGCACTTAAAAAAGTTGGTAAAGAGCTTGAAGGTTATGATGTTAATAGTGGTATGAGCGAAAATAATCCTGTTGCTCGTTATATTCGTAGTGTATTAGAGAGTGGAGATCCTTTTCAAAAGATATTAGAAGAGGAATTTGTAGAGTCTGGAAAGTGGTTAGAGATAGGTAAGAAAGTAGCTGGTTTCAGAGAGCAAATTTTTAGAGATTTTTATAATGCTCCAAACCAAAAGTCAACCAAAGGTAATATATTGCAATCCGCTTTCGACAATATTTCTAACTTGGTGGACGATACCTTTAAAAAATTAAATTTATATGGAATAAATAAACAAGATAACATCGCTTCTAATCTGTCCACATTAGCGACAAGGGCAGTTCAACCGATTGTACAACAAGTTGGAGGTGAACCAATTGTAGTCAATATTTACAATCCTTCTGTAAGAGATGAACGTGACATCGACCGCATGGTCGGAAAAATAGATGATGCACTTGCTCAAAAAGGGCGTAATTCAAAAATAGGGATAGGGAGGACTTAAATTGCTAGACATAGGTATCGATAATCAGTTAGCAAGTGACTATGGAATATGTATGGTAGAACGCCCTGTTATTCCTACAGCAGAACAGGAAGTAGAACATATTGAATTGCCGGGTAGACATGGTTCACTTACAAAAAAAGGGGCGTTTAAAGACGTCCCTTTAAAAATAAAATTCAATATGCTTGAAGAAGAGAATATTAAGCCATTAGTTCGGCGCATGAAGGCTTGGTTGATGAATGGCAAGACACTATATTTTACAGATGATGATGTGTATCGAAAAATTAAACATGTTGTAGTAGGTGATATTGCAAATGAAATAGAAGAACACGGTGAGTTTGAAGTCGACTTTACGCTTGATCCGTTTGAGTATACAGAAGATGCAAACATAATGTTGAGTACTCCTGGAACTATTTATAATCCAGGTACAATGGAATCAACTCCAATGTTGTTCATTGCAGGGAATGGTACATTTCGAATTTTTATTAATGATGTTTCTTTTCAGATTAAAGATGTAAATGGTTCTGTTGTAATAGATTCAGAATTATTAGAGGCATACAGTGGTACAGTATCAATGAATGATAAGATGATTGGTGGTTTTCCAGAATTCCAAATAGGAGAAAATAAAATAGAGTGGTCAGGTGCTATTCAATTTATTTCAATTCAACCAAGATGGAGATATAAATAATGATTACTTTATATAAACCAAATGAAACAGATTTTACGCATAACGGAATTGGTGTTTTAGATAAACATATTTATAGTGCAACTGTTGAGGAAGAACTCAACGGTTTATTTGTTTTTAATTTTAATTATCCTTTATTTGCTCCATATGGAACGAAAATTGACGGAATGAGCATCATAAAAGTTCCTACTCCTGATGGGGATCAGTTATTTCGCGTGGTGACTCCTAAAGTGAGCATAGGAGAAATCAAAGCGGTTTGTTATCACATTTTTTATGATTTAACGGAAAACTTGATTGAAGATATATTTATACAGCCTACAAATGGTACTGGGGCTATGGCTAGGTTATCATCAGGTTGTCAATATAAGCATCCGTTTACTTTTTATTCTGACGTAACGAATATATCCACCGCACGTATTGTTCGAAAGAATCCAGTGGAAGCAATGTTGGATACGAGCCAAGATAACTCATTCGTGAATCGATGGGGTGGGGAATTAAAAAGAGACAACTTCGATGTTAAGATGCTGAAAAGCCGAGGAGCTAATCGTGGAGTAGTAATAAGGCATAAAAAAGATTTGTTAGGTTATGAAAGAAGTGTGGACTGGAAAAGCCCTACTACCAGAATTATGCCGCAAGGGTTTGACGGATTGTTATTACCAGAAAAATATGTAGATAGTCCACTGATTCATAAGTATCCACATCCGAGAATACGAGTGATTGAATTTAATCATATAAAAGCAGCTATTGGTAAAAATGCAAATGATGAAGACGCATTACCTGTAGAAGAAGCATATACAAGGTTACGTCAAGCCGCTAAAGCTATGTTTGATATTCAGATGGTAGATCAACCGAAAGCGACATATAAGGTTGAATTTCAAGAGTTGTCTCAAACAGAGGAGTATAAAGAATATAAAATTTTGCAGCGTGTCTGGATGGGCGATATTGTTACAGTTAAACATGAGGAAGATGGTATTGATATTCAGGCAAAAGTCATTGCGTATAAATATGATCCAATTAAAAAGGAATATATCAATGTAACCATTGGTAACTTTAAAGAATCTTTTACAGACATGGCGGGTAAAGTAGATCAAATTCAACAAGATTTATCCAATATGCCAGGGTCTTTACTTGATGCAGCGAAAGAAAATGCAACAAAACTAATCAATTCAGGATTTGGTGGAAATGTTCGTGTATATCCAGACCGAATTCTAATTATGGATACAAAAAATGAAATGACAGCTTCAAAAGTGTGGCAGTGGAACATAAACGGATTAGGGTATTCATCAAACGGGGTAAATGGTCCTTATGAAATAGCAATGACAAAAGATGGGCGTATTGTTGCGGATTTTATTACAACTGGAGTATTGAATGGAAATTTGATTCGAGGCGGAGAAATAACAGGAACTACTCTTAGAACTGCCAATGATTCTAACTATGTCTCTATTTCCAAACAGTTTATTAGGTTAATGGAATCGTATATCACTCGGATTTTCATGGGCTATTATATAAATCAAAGTAATATCATGCAACCCACTATTGTATTAGGTGGCAACAATGATATAACAGCAACGCAGGGTGCAGTGTTAGTTTACCAACTCGAAGGTTCTCCCAAGTCAGGAGGAATCGGAATATCAAATGGATACCTAAATGGTGATCCAAACAGAGTCTATTTTTCAGCGGCCCTTGCGTTTAATCAAAATGGACATGCAGAACTAAGAGGGGATCAAAGCCTAGAACTAGAGTCAAAAGAGTCCTATGCTTCTTTGAGAAGCAAAAATAATCTTTTTCTGGAAAGTAGAACAGGTGGTGCTTATTTCACTGCAAAAGAAGGGTTTAATTTCCGCCAAAATGGAGATCGAGTTGTTGATTTGAAGTTGACACCTGGTGGAGATAGTGACATCGTATTTCAGAACATTTTATTACGGAACAACAGAAATTATGAAAATACCTATGTGCAAGTGAAAAGTGCTGGGGGAACTTATTTCAACGGTGTTTTAGCAGCAGATTTTAAAGTATCTTCTAAAAAGAAATATAAAACGAATATACGTGATATTAAATTTGATGCGTTAGAGAAGGTAATGGGATGGGAAATTAAACAGTATAACCTTAAGACAGAAGTAGCCGAGTTGTATGATATGCGTATGAAACGTAAAGAAGGAGATCCAATCCTTACAACAAAGGATATTACAACTCATTATGGAATTGTACTTCCGGATGAATCAAAAGAAAATGGTGTTGGCATATATGGAATGATTTCGCAGACTGTTAAAGCATTTCAGGAGTATGTAGCTAAAACAGATGCTAGAATCGAAGAATTAGAGCCGATAAAGCCTAAAGGAAATATAAAACACAGGAACAAAGTAAAACGTCAAAGAAGACCGCCTAGACGCGTGAAAAGGAATAGTTAGAGAGAGGTGTAGTCATGCGAAATGAGGAAATTATTATAGATTTAGCAGATCCTGTGTTTACCAAAACAATTCGTTCGAGGCAAAATGATAAAAACGGATTGAAGATTACTGTAAATGTAAGAGAAAAGGGGCAACTTGTTGATTTAACAGGGTATGCAGTGAAGTACGAAGCGATTAATCAAGTCGGACTGTTTGTTCGGGATGATGCCCAAATAGTTGATGCAAAGAATGGCGTGTTTTCATACACATTGTCCTCGCAAGCTGTTTCCACATCGGATGATTGGACAGCTTATTTTGTTATGGAAAAAAGTACAGAACGAATGAGTACACCAGACATTCGGATTACATTAAGACGTGATGTGAAAGAAGGAAATATTAAAATGGAAAACTATATTTCTGAGTTTGAGATTATTAAGAAAACATTAGATGAGTTGCAGCAGAAATTAAATGCTATGGATGTTGTTAGGAAAAGCGGAGACACCATGCCTGGCAACCTCTTGTTTGACAGGGCAGGTACAGCCAATACTAACAAAATAGCATTTTCTACGACAGGAGTTGAAGAGCTCAACTTCTACCAAACAGGGGATGGTTATTACGGGATTAGGGATGTTAAAGGAAATCAAGGTGTTTGGGATTATAATCGTAACAATAAAACCTTTAATGTTTCCGCTAATACAAACCTTGTTAAGAAAGCTGGCGACATTATAAATGGATTACTTGAATTTAAGATCGATAACGCAATTGTGCTAGGAAGTCGTTCTTTTAAATCAGTTATTCATAAGGGTTCACAGGGAGAGCTGATATTTGCACCTTCTACAAAAGAACAAGGTGATTCTTGGGATTGGTCCAAACGAGTAGAATTTCGGACAGATGGGACAATTAGACAAGCAAATGATACAGGTTGGATTAATCTTCCTACAACTGGAGTAGAGAATGTTCCTGATAGAATTTTGAAGTACAAGAGAAGTGGGGAACAAATATCTGTCATTGGATCAGTTAAATATCTAGGAAATACAACAGTATTTGCAACCCTTCCGGCTGGATTTCGCCCTGTACAACATATTGCTTTCCCAGCACTTGCATATGGCAATGGACCAACAGTTTGTGAAGTTACAGTTAAAAGTGATGGTGGAATTTTCTTGAATGGTGTTCAAAGTGGAAATGTCATTCATATTGCGATGAGCTTTTTAATTTAGTTATTACAAGTCAAGCGTGCATAAGCAGGCTTTTTTTATTTTGTATAAAATAGGGCTTTTATTTGGAAAGGAGTTGAACCAATGCCAGAGCAAAAACATGATGATTTTAAAGAACTATTAGTAGGGTTAACAAGGGTAGAAACAAAGTTAGACACACTTGGTAACGTTAAGGATGTTGCGATTGAAGCGCAGCAATCAGCGAAAAGTGCTCATTTACGAATTGATCGATTAGATAAGTTAGTATTTTGGATTGGTACTACAGTAGTTGGAGCCATTATCACTGGTGGGATAATGGCTCTTTTTAAATTCGCAGGAAAGTGATCGTATATACGGTCACTTTTTTTATTGAAAGGAGGTGAGAATGTGAAGAATCTTGATGCAGCATCAATTAGTCGCTATGTCGTATTAGTAATTGCTGTGATTAATAGTGTCTTAAATCTTGTCGGATACCAAACGATTGATGACAAAATCACAAACGATTTAGTAGCCGTAATTACAGGTGCATTCACTTTGTATATGGCGTGGAAGAACAATTATTTGAGCAATAAGGGACTACAGCAAAAAGATGTATTAGAAAAAAATAACTTACACTAAAAGGAGATGTTCAATAATGGAAATTAGAAAAAAATTAGTTGATCCAAGTAAATATGGTACAAAGTGTCCTTATACAATGAATCCAGAATTTATCACAGTTCACAATACGTATAATGATGCTACAGCAGAAAATGAAGTATCTTATATGATTCGCAATGATAATCAAGTCTCGTTTCATATTGCGGTAGATGATAAGGAAGCTGTACACGGCATACCTCTAGAACGTAACGCTTGGCATTGCGGCGATGGTGGTGGTAACGGAAATCGTAAATCTATCGGAGTTGAAATTTGCTACTCTTTAAACGGTGGAGATCGATATTATAAAGCAGAAGATAATGCAGCTATCGTTGTAGCTCAACTCATGAAACAATACAATATTCCAATTAGTAAAGTTCGTACACACCAATCATGGAGCGGAAAATACTGTCCTCATCGTATGTTAGCGGAAGGTCGATGGGATAGCTTTATTGAAAGAGTGAAAAATGCGTACAATGGAGGTGGTAAAGTAACTCCTACGCCTATTCCACCATCAACTAACGGGACAGGTATTGCATATATTGAAGGAAATGGCATTAACCTTCGTAAAGGTCCAGGGACTGGATACGAGGTTATTCGCCAACTAGGTAAAGGTGAGTCCTACGAAGTATGGGGACAATCAAACGGATGGTTAAACCTTGGAGGGGATCAGTGGATTTATAATGATCCATCATACATTCGTTATACAGGAGAAAATGCACCAGCACCTTCTAAATCTTCAAATGATGGCATTGGTGTAGTGACTATCACAGCTGATGTATTACGTGTTCGTACTGGCCCAGGAACTAACTATGGTGTCGTAAAAAATGTGTACCAAGGTGAAAAATATCAAACATGGGGATATAGAGATGGTTGGTATAATGTTGGTGGTGATCAATGGGTTTCAGGTGAATATGTAAAGTTTGAAAAGTAAAAACAAGAGCCGTCCTGTTGGGCGGCTCTTTTTAATATATATTTACTAATTCATCGAATTTGAATTCTGTATTTAGGCCAAATGCACCTGTACAATATACAGTTCGCATCGTTGGCTCGATATGTAATACATTTATGTACATGTCATGAATTATTCCGTCACGATAGTATGAAATCAATATTTCCTCTTTATTTTGCATTGAATGCATAAGTCCACGCTCAATCTGTTCGCACATATCTTCATACATAATTCTCCTATAATAGATTTTTATATTTTAAAAATTTGATAAGTAATATCCCGAAAATGAAAAATCTACATGAATATCCATAATATCATCTCTTATTTTCATCTAATTTTAAAATAAGTTTTCTATAAAAAATACTGATGCTAATTCAAGATATATTTCTTTGAATTATAACAAAAATAACTCCCCCTCAAACATCCTCATATATCTTGGTTGTGGCCTTTTTAGGAATATGGATGAAAAAGCCCTTAATCTAAAATATTGTGAATATATATTTGAACATACTTCATAAGTTTATAATAAAAATGAAATATTATTCACTAAAAATGGGAGTGATTTATATGATCCTTAACACATATCCACTTGTTTCTATTTTAATTCCGACATACAACAGACCTGATTATTTTCAATTAGCTTTAGATTCAGCGTTAGCACAAACATACCCACATATTGAAATTATTATTGGAGATGATAGTAATGATAATAAAACTCAAGAGTTAATTACGCGATCTTATTTACCGACATATAAAAATATTGTTTATATTCAAAATGCAGTTTCTTTGGGGCAATTTCAAAATGGCTTACTTTTATTTGAAAAAGCATCGGGGACCTATATTAATTATTTAATGGATGATGACTTATTACATCCAGATAAAATACAAAAAATGATGAACTTGTTTTTAACAGATAAAAGTCTTTCTCTTGTAACATCATATAGGAATTTGATTGATGAAAAGGGGGAACATATACCTGATGGCCCTATCAATATCAAATTATGCGAAATTACTACCAAATTATCTGGAATGGATGTAGGAAATCAAATGTTAATGAATTGTTGCAATTATATTGGGGAACCCACTACACCATTATTCAAAAAAAAACATTTAACAGAAGCTTTCGGATCTTTAAATGGAAGAGAATATAACTGTTGTGTAGATATGGCATCATGGATACATTTATTATCAAAAGGAAATTTAACATATATCTCAGAACCATTAAGCTCTTTTCGTATTCATTCTGGTCAACAATTACAATCAAATATGAAATTATTAGAAGGTATCGAAGATTTGACACATCTCATAACCGTATCTAAAAATTATGGTTTTTTACAAAATAAAACAGAATATCAAAAGGCTTTACAGGAAGTTTTACAGAGAATTTTATACGCTTTTCAACATTATAATAAAGATATGACAGACATGATACATCAACGATTAATTCAATGTGTAGACACTGTCAAAATAGAATTAACACTTTTACAAAATCAGTTATAAAAACTTTTTTAACTTACGCAGAATACGCTCACCTGTCCCTAAATTTGATACTGTACTAGTAAACCAATAGGGAATCGATATTGAAAAAGAAATCACTCAACGGAAAATTTTTTGGAATACAACAAGATCCTTTTATTGTTCAGGTTAATTTTTAATTTTTCTTTATAATACAATTTATATATATCAGCTGTACTCCCTAATAAGGTTCAATATGTCGAGAAATTTCAGTCATATATGAATTATTTTCAATGTATTAAAATGTCACCCATAAAATTAAGTAACTTTACAGGATTATTTTAATACAATGGTATGAGTAGTTACCATTTTCCATTTAGTTAATCTTTTTTTGTGTGTATGAGTATAAGAGAAATGATATTTCTTACCAAATACCCCTTATATGTAACACAGCTATTTAAAAATGGTAACGAATAGTAAGAACTCTTAGTATGGAAGGATAAATATAATGAATATTTCTATTATATTAATGGGTTTTATTATAGGAATATTAGTTGGAGTAACAGGGATAGGTGGTGCTGCATTACTGACTCCATTTCTTCTAACATTAGGTATAAGTCCTTCTGTAGCTGTTGGAACGGATTTAGTATATAATTCTATCACTAAAATGTTTGGAATATCCCAACACTGGAAACAGAAGACCATCAATTTTAGATTAGTAAAATATCTAGCTGTTGGGAGTATACCTAGTGCGATTATCGCAGTAGTAACAATTCATTTTTTACCAATTTTTCATGATAATCGAGAGGGAATTATAAAATATATATTAGGATATGTTTTAATCCTTGCGGCAATTTCTATTTTTATAAAAACATTTTTCTATAATGAATCTAGCCAAAATTATTTCCAAAAACAGACCATGGTACAAAAAAAGAACCTAACAATTCTTATTGGTGCAATACTTGGTTTTATCGTGGGACTTACTTCTGTTGGATCAGGCTCTTTATTCGCTATTGCAATGATATATTTATATCAACTGAGGCCATCCGAATTAGTAGGAACAGATATTACACATGCTTTTTTATTAGTAACGGTTGCAAGCATATTAAATATGAATTTAGGAAACGTAGATTACCCCTTATTAATTCACTTACTCATTGGTTCTATCCCAGGTGTCATACTTGGTAGTAAATTCTCCACTAAGATACCCGTTAAGCCTCTTCAAATATTTTTAGCTATCATTATTGGTGTTAGTGGATTAAAGCTAGTTATCGCTTATTAAAAAAATTTTATGTTTTTGGTATATAAGAATGGAGGTTCAAAATGGATCATACAGAACTATATAATTTTGTACTCAAGCAAGGGCGTGTACCTCATTTTTATAAAGATTTTCCTCTTATCTTGTTTTGGAGTCAAAAAAGCGGTTGCACCTCACTAGCACATTGGTTTTTTTATCAAATAAATTTATTTAAAGAAGCAATAAAATATGACTCGTTCATCAATAACTATGAGTATGATGTATATAAAAATTCTACAAACTATTTAATACAAGTAGCTACCGCATTACAAATAAAAGAAAAGGATACTTACAAATTAGTAAGAAACCCTTATAGAAGAGCAGTAAGTTCTTTTACTTCTCTCATTTCTCCTCCAAATATTTCTCACCCTGCATGGAGGCCTATTCGATTATTCCTTTATGGGGATGAGACATGCAACAAACCAATCTCTTTTAAATTATTTTTGTATTACCTAAAAGCTCATATGACCAAATTGGATGAGGTTGACCCTCACTATACTCAACAATATATCGAAGGAGAAGAAGAATTTGTTACAAACTATATTTATCTAGAAAATTTCAACACAGGTATTTCAAAACTAGAAGAGGAGTATAAATTAAAAAAATCACCATTAGATCTATTATCAAAATCTTGGCATTATCAAGCGAGTAAGATGATTTACAAAGGAGTTTATGCAGAAGCTGATATTACAACTCCTATTTTCCAAAGATTCCCTACTTGTGATAGTTTTTATGACGCAGAAACGATTCAATTGGTTCAAGAGGTATTTGCAAAAGATTTTAATATGTATCATTATGATTTAAATTCTATTTCTTAAAATAAAAGTGTTCAAAGCCTGCTTTATTAAGGGTTCTCTATATAAATATGCTTTTGAAACCCGTGCTTTTTCTGAAACTGAATTAAAAGTAATTTTTTTTCTTCTTTAATGATTAACTGTATTACTTTATTCACTCGATATTGCGTTTTCTTCTTTTTTTAGAAGCGTAATTCAATAACCCCGTTGTATTTGGATGTTTATTACCCATTAATTTTCCGTTTCTCTCCTATATATTCACGTTTATGTTTTCGGATACCAAAAATTCCAATTTCATTTTTCAATGAATCTCTAATTTCCTTATACTTATTAAGTTTTGGTTGAATCAATAGAACGAATACGAACACTAGTATGAAGTAAGTGGTTCTCAAATTGCTTATTGGTTATATTTATCGCTAGAACGAATGACGGAAGATTATCGTGAAAATTCCGTAGAAGAGTTTGGTGAAAAAGAAATGGAAAGATTGGATGCATTAGCGGATGAATTAAACGAAGTGGTAAATAATCATTGGTTTAATCAAATAAAAAAGTGCTAACAAGTTTGCAAACGAACTTGCTAACACTTATACAGAATAGACATAAATTATCGCTGATATGTCTTCTTAAAAAATAGCTTTAATCAGTTAAATCACACTTATACGAAAAGCTCATAAAAACCGTCTTAATATCAAGAATATAATCACCCAGATATTCCTTTACTTTTAAGACGGAAACGAGGCATGATATTGATTTCTACCTCAGAGTTTGCGTCAAATAATAAAAAAATACGGTTTGTAAAACTAAAAATACAACAAGCTACAACCGGCATGAAATGGATTAAGATATTTAGAAATTTAAAAGATGATTTTCAAATAGGGGGAGAGGTGGATTTAGACCATATTCTCCAATATCCGAAAGATTATATTGTAGGAGAAAATAAAAGGGTGTTATTTCCATACAATGAGAGAATTTATAAAGTTCAAGGTACTAAAATAGAACCGGGTATAACAGTAAAGGAAAGAGAGTATTTATTTAAAGAATTTCAGCGTAAATTCTCTTATTTCACAATACTTCCAGAATGTAAAAAGGTAGCTACAAATAACAAAAATGAATTATTTCCTTTATTTGCCCCAAAAGGATTAGAGACATTAACATTAGAAGTTTGGTCTGAAGATATAGTGCTGGAAATAGAACAAACATTACTTGAGAGTCAAATTGTTTTGACTAAAGTTGGTGAAAATTCTTATGTATTGAATACAGATTTTCCAGTGTTATTAAAGATTGTGAGATACAATATTGAAAAGGTGTTACAAAATCCATATAAAATGCAATATTGCCAAAAATATAAAACAAATCTTGTAGATGATGTTACGAAAGCTGTCTATGCTACCGCGGGCGAGCGCAGTGATGCGACATTAGCATTAATCGCATTGAAAAATTGTGATGGACGAGAAAAAATTAATCCAAAACAAATCATTAGAGAGGGATTTGCACGAGCAAACCGTATTTCAACATTTATTAATTTATTTATAGGCCAAAGTGTATCTCGTAAAACAATTGTAAATAGTGTTTTTAGTTTATTAGAGCAAAAAGGATTTTTGAAGCGTAGTTGGAATAAGATAAATTTACCTTGTATATATGTTAATTTATCAATTGAACGAATATCGAAATTTGATTTCTTACCTATTCTTTCAAAAATAAAAGGAAAAGAAATTTTATATAAATTATATGGGAATACAGAATGGCAAACGATTGATTACGTATTATTAAATATAAATAAACATAATGCATTTTTACCACAACCATCAAAGAGAAATGATATGGGAGCTCTTTTTAAACAATATGTTTCCGAAACATTAATGGAAATTGTACAATATGCAAAAGAACAAAATGAACAAGTTTATTTCATTGTAGATGCAAATTTGAGAAGGTATTGGATAAAAGAGTTACAAAATAAAGAAATTAATACAGATATTTTACCTGATATTGTTCCAGAGGTGTTAAAGGTTCCAAATTTAAATATTATTAGAATAAATACAGGTTTTGATGTACCAAGTTACGGTGTAATAGAATCTGATGATGCTCTAGATAGCATTGGCTTATATACAGATCAAAAAGGGATGTATTATAGCACTGGTGAATATTCACTTAATTGTAGTGGGATTTTTCAGCGATATATACTTGAAATTTTACCATTGGGTGTAAAACCTGTAGAAAGGGATTATATCGCTAAAATGATACATTACATGTGCTGTAATTCTAGTATGCTTTCGAAAAAGAATGTACACATTACATATTCCATGCATATGGAAAAAGTAATAAAGAGTTATATTACTGACATAGATGCAAGAGAGTTTAAAGAATTTGATGATGAATTGGATGTAGATGTAGTAAAAGTAGAAAAGAAAGATTCAATTATTCTACTTTAAATACTAGTAAACAAATCCTGCTCGTTATATCGATCAGGATTTGTCATTTTTTTATGTAAATAAGGATATCCTTTGTCAAGTATCTTTTCGTTTACATATTTACTTTATGTGCAGACAGGATTAATATGTTTTTTAGAAATACAAAAACTATTTCATATGGAAAAACGATTTTTATTAATTGAAAAAATTTGAAAGGAATGGGGAATTGTGAAGAAATTAGATGTGCTCTTAATGCTATTGAGCGGCCTCTTTCCAATTGCAGGACTTACAAAGCAAATCCCTCTAGAACAATCTATATATATTGGAGGGCTTTTATTTTTTACTAGTTTCGGTAGTTATTTTGCTAAAAAGATGTATTCACGTATATGCAGTTGGATAGCGTATGCGCCATTTATAACACTACTGTTAGTTATTTGGCATCAAGATATTGCAACAAGCTCAATCATAGCAAATGCTAAAATTGCTGCATGTGTCGCGTTAATTCCATGTTTATTCCGTTTTCGTACATATGGACTTACTTTGGGCTTATTCTCATTATGGGCCGCTTTACTATGGGATATAAAAGAAGTACAGTCGTTAGTCATACTTGAACGCATAACGAGTTTAATGACAAGCCATTATGTATATATATTACTATTAATTGGAGGACTTGTATTAGGAGGATTACTTGCGATGTTCATTCACCGCAAAGAGAAAGATAATCAAGAAAATATAAATCTACTTGGACCAAAAAAGAAACGCAAAAGATTATCAATTAAGATTCGACTTCCAAGATTGCCGAAATTAAAGATGAAACTATTTAAGTTTGGTGGGAAAGAATCTAAAAGTAAAATGCCAGAAAAGATCCATGAGTATAAGTACGAAGAACCAGTTGCAACATATGAAATGACAGAGCAAATAGATCCATACAAAGAAAATGCAGTTCAAGGTCAAACAAGGATGGAACGCCGAAGAAATAGGTATAATGCATAATGAGGTTTAATAACCCCGTAATGACTTATCTTAATATTGATAAATCATTACGGTTTTTTTATGTAATGAAATGAAGGTTGCTAATGTGGGGGGAACAGCATATTTTATAGGTGGGAACCAAAATGAAATAAGGGGAGGATAAAATGCTTATCATTACATATATATCTGCTTGTATATTATTCTTAGTTAGTTTTTTACATGTATATTGGGCTTTCGGAGGTAATTGGGGGACAAATAGTGTTATTCCAACTAAAGCAGGGGAAAAGGCGTTTACACCTCGTGCCGGAATGACATTGGTCATTGCATTATTATTAAGTATGGCAGCAATAATTTTGTTGCAACAAGCAAATATTGTTCATTTTGCAGTTCCTAATGTTATTATTCAAGTCGGTTCCTGGATTTGTATGATCGTCTTTTCTATTAGAGTAATTGGTGAATTTAACTATTTTGGTATCTTTAAACGACAAAAAGATACGCACTTTGCAAGAATGGATACCGGTTTATATATTCCACTTTGTGCATTTTTATCTTTATCTTTCTTATTAGCAATAATTTTGTGAGTGAATAATAGTAGTTTCCGTTCTCAAAATATATATAAACGTGAGAAATCTAAGAGGTAAATAAAAAGGATGTAAGCGCCTTCTTGTCGAAATGTAAATTATTATGAAAGGCGGTGACACTATGAAGTATGTAAAAGTTAGTATGAATGGTGGAAGTGAACATAAATTCTCAATGACTTTAGATCGGTTTGAAGAACTTATTACTACAGAGAATGGGATATTAGAAAATAAATTAGTATGTATTGAAAATGTAATGATTAATCCTACTAATATATCTTCTGTAGTTGAAAAAATTGGTGTACCGGCTAAGTTTATGGAAGCTTAAAATCTTTAGATAAAAAACATCCATTGAGGATGTTTTTTAATTTATAAATATGAAATTGTGCAGTGAAATTTTGAGTAGATTTTTTAGCAATGACTGTGCATATATTAAGTACCTGAACATGTTGCTTAATACATGCACGAAATAATAAGCACAAGCATATATTATGTAGTAGGACAAGATCTTCGTGTCCTACTTAATACTCAGAAAAAACCTCTAATCACATAAGAGCAGCTAATTGCAGGGTGCTCTTATTTTTTATGAAAATCTACTATGAGCCTTATTTTATAGTAGGATGCAATAATAAAGGGCTATTTTGAAATAGTGTTTTTTAGCCTTTAATTTTAAATTTATCTTTAACGTTAATAAATATTAAAAATAATATGATAGCAGAAATTAAGTTAGATAAGTAGAAATTTTGATGAAACAGTAGTTCAAAGATGACATCGAAAGTAACGAATAAGGCAATAGCAGGTAGTATGCAAATAAATATAAATCTCCAATTTTTTAAGTAATGTTTATAATTTGTAAGTACTTTATCCATAAATATAGCTCCTATATTTTTGTTTTTATATAATTATACATTTAGATACAAGGATTTTCAAAGTAAAAATATTTAGCAATTCAAAAATATAAGGAGAGCTTTTGTTGAAAATCCAGATTGCTGTAGTAATCTGGATTTGACTTTAAAGAACTATACTAAAATGATACACTATAATCTACGTTATTTTTGAAATGAATAGAGGGATTTGTGTGATAGATAAAATTAAAAATGCTGTAGAGGATATGTACGAAGATGAGGCTAAAGATTTACTTCAAAGTATTCTCATACAGTTAAACTTATTAGAAGAAAACTATAGTGAAGATACAATTAAAAATTTGATGGATATTCCGAAACAATTAACAAGTAATCCTACTTATAAAAGGAATGTAAAAGACAGTACGCACGTACATATTGCTTTTGATGATTCAACGGCTGGTTGCTTAAAATATATGTTAAGTCAAGAAGAATTATTTGAAGAGAGTGTTGTTGCTTTTTCGGAATTTTTTTCAATTGGACCGATATATAGGTTGCATACGAATGAGGGGCAACTAGCAAGACAGGAGTGGTTAATAAATAACTTAACTGCTTATGATAGTTATTTTGAAGAAGAATATTTATCAAGATTTATAGCAACTATAGAAGAACTACATACTATTCCTGTTGAAACACCTATTACAATTTGGAAGGCTGATAATGCACATGAACATGTAGGCCTAAGTTTTGTAATAGCACAATTAAAGGATAAGAAAAACATTCGAGTTATTAATACGTCTGAAGCAAGTAGAGAAATATTAAAACAAGAGTATGATATTCGTGGAACGGGAGAATTACCACCTGAAAGTTTAGCTCTATTCCAAAAAAGTTTTATAAAGTTACCTTATTTAACTGAAGAGAAGCGAATGAAGTTTGAACATGAGTGGGATAGATTATCGGAAAGCATAGAATGTTTAAGAGTGTGGAAAGAAAATGAAGTGCATTTTGTACAAGAAGATTATTTTGATCAATTTATAATTGAATGCGCGAAAAGTGTGGGTGCTGATCGAGAGTTCCTCAAAGCTCCTAGAGTAATTGGTGAAGCACTTGGTCTTGTTGAACAATTGGTTGGAGATACATTCTTAGAATATCGCTTGAAACAATTAATTAAACAAGAAGTATTTGAATTTGAAGGTTCGTTAGATGAAATGCGTTTTTATAGTGTGAAGTTAAGGAAATAATAAACACATTCTATTTTTGAAAGGCTCGTATTTTTAATAATACGAGCTTTTTAAGTTGAATTTGGGCTATACATAAGCTTCCTAGAGAGGGCATATCACATATGAATGATAAAGGTAATGAATGAAAAGAAGGTGATTTGTTAATATGTATAACCAACAAAATTATCCATATGATCAAGCGATGTATTATAATCCACAAAACTACGGGTATGAACCTACAAATGAAGTGAGAGATATTGAACAAGAAGATTACAGACCAGATGATGCGGAGGATGCTCCAACGTCACCACCACCGTCACAAGCGCCATCGTTACCGTCTACATTTGCTTCTCCGGCACAACCAGGCAATATGAAATCATGGATGTGTAACTGTTTAGGAAGATGGGGCTATTTACGTTTACATCGTCCTGGACCTTTTGGAAGGGATTTATGGTTCTTTCCGACTGAAGTGAGAAGAAACGGAGTATCAGGTTACACTTGGCAAGGTGGTCGTCGTCGTAAAGTAAGTTATCGCTATCAACAAATTAGTAATTTTATGTGCTTCGCATAAAGAGAGGTGGGAGAGTAAAACGATTGTACTCTCTCACTTTTTTATTTTTCAATATACGAAGTAAGATTTTGATTAAAAATTTACAATTTTCACGTTTTTATTAGAGTATAATGCATATGTTGGTTGGTTTTCAAAAACAAATGAGAGTGAGGGAATACAATGTCAATGAAAAACAAAGTTGGGTTAAGCATAGAGGATGGCATTAATTTAGCTTCAGCTCAGTTTAAAGAAGATGCGTATGAAATTTATAAAGAATCGCGAAAAAAACAACCTATATTATTTGTAAACCAAGTTGAAATCGGTAAAGAATGGCTCATTACTAGATATGAAGATGCTCTGCCACTTTTAAAAGATAATCGTTTAAAAAAAGATTGGACAAATGTGTTTTCTCAAGATATAAAGAACATGTATCTTTCCGTTGATAATAGTGACCACTTAACAACACATATGCTAAATTCAGATCCACCTAACCACAGTCGTTTACGATCTTTAGTTCAAAAAGCTTTTACACCGAAGATGATTGCACAATTAGACGGAAGAATTCAGAGAATAGCAGATGATTTGATAAGTGATATAGAGCGAAAAGGTATATTAAATCTTGTGGATGATTATTCATTTCCATTACCAATTATTGTAATAAGCGAGATGCTCGGTATTCCGAAAGAAGATCAAGCGAAATTTAGGATTTGGTCTCATGCTGTTATTGCATCACCAGAAACACCTGAAGAAATAAAAGAGACTGAAAAACAACTATCTGAATTTATTACATATCTTCAATATTTAGTTGATATTAAAAGAAAAGAGCCAAAAGAAGACTTGGTGAGTGCTTTAATACTTGCAGAGAGTGAAGGGCATAAACTTAGCGCTCGGGAACTATATTCAATGATAATGCTATTAATTGTCGCAGGACATGAGACGACAGTGAATTTAATTACAAATACGGTATTAGCACTTCTTGAAAATCCAAATCAATTACAGTTATTAAAAGATAATCCAAAACTAATTGATTCGG
This sequence comes from Bacillus cereus group sp. Bce041, assembly GCF_052646455.1. NCBI lineage: Bacteria > Bacillati > Bacillota > Bacilli > Caryophanales > Bacillaceae > Bacillus > Bacillus cereus group sp. Bce041. The sequence continues at coordinate 119,188 of NZ_JBQXON010000004.1, forward strand.
CTATTGAGGAAGGATTGCGTTATTATTCTCCAGTTGAGGTTACAACTGCAAGATGGGCAGCGGAACCTTTTCAAATTCACCATCAAACAATACAGAAAGGAGATATGGTTATTATTGCATTGGCTTCAGCGAACCGTGATGAAACAGTATTTGAAAATCCAGAAATATTTGATATTACACGGGAGAACAACCGTCACATTGCCTTTGGTCATGGTAGTCATTTCTGCTTAGGAGCTCCACTTGCGAGGTTAGAAGCAAAGATTGCTATTACTACTTTGTTTAATCGAATGCCTGAACTACAAATAAAAGGGAATCGTGAAGAAATTAAATGGCAAGGTAACTATTTAATGCGTTCTTTAGAGGAATTGCCTTTAACTTTCTAGAATAGTTAAAAGGAGACATGCATACATCGAAAATGATTTACATAGAGTATGTATGTGTTATTTAAATTTGAAACGGAAGGGTGAAGACATCCCAATGATCAACTAATTCTATTTGTAAGAGATCTTCGTTAAAAAACGAAATATTCTTCTGAATAGGGTTAGTCTGTACATTTATAGAAAAGGGATGTATTTCGCTCTGCGAATATATTGTCTTTTTATATGATTTGTGCTGCCTCCTGTTCAGAACATGAAATAGGAGGCTTTTTTATGTCGACAAATGTAGTAACGAAACAAAACAATGGGGTATCACAAGTATTAAAAAATCGGTTTGTACAAGGGATTTTAGCATCAGCATTATTTTTACAAATAGGAATATGGGTTCGAAACTTTGCGGTATTACTATATGTAATGGAAATGACAAAAGGTGATGCTTTTGCTATTTCTATGATTTCAGTTGCTGAATTCGCTCCAATTTTTATTTTTTCATTTATTGGCGGTACCTTTGCTGATAGGTGGAAGCCAAAGAAGACAATGATATGGTGTGAAACGTTAAGTTCCATTTCAGTATTCGCTGTATTAATTACGCTTATGTTTGGAACGTGGAAAATTGTGTTTTTTGTGACACTCATCTCTGCAATCCTTTCACAGTTTTCACAACCATCTGGAATGAAGTTGTTTAAACAACATTTATCAACGGAACAAATTCAATTAGCGATGTCTATATATCAAACGATATTTGCAATATTTATGGTATTAGGACCAATTCTAGGGACATTTATCTTTCATAGTTTTGGAATTTATATTTCAATCATCATAACAGGTATCTCGTTTTTACTTGCGGCAGTTGTATTGTTATTTCTTCCGAAAGATCTTGAAAACGACGTAGAAAAGAAAGATATCACTCTGCTGCAGGAGATGAAGGATGGTATTAAGTATGTCAAAAAGAAAAAAGCATTAACTTTGCTAGGGCTTTGCTTTATGGCTGCAGGACTAGGTATAGGATTAATTCAACCATTAGGTATATTTATTGTGACTGAGCAGCTAGGATTATCAAAAGAGAGTTTACAGTGGCTACTAACAGTAAATGGTGCGGGAATGATTGTTGGCGGAGCATTAGCAATGGTATTTGCGAAAAATGTTGCTCCGCAAAAGATGTTAATTATCGGTATGCTTGGTCAAGCAATTGGTATTGGCATTATAGGATATTCTACAAATTTATGGGTGACACTTACGGCGCAGCTTTTTAGTGGTTTAGCTCTTCCTTGTATCCAAATTGGTATTAATACGCTTATTATTCAAAATAGCGATACCGATTTTATAGGTCGTGTAAATGGTATTTTAAGTCCGCTTTTTACCGGTTCAATGGTAGTAACGATGAGTATAGCTGGTTCATTAAAAGAGATGTTTTCATTAAGTATGATGTATGAAGGGACGGCTTTACTTTTTATAATTGGATTATTGTTTATTTTACCTATATACAATTTAAAGCCAGTAATAGCGGTAGAAAGTGAAATAAGTGGTAAAGGAAGTGCCGTACAAAATGAATCCTAATCCAAATGTTAAATACCCTATTGAAGGAAATCAAAACGTTCAATTTATAAAAAATATAATAACAAAACCTAATATACTTGTTGGTGACTATTCTTATTTTGATGCAAAAGATGGAGAAACATTTGAAAATCGAGTATTACATCATTATGAATTTCTTGGAGATCGCCTTATTATTGGAAAGTTTTGTTGTATTGCATCTGGAGTTAACTTTATTATGAACGGAGCCAATCATCGGATGGATGGATTTTCGGCATATCCATTTAATATCTTTGGAAATGGGTGGGAGAAGTATACACCTAGTTTGTCTGATTTACCTTATAAAGGTGATACAGTTATAGGAAATGACGTTTGGATTGGTATGGATACAACAATTATGCCCGGAATAAAAATAGGGGATGGTGCAATCATTGCAGCTAAATCTGTTGTGACTAGAGACGTCGCACCATATACAATTGTTGGTGGAAACCCTGCAAATAAAATAAAAGAGAGATTTTCAAATGAAATAATTCAAGAATTATTGCAAATTCAATGGTGGCATTTTGATATTGAAAAAATAACTGAAAATATAGATGTGATTGTACGAGGAGATATTGAACCATTAAGAAAGCTAAAAAGGGAATAAAAAATGCATGACAAAGAGTATCATACCTCCGAATGTTGTTAATGATAATAGAACAAGGAGGTGTGATACTATGGCACAAGACGTTTTATGTGAAGTAAATAACTGTAAATTTTGGGCGAACGGTAATAAATGTAGTGCAGAGGCAATTTACGTAGTAAGTCATAAAGGTAAACATGCATCTACAACGGAAGAAACAGATTGCAAAACTTTCGATCCAGAAGTGTAAATGTTTGAAGGGTAGCCAAATCGTGGTTGCCCTTTTATTAATTATAGTATTGATAATAAATATCATTTTCATTCATTGTTTTTAACTTTTCTTGTTATTTTTTCATATTTTTTTCATAAGTGATGTAATCCAACTCAATTCATGTTCAATTCGTGATTTACTAAATTCAATGACTTCAGTAATAAAAGATGAGGTAACATCTAGAGACTGAATAGCAGTAAGCTGATTATGTAGTACGTTTTGACGTACAGTCAAAATCTCTTTTCTATCCTCATAGTCAAGTTTTTCAAATAGCGCAATACGAACAAGAAATTCTGTATTGTTTGTCGCAAGTTTTTCGGGAAACTCTCGTAACATTTCAGAAAAAATTTCTTCTCCTGTTTCTGTTATATCGTACATATTTCGGTTTGGTTTTCCGACTTGTTTATGTATTTTTTTCGTTATAGCACCCATATTTTCAAAGCGCCGAAGGGCTGGATAAAGCATGTTGTGATTTAATTCGAAATTTTCACCTAAACGATTTTGAACATTTTTTTTAATTTCATATCCATGTTTTGGTCCTGTCGTTAATTCTGCTAGTAGTAAAATGTCAACGTACATAAAAATCCCCCTTATATATTTCTCAAGTTCTCTAATGAAAAATCCCCTTTGGTATATGTTAAAATAACATATGATAGTTTATACAACTTTGGACTGCCGACCTATCACTTTTATTGTAAAAGAAAAGGGAGGAAAGAACTATGGCTTCACCTGAAAATGTTATTTTAGTTCATGAAATTTCAAAGCTAAAAACAAAAGAAGAATTATGGAATCCATATGAATGGTATCGTTTGATGAGGGATAATCACCCAGTTCATTATGATGAAGAGCAGGATGTATGGAATGTTTTTTTATATGATGATGTAAATCGTGTTTTATCAGATTATCGCTTATTTTCAAGTAGAAGGGAGCGCAGACAATTCTCAATCCCTCCTTTAGAAACTAGAATAAATATAAACTCTGCAGATCCACCAGAACATCGCAATGTACGTTCCATTGTTTCTAAGGCATTTACTCCAAGAAGTTTAGAACAGTGGAAACCTCGAATACAGGCTATCGCAGATGAACTTGTACAACATATCGAAAAATGTAGTGAAGTTAATATCGTTGAACAGTTTGCTGCACCTTTACCTGTTACCGTTATTTCCGATTTATTAGGAGTCCCAACAACAGATCGTAAAAAAATTAAAGAATGGTCTGATATTTTATTTATGCCGTATAGTAAAGAAAAGTTTAATGATCTGGATGCCGAGAAAGGGATAGCATTAAATGAATTCAAAGCATACCTTCTACCGATTGTTCAGGAAAAGAGATATCATTTAACAGATGATATCATATCTGATTTAATTCGAGCTGAATATGAAGGCGAAAGATTAACCGATGAGGAAATTGTAACCTTTTCATTAGGTTTACTAGCGGCTGGGAATGAAACCACTACAAATTTAATTATTAATAGCTTTTATTGCTTTTTAGTAGATTCACCTGGAATTTATGAAGAGTTAAGAAAAGAACCTAACTTAATTTCAAAAGCGATTGAGGAAGTATTACGCTATCGCTTTCCTGTTACATTGGCCCGGAGGATTACAGAGGATACAAATATATTTGGTCCTTTAATGAAAAAGGATCAGATGATTGTTGCGTGGGTTAGTGCAGCGAATTTAGACGAGAAAAAATTTTCACAAGCCTCTCAATTTAATGTACTTCGAACAGGAAATGAAAAGCATTTAACCTTTGGGAAAGGTCCTCACTTTTGCTTAGGAGCACCACTTGCACGTTTAGAGGCTGAGATTGCATTAACTACCTTTATAAATACTTTTGAAAAAATAGAACTATCTCCATCTTTCTGTTTAGAAAAATGTATATTGGAAAATGAACAAACATTAAAATACTTACCTATTCGATTGAAAGCTAAATAAAAATCTTAACAAGGTGCATACATTTGCATCTTGTTTTTTGTTTCTCAATTGTGAGTTTTCCGAAATTACCTTAATATGGAATTGTATAAAACGTAGAGGAGGATTCTTATGTTGACTTGTAATGGAAGTAAATCATTTCAAAAGTTTATTAAAGGTGTTACAGATCTTATGGAAAACGGTTTATTTGAAGAAGAAATAGTGTGTGGCATTGAAAAGTTACTAGAAGAACTTTTAGAAAAGAAAACATGGCTTCCGTTAGATAAACAGAAGGCCAATTTGACTCAATATGCACGACATTTATTGTATGAAGATCCGCTCAAACGTTTTGAAGTACTAGCTCTCGTATGGAAAGATGGACAATCTACACCTTTACATGATCATGACGGCACATGGGGAGTAGAAGGCGTTTTTTCAGGAAGGATAATGGTGCAGAACTTTATACAAACGAAACAACTTGGAAATTCACTTGTTTATTTAACACATACAGGGAATCTTTATTTGGGAGAAGGAGAAACTGATAAAGTAATTCCACCAGCAGATTGTCATATTCTTGAAATTAGCACAAATGAAAGCGTTATTACGATTCATGTCTATGGAAAACGGTTAGAAAAGTTTAAAGTATATATCCCAACTGAAGAAAAAAATGTGTACATGTATGAGACAAAATACATTAGTTATAATTCATAGTTTAAAATCCAAAGCTTTTTAAAAAGAAAAGCTTTGGATTTTATTTTTAATTATTTCTTGACCTGAAACGCTTTTCATAAATTATAAATAAGAAGTACCACACGAGGATTGTATGAAAACGATACCTAATAATTAATTAGAACTCGTGTATTTATAGAAAGTGGTGAAGAAATAATGAAATTAATCGCAATTGATTTAGATGGAACTCTTCTTTCAGGGAATAAAATGATAAGTAAAGAAAATGCAGAAGCAATTCGAACATGTCAAGAAGCTGGCCATGTTGTAGCAATTTGTACAGGACGTTCTATTGTTGACATTGAGCGATTATTGTTAGAAGTTAATTTAGAGTGTCCAATCATTGCAGAAAATGGGGCTCTTATATATAAGGATAAAAAAATGATGAAGAGATATCCAATTCAAAATATGCAGGCACTTGAAATTGTAGCATATCTTGAAGAGAATGGTTTATATTATCAGCTTTATACTGATAAAGGTGTGTATGTACCGGATTATGGAGTAGAGAGTGTACGTAATGAAATTGAGTATGTGAAGAATTCAAAAGAAAATTTCGACTTGAAAGAGTTAGAAACAATCGCAGCATTATATCTTGAGCATACAGCGTTTCATAGTGCGGAAAGTTGTAAACCAATTGTAGAAACAGACATACATGTGCATAAACTATTACCATTTTCTTATGATATTGAGAAATTAAAAAAACTAAAAGAAACATTTCTTCATAATACAGATTTAGCAATTACATCTTCATATTGGCACAATTTAGAGATTAATCATCGAGATGCTCAAAAAGGGAATGGATTATATACTTTAGCAGAATATCTTAATATTCCGGTTGAAAACACTGTAGCGATAGGTGATGGACTAAACGATGTTTCTATGATGGAAAAAGCGAATATATCAATTGCAATGGGAAATGCAGTTGAAGAAATAAAAGCAATGTGTAAATACGAAACGTTATCAAATGAAGAACATGGTGTGGCACATGCTTTATATAAATATGTAATGTAATTAAAAAAAGAAAAAAGAATCCAAATGGATTCTTTTTTCTTTTTTATTAGGGGTAAGGTATTCTATGAGATTCATAGAAGCCTTATTACATTTTATTATATAGAATATATTGGAATAAATGTTTATATTTTTCATGGGAAATGTGAATATTTTATGAACTTTATACTTATTGCATGTTTATACCGCTATTAGTAACGTGTATGACTCTCGAGTAAAAATTCAGTGAATGTAAGGAGGAATTCAAGTTATCTAGATAATAAGTGAGGAATCAACGAAATATATACTAATTAAAGGTATATTCAGTATATATATTCTTTTCTTGTTTTAATTGAAAAATAAAATTTGTTCGAATAATTATTCTACAGCTATATACCTACACTAGCTTTCTTCGTATAATGGAGAAGTATGAATTTTAGATTTGTATTAATTTTACATATTGAGGTGAAAAAGGAATGAATTCGCGGCTAATGGAACTTATTGATGTGAGTACAATAGAAACCATGGCAGAACAATTTTATAAATTAACTAACATATCACATCAACTTCTTGATGCTGAAAAAGAGTGTGTTTTTTCATTCGGAATGAATGAGATAAAAAAGAGTAAACTTCCAAAGATTGAAATCCCCATTTTCTTATACAATCAACATTTAGGATCTTTTGTTGTATGGTCCAAAAAAAGTGAAATTTTCAGTTGTCAAAAATACTTTGAAATGCTCTCAAGTTTAATTTTAGATAGTGCAATAAAAGTATTTCAAAGTAAAAATACAACGTTGCTTTCTCAGGAAGAGGAGGAACTACATACGATTTTACAAAACATGCCTGTTATGGTCGATGCGCTTGATTATAATGGAGATTTTGTTTTGTGGAATCGAGAATGCGAAATTGTAACAGGTTATACCGCTGAAGAAATAATTGGAAATCCCAATGCACTGCAATTATTGTATCCTGATCATAATTATCGCCATCAAATACAAAAGAAATTTTTAACTTGTGGAAAAAATTTCAGAGATTGGGAAATGCACTTAACATGTAAAAATGGTGAAATCAAAACAATAATGTGGTCGAATATATCAGAACAGTTTCCTGTAACAGGATATAGTTATTGGGCTGTTGGTGTAGATATTACACATTTAAAAGCGATAGAAGAGCAGTTAAAACAACAAACATCTGAACTGGAATTAATTTTTAAAGCTTTACCAGATTTATGTTTCTTAACAGAAGATGATGGCACAATTATAGATTACAAGGCAGGATCTCCTACAAAGTTTTACGTACCCGCAGAAGCTTTTATGGGAAAAAAGTTTTACGAAGTATTACCAACGTCAGTAGCACAGCAGTTTCAGGAATCCATTAATCAAGTGAAGGAAAAAGGAACGAATGTAATTGTAGAATATCCACTCACACTTAATGGAAGTATTGATTTCTTTGAGGCTAGGTGCTTACCATTATTACATGATAAAATTATGATTATTGTACGCGACATTACAGAGCGAAAAAAGACAGAAGAATTGCTAAATAAATCAGATACGCTTGCAGCAATTGGTCAATTAGCAGCTGGCGTGGCTCATGAAGTAAGAAATCCTTTAACTGTAATTAAAGGTTTTATACAGTTATTTCAAATTAATAAAGAAGATCAAGAAAAATATTTTGATCTTATGCTCTCTGAAATTGAAAGGATAGAAGCGATCCTGCAAGAATTTCTGGCAATTGCTAAAACAGATGAGATAAATACAGAAAAGAAAAATATTTATCAAATTTTTAAAAATGTCGTATCGTTAATGAATACAAAAGCAATTATGACAAATATTCAAGTTGAACTATTTACGGATGACAAAGATATAATTATTGAATGCTCAGAAAATCAATTGAAACAAGTATTTATTAATATTTTGCAAAATTCAATCGAAGCTATGCCAAATGGTGGGGAAATTTCAATTCACATAAAAGAAATAAATGATGATGGTGTCATCATTCATGTAATAGATGAAGGAATAGGAATACCTGAAGAAAGAATTAAGAGATTAGGTGAACCTTTTTATAGTACGAAAGAAAAAGGGACTGGTATTGGATTAATGTTAAGTTATAAAATTATTGAAAGTCATCAAGGGACAATTAGTATCATGAGCGAGGTTGGTGTCGGGACAACAGTAACTATTTACTTACCGAAAGTACTAAGTAAACAATCTCTTTCTAATTGTGACGACAAATGTATAGCAATACGCACTAGTAGTAATTCTTAAATCAATTAATACCCAATAACAAAGCGATTAGTGAAAACTAAGCTTTTTGTTATTGGGTATTTTTTATATTTAATTTAGTAAACTTTACCTTTTCTTTACCTTTGTTTTAATTTCTATTAAGTTTTAAACATTATATTAATATTTGTACAAAGCAATGTATAGAAATTGTACATTACTTTTAATATAGAAATGTGATTATTATTTGAAATATTGTAAGGAGGAGATTATGACAAGGTGAAAAAGCAAGAGAAGAAAAGTGGTAGAGTAGTACCTCTCCGGTTAAATATTTTATTCCTTTGTGTATTTTTTTTATTTTCTGGCATTATTATTCAGTTAGGGAAAGTGCAAATTTTTGATGGAGAAACATATAAAAATGAAGTAGAGAAGAGAGAAAATGCAACCGTGGGCCTTTCTGTACCACGTGGGAAAATATTTGATCGTGAAGGAAATCCAGTAGTTGATAATAAGTCTTTACGTACGATTACATATACAAAGGTGAAAGGTGTAAAACAAGAAGAAATATTAAAATCAGCAAGACAACTTGCAGATATTATTGAAATGCCGCAAGAAGATATAGATAAGTTAACTGAGACTGATAAGAAAGACTTTTGGATGCAATTAAATCCAGAACTTGCTCAAGACTTAGTATCAAAAAAAGAAATAGATAAGTTCCGAGATAAGGATATTACCGGAAAAGAGCTAGACAAAAAAATAGAAGATTTAAAAAGGAAACGCGTTACAGATAAAAATCTTCAAGAACTAACGGCTAAAGATATAGAAGTGTTAGCTATTAAAAGTAAAATGACCTCAGGTTTTCAAATGGCACCTCAAATTATTAAAAAGGACGTTAGTGAACAGGAATATGCGGTGATTAGTGAAAATTTAGCGAACCTTCCAGGAGTAGACGCATCAGTTGATTGGGAGAGAATCTATGTAAATGATGGATTATTCCGTTCTGTCCTTGGTAACGTTTCAAATGCTGATGAAGGATTGCCACGTGAACGATTAGATTATTATTTAGTGCGTGATTATAGCCGAAATGATAGGGTCGGCAAAAGTTATATCGAACAGCAATACGAAGATGTACTTCATGGTACAAAAAAAGAAGTAAGAAGCATTGCTGATAAACAAGGAAATACTATTAGAACGGAAACGGTTTCGGAAGGGAAAAGCGGTAAAAATTTAACTTTAACAATAGATATGGAATTGCAAAAAAAAGTAGAGGAGAGCATAGAAAAAATATTAAAACAATATAAAGGATCAGAATCAATGTTAGACCGTGCTTTCGTAGTAATGATGAATCCGAAAAATGGCCAAGTATTATCGATGGCTGGGAAAAGGCTTGTAGAAAAAGACGGGAAAATGGAAGTTGAAGATTATGCTTTAGGCACGCTGACAAGTTCATATGAGCTTGGATCAACGGTTAAAGGTGCGACAGTGTTAACAGGGTTTGAAACAAATGCAATAACTCCTGGAACACATTTTTATGATGCACCTATGAAATTTAAAGGAACTAAGGAAAAGAAGTCTTGGAAAAATTTTGGTGATATAGACGATCTAAGAGCGTTACAAGTTTCTTCAAACGTTTATATGTTTAATATAGCATTAAAAATTGCTGGCGTGGGTTATGTGAAAAATAGTTCACTAGATATTAAACAAGAATATTTTGATAAAATGAGGTATTATTTCAGGCAATTTGGACTAGGCGTACAAACTGGTATTGATTTACCAAATGAAACCGCAGGACAAATTGGAAGAAAAGATAATCAGCCTGGTTTCTTATTAGATTATTCTATTGGACAATATGATACGTATACACCACTTCAGCTTGCACAATATATTTCGACTATCGCAAATGGAGGGTATCGAATGAAACCACAAATTGTTCAAGAGATTAGAGAACAAACCGTTCAAAAAGATGAGGTTGGTAAAGTAGTACAATCAATAGAACCCGTTGTTTTAAATAGAATCGATATGAAACAAGAATATATTAATCAAGTAAAAGAAGGATTTAGAAAAGTATTTCAAGAGGGAGATGGAACGGGAGTAAGAGCATTCCAAAAAGCACCATATAAACCAGCTGGTAAAACAGGGACCGCACAAACTGTATATGGTGGAGAAAATGAAATTGGGCGAAATGCGAAAGGTGATCGTAGAGAATGTTATAACTTAACATTGGCTGGATATGCGCCATATGATGATCCAGAAGTAGCATTTTCTGTTGTAGTACCATGGGTTGAAAATGATAAATCGGGCATTAACTCCGATATTGGAAAAGAAGTTTTAGATGCTTATTTTGATTTGAAAAATAAGAGATTAACTGGTGAAGCGCCAAAAACAGATGCCTCTAAAGAGAATTAAAATGTACGAAACGTCTCTAGCATTCCTGTAAACTAGAGGCGTTTTTATCTGGGAATAGATTAGAAATGGGGTATATATGAAGCTGTTTATTCTAAAATATTGGAGGAACATATGTAGCTACATATTCATTATAATAGGGGTTATTTTTATTAATAAGTCCTTTTTATTTTGTATGGTAGAAGGAATTTCGATGCAACCTACTTTGAATGAAAAAGATTATATACTTGTTAATAAGGTAAACGTCTGTTTATCGTCTTTTCATCATGGAGATGTTGTCATTATAAAAAAAGAAGACGCGCCTACTTACTATGTGAAACGAATTATTGGATTATCGGGGGATAACATACAACTAAAAGAGGATGAGGTATTTATTAACGGTAAAAAGCGTGATGAGTCGTATATACATTTAGATATGTCACAAGTATCCAATCGTTTTTCAAATTTTAGAGAAATAAAAGTTCCTACGCATAAATTATTTGTGTTAGGTGATAATCGTAATCATAGTAAAGATAGTAGGAATACACTTGGACTTATTGATGAATCAAATATAATAGGTAAAGTAGAAATGGTATTTTATCCATTTGATCATATAAAATGGATAAAATAATTCTATTAACGATTCACATTTTATAAAATAAATCATATATTGATAGCATAGGACAAGCAGAAACGCTTGTTCTAACCTCACAGAACACTCCTTATCACGGTTAGGCATCTACATAGGTAGATGCTTTTTTTATGTTGATGACTGAAAATTATTTATCAATATAATGTAGCAAGCATATTAGGACTATTAGGGGAAGATTACTTGTACAAATAACAGTATGCTTAATTAAAACAGTGAAATGTAAGGAGTGAGGAATAAGTGCTAAATATTTTAGTAGTTAATTTTCCAGCAGAGGGGCATGTAAACCCTACATTAAATTTAGTAAAAGCCTTTACTGAACGAGGGGATAACGTACATTATATTACAACGGCAAACTTTAAGGATAGAATTGAAGATTTAGGAGCTACTGTACATACTCATCCGGATCTATTAAAAGAGATTTCTATTGATGCTGAAACCTCATCTGGGTTAAATGCTTTCTTTCATGTGCATGTTCAAACTTCTTTATATATATTAGAAATTACGAAACAATTATATGAAAGTATAAATTTTGATTTCGTAATTTATGATATATTTGGCGCAGGAGAGTTAGTAAAGGAATATTTACAAGTTCCAGGTGTAGTGTCCTCACCTATATTTTTAATTCCGCCAGAATTTTTGAAGACATTACCTTTTCATCCAAATGCAGATATGCCATTTCAACCAGAGGAAATCTCTGAAAAATTACTAAATCAGATGGAACATAAATTTGGAGTAAAACCAAAGAATAATCTTCAATTTATGAATAATAAGGGTGATGTTTGTCTCGTATACACAAGTCGTTATTTCCAACCTAATAGCGAATCGTTCGGGGAAAATAACATTTTTATTGGACCGAGTATTTCAAAGCGTAAAACAAATATAAAGTTTCCACTGGAATCACTTAAAGAAAAGAAAGTTATTTATATTTCAATGGGAACACTGCTTGAAGGACTCGAACCATTCTTTAATACTTGTATTGATACTTTTTCAGATTTTGATGGGATAGTTGTAATGGCAATTGGTGATAGAAATGATATTTCTAAAATTAAGGAAGCACCAGATAATTTTATAATTGCTCCATACGTACCTCAATCAGAAATATTAAATGAAGCAGATGTTTTTATTACACATGGTGGTATGAATAGTGTACACGATGCCATTCATTATAATGTCCCATTTGTAATAATACCGCATGATAAAGATCAGCCAATGATAGCGCAAAGATTAACTGAGCTTGAAGCGGCACATAGACTATTGAAAGAACATGTTAATGTACACACTTTAAAAGAGGCCGTAACAGATGTACTTTCAAATGAAAAGTATAAATATGGTATAAGAAAACTTAATGATAGCTTTTTAGAATGTGGTGGTTCAAAAGAAGCGATTGCAGTTATTGAATCTCTTTTAAATAAAGTAAAACTTTAATTGGTGGGGCTTTACTGCCTGCAAATAGCGGGATAAATAGTCGTAACTGTATACAAGCATAGAGGTTCTCACCTTTATGCTTGTGTATTCTTATCCAGCAAATTGTACAGCAGTATTTGCATGTAAAAAAGCAGTATCAAAAACGGGAACAGTAAGATCATTTTGGGAGATGAGTAAAGGTATTTCAGTGCAGCCTAATAATATACCTTCAGCACCGTTTTGAATTAATGATTTTGTAATTTGTAATAACCTTTTTTTAGATGTTTCTGAAATGATCCCTCTACTTAATTCATCTAATATGACATGGTGGATAAAAGTTCTTTCCTCGTCATTTGGGATAATTGTCTCAATGTTATATTTCGCTAATCGTGATTTATAGAAATCTTGCTCCATCGTTTGTTTTGTTCCTAATAGTCCGATACGTTTTATATTCTGTTCTACCATTTCTTTAGCACTTACATCACCAATGTGAAGAAGCGGGATAGATATTGCTTGTTCTACCTCCTCGGCAAATAGATGTACAGTATTTGAACACATTAATAAACATTCAGCCCCAGATTTTTCAACTTTCTTTGCAACTGTAACTAGTTCATTTTTCACTTCTTCATATTGATGGTTTTGTAATAAAGTAGTTACTTCACCAAAGTCCATACTATATAAAATTAGCTTCGCATTTTGATCGTATTGAGAGAGTGTAAGTGTATTAATATGTTTATAGTATAATGATGTAGATTCCCAACTTAATCCTCCAATCAAACCAATAACTTTCATAATGCATTCCTCCCGAAACGATTTTGAATTCATTATTTCATAATTCCGATAAGAATACAATGATTTAAACGTGCTATTTAATAAAAAATAAAAATAGTAAGAAAAGTGTTGAAATTTACATTCTTTAGTGCCATAATACGAATTACAAATTAATACTTATCCAGAGAGGTGGAGGGAACGGCCCTAAGAAACCTCAGCAACCCCTATGCAATTTTATAGGAAGGTGCTAATTCCGCAGAGGACACGATGTGTTTTTTGAAAGATAAGAGGATTCTTGAAAGTGAAAGAAAGTGACCTCTTATGTAAGAGGTCATTTTTTTGTTGTATAGAAAGGGAGTGTCGATGCATAATTCATTTTTAAATTAAATATAGAGTAATAAAAGTTGACTAATATGAGAGGGGAATTGTCATGAATAAATTATCAACAAAGTTAGTAGTAGCAATCGGTATTGGAGCAGCATTATACGGGATATTAGGACTTTGGGGATTTTCTATTGCACCGAATACATTTATTAAACCAGCATTAGCTATATTAACTGTTTTTGGAGCATTATTTGGTCCAGTGGCAGGACTGTTAATCGGACTTATCGGTCATACCGTAACAGATACGATTGCTGGATGGGGTATTTGGTGGGGATGGGTTATTAGTTCAGGAATTATTGGTTTTTCAATGGGGCTTATTCAAAAAAGAGTTGGTTTTAGTGTGAAAAACGGGTCGTTTAACAAGGGGGATATTTCTTATTTAGCAATTACTGGGCTAGTTGGTATTGTCATTGCTATTATATTTGCTGGGGCATTCGATATTATTGTGATGGGAGAACCATTTGACAAAATTGTTATACAAGTATTAGGAGCAACAATTTCCGATGTCATCGTTTTCTTAGTACTTGGATTGCCACTTACAATTGGTTTGGCGAAATCCAATAAGAAACATACACATTTAAAAATTGAAAAGTAGGGATGTTAACATGCAACCAATTATTTCGTTTGAACAATTCACCTTTCAATATGGGCATGCTGCGCAGCCTACTTTAAGTGATATTACCTTTCATATATACCCTGGGGAAAAAGTGCTAATTGCTGGACGAAGTGGTTCAGGAAAGTCGACATTAGCTCATTGTATAAATGGGCTAATCCCATTTTCTTACGAAGGGAATAGCACAGGTAACGTTTTAATTGCCGGTAAAGACCCAAGGGAAGGAAGTATTTTTGAACAAAGTAAACAGGTAGGAACAATTTTACAAGATCAAGATGCTCAATTTATTGGTCTGACAGTAGAAGAAGATGTAGCTTTTTATTTAGAAAATGAATGTGTAAAGCAAGATAACATGAAAAAGATTGTTTCGGACTCATTAAGAAAGGTGAAGATGCATACGTTTCATAAACAAAGTCCACATGAATTATCAGGAGGCCAAAAGCAAACAGTTTCTCTTGCTGGTTTATTAACAACAAATGCGGATATATTATTGTTCGATGAACCATTAGCGAACTTAGATCCACTAAGCGCCATACATACGATAGAACTTATGAAAGATATACATGAGCAGTATAATAAAACGATTGTTATTATCGAACATAGGATAGAAGAAATTTTAAAACTGGATTTAGACAAAGTTATATTAATTGATGAAGGTAAAGTCATTGCGATGGGAACACCAAAAGAAATCTTAGCGTCAAATATATTACCACGTATTGGCTTAAGAGAGCCTATTTACATCGAAGCATTAAAGAGATTACATTTTGATCGTAATAATGACGTAATATATCCAATGGAAAACCTTCAAAAAGAAAAGGTAAGCAACGTTATAAAAGAGTGGATGGAGAAACAAGTCATATTAGAAAGGAATGCTAAAAACAAGGAATTACTTAAAGTGGAGAATTTATCATTTTCATACCCTAATAAACAAAAAGTATTAGAAAATGTAAACCTTTTAATATATGAAGGAGAAATTGTGGCACTGTTAGGACATAATGGAGCAGGGAAATCAACATTAGCTCATAGTCTTATAGGTATAAACAAAATGAAAAATGGGAAAATTGCGTTAAAAGGTGAAGATATTAGTTCTTGGTCTATTCGTAAACGTGGGGAAATCATATCTTACGTGATGCAAAATCCAAATCATATGATTACACAGCCTACTGTTTTTGAAGAAGTTTCATTTACATTAACATTACATAATTTTTCTAAGGAAGAAATTAAGAATAAAGTAGAAGGGATTTTAAAAATTTGTGGTTTATATCCATTTCGTAATTGGCCAATTCAAGCACTAAGCTATGGGCAAAAAAAGAGACTAACAATCGCATCTGTATTAACAACAAATCCTAAGCTTATCATATTAGATGAACCGACAGCGGGACAAGATTATTATCATTATAAACAATTTATGTCGTTTATTAAAAACCTAGCTAAAAAGGGAATTTCATTTGTTGTTATCACTCACGATATGAATCTCGCGCTAGAATATACAGACCGTGCAGTAGTTCTACATGAAGGGAAAATTATTGCGGATAATACAGTGTTTGATGTATTAGGCGATCAAGAAACGTTACAAAGAGCCAACTTAAGAGAGAGTTCTTTAACCAAGCTTATTAAATTTAGTGGGATTGCATGTCCAGAAAAATTTATGGAGCTTTATTTAGACAGTAATAGGAGGGAGGAAGGTGCATAGTACATATTTTCATCGTATGGATGGGGTAGTGAAATTGTTTTTATTTATTTTTTGTATGACGCTTACTTTTTTGTTTTTTGATTTTCGGGTGTTGCTAATATTATTTATTATTGGGTGTATCGGACTCAGCATTGCTAAAATTCCATTTCGTAAAATTTTAATTGTTTTTAGTGTCATATTTACATTTAGTTTATTAAACTCTGTCATGATTTTATTTATTACACCAACTCATGGATCTGAATTAACTGAATCATATACCGCGTTTTTACATGTTGGATATGCAACGATTACATATGAAACATTATTTTATGCAGCTACACTTTCATTAAAGTATTTTACGTTATTACCATTTACACTTCTTTTTATTTACACGACAGATCCAAGCGAATTTGTAAGTAGCTTAAGTAAACTTGGTATTCATTATAAGATTACATATGCAATAAATATTGCACTACGTTATATTCCTGACATCCAGTCTGAGTATAAAATTATTAAACACGCGCAAGAAGCGAGAGGAGTGGCTTTTGAAAAAGGAGAAGCAAGTTTATGGGTTCGTATGAAGAACCGTGTTTTAATTTTCTGGCCACTAATCATTCATTCTCTAGAAAGAATAGATACGGTTTCAAATGCAATGGATTTAAGAGGATTTGGAAAGAAGGATAAACGTACATGGTTTTATACAAGTAAGGCGAAACGTGAAGATTTCATCGCTTTATTTGCCGGTATTTTCATATTTATTGTTGCGGTATATTTAAAATTAAACGTATTTCAAAACTTTTGGTATCCATTTTAAAGCACTCTTTAAACGAGTGCTTTTACTTATTTTTATGTAGACATGCTCAAAAAAGGGATATATACATAATGTATAATACGAACCAGTTAAAATGATCAACTACCTATTAGTTTTCAAACCAAAAGGAGGAGAAAATATGAGTTACGGTGGTTCTTGTGGTTTTGGTGGAGGTTTCGCTTTACTAGTTGTGTTATTCATTCTATTAATAATTGTAGGATGCAGCTGCTGGGGCGGAGGATACTAATTTTTAATTAGTCTTCACAAATGTAAACTAAAAAAACATTGAAGATACTTATGTATCGAAACAAATAAAAAAGGAGCAACTATGCTCCTTTTTTATTTGTTTAAATGCGTATTCTCACTATATTTCGGGAACGTAATCGTTAAAGTCGTTCCTTTACTAACGATACTTCGGATTTTTAAACTTCCATGCATCGTCTCAATAATCTTAACAGCAACCATTGTACCTAAACCAGTTCCTTTTGTTTTTGTACTAAAATACGGTTCACCGAATCGATGTATTTGCTCCTGTGACATTCCAACTCCGCTATCTTCAATTCGTATTTCAACTTTACTATTATTGATAGATGAGGAAATATTTAAGGTACCACCATTAGGCATTGCTTCAATACTGTTTTTTATTAAGTTTAAAAAACATTGTTGAAAGTGCTGTTTATTACCAACAATGGTTGCCTCAGAAAAATCCTGTGTAATATGTATCGTATTCATATTACACAATGGCAATATCATATTAATAACTCGATTTAACTCTTGTTTTACTGAAATTTGATCTAATTTTTCTGGAGCAGGTTTGGCAAACGTTAAGTAATCATCGATAATTTCTTGGGCACGATTTAACTCTTCAAGTATATGTTTAATATATTCGTCTCTTGATTCAGGAGTTAAATTTTGTGTTTTTAAAAGCTGTGTAAATCCTTTTACAACCGTTAAGGGATTCCTTACTTCGTGCGATATACTTGCAGCGAGTTGGCTAACAATCTCCATTTTTTCCATTTTAATTAATTTAGAGCGCATTAATACAGCATCCTTTATAACTTCATTTATATAAACAATAAATAACATTAAAGTAGTCGGTAATACCATGAAATAAATAATATACAAATTATTCACTTCAAAATCTGATAAAGTTAATACAATTAAAGTTGTAAATATTGCTAGGAAAAAGGTTAAAAACATGGAAAAAGCTACTTTAAGTTTTCTATTATATGTATTAAATTTTGAAGATGCGAGTGCTGTAACGATGAACATTATTCCGTAAACAACGACTGTTAGCATATTAAATCCATAAAATATAAATCTTGTAATTAATAAAATTGTAAACAATATGATACCGACAGGGAATCCACCATAAAGCGTAGCTATTATGACCGGAATTTGTCTTAAATCATGAATACAACTTTCATCCATATAGATAGGGTATCGCATACATAAAATAAGCGGAATACTAGAACAAAGGGTAATCAGTAGTATTTTATATTTCTTTAAATAGTGCCGGCTATCATATATGAAATAAAAAACAAATATACTACATAGAATGTATAGAAGATTATTTAACACGTTTTGATTAATATAAACAAAGTCCATAATATTTGCCTCGTTATTCTGAATTTACTTAACATATGTATTATACATGATAACATATGTTAAAGTGAATAAACCTTGTTAATACAAGATTTGTTTGGCTTTTTGATATAAAATGCAAACATTCTGCAAACGTTAGCTATCCAAAGATATTTTCACCAAAATTTTTTACTCCTTCTTCCTGCATGCTCGGTAAAACATGAGAATAAATCCTAAGAGTTAATGAATACACGGAGATTTCAAAGAGTTGTAGACAAGTTTTCCAATTGGGATACAGCTGAAGAATTGTGTAAGGCAGTGAGGGATAAAAAAGAAATAATTCCAGTAAGGGTTTATTTGGGAAGTGGCTTTAAAACTGATGTTGTCGAGTACATGCGGTAGTAAAAGGGAGATGGACATTTGAAAAAAGTAGAAATTGATGTTGGTAGCAACAAACTTTTAATAGTGAAGGGCGGAAATGTAACAGTAGTCAATCCACCAATGAGTGGATTTGGTGAGCAAGTCGCGGTTTGGATAAACGGTAAAGTTGATCGTGTAGATGTGAAGTGAAAATCGTAATAAAAAAGAGCCATGAGTGGAAAGGCTCATAGCTCTTTGTATAAGGGTAATAATTTTATAGGTAAATATTATCATGTAATTCCAAAAAAATCAATTTCAGTAAATTGATTGGTATTTGATTTGGATTTTATAGAAAGAGAGCAGCTAACAACAGCTAGCGGCTCGGCAGGTTCTGTAAGACAAAACAGAAAAGAATATTAACAGAATATAGAGGTTTATCCTGGTTGTTTGAACGTAGTTAAAGAAAGAATATCACATACTATCAATGTTAATAAAAACTATCTGTGGCTTTCATTTCTTTATTTTATTCACAAATAGTTCCAGTAGCTATTCCGGTTGGAGCGACACCTACTGGGATAGTAGTGATAATAGTATTCGTAGCAATATCAATAACGGAAACAGTATTACTAGCTTGATTTGTAACATATGCTCGAGTGCCATCAGGTATGATGGTTACTTGATCAGGAGATAAACCAACAGAAATTGTATCAATTACAGTATTTGTCGCCACATTTATTACAGATACATTATTACTAACTTTATTTACAACGTAAATAAGATTTCCACCCGGTGTAATATCTATACCAACAGGTTCGATACCTACGTTAATTGTATTAATAACTGCATTGGTAGCGGTGTTAATAACAGAAACAGTATTGCTGTTTTGATTTGTGACATAAGCACGAGTACCATCTAGTGTGAAGACGATTATTCTAGGACGAATACCGACAGGAATGGTAGCGATAACTGCATTGGTAGCAGTATTAATAACAGAAATTGTGTTGCTTAATTCGTTTGCAACATATGCAAAGGTCCCATTTGGTGAAACAGTGATTCCTTGTGGAGCGAGGCCAACAGGAATGGTAGCGATAACTGCATTGGTAGCTGCATTAATAACAGAAACAGTATTATTACCATGATTTCCAACATAAACAGTTGTGTTATCTGGAGAAACAGCTACACCGATTGGATCAGTTCCAACGGGAATGGTAGCGATAACAGTATTCGAAGCAGTATCAATAACGGAAACGGTATCAGAAAAAATATTAGTAACATAGGCACGAGCTCCATTTGGTGAAACCGTTACTTCAAGTGGTGCATTACCTACAGTAATTGTATCAACTACTATATTTGTTCCGGTGTTAATTACAGATACTGTATCATTTGTAGGGTCATCTATGAGTCCTGCATTTGTAGCATATACTAGGAAATTACATGCAGGTCCGGTTGGCCCAGTAGGTCCGGTCGGTCCAGTAGGTCCCGGTGGACAATCACAATCTCCGGTAGGTCCCGGTGGTCCTTCCGGCCCTTGGATTCCTTGCACACCTTGAGGTCCAGTGGCTCCTGGTGGTCCTTCCGGCCCTTGAATTCCTGGCACACCCTGAAGTCCAGTGGCTCCTGGTGGTCCTTCCGGCCCTTGAATTCCTTGTACACCCTGAGGTCCAGTGGGCCCTTCCGGTCCTTCCGGTCCTTGAATCCCTTGGATACCCTGAGGCCCAGTAGGTCCCGGTGGTCCAGGAATTCCCATTCCGGTCCCTGAACCAGTAGGCCCAGGTGGTCCTGGTGGTCCTTGAATCCCTTGTACACCTTGAGGTCCTTCCGGTCCTTCTGGTCCTTCCGGCCCCTGAATTCCTTGCACACCTTGAGAACCCTGAGCGCCTCTAGGTCCAGGAAATCCTCTAGGTCCAGGGGGGCTCCAGTCGGCCCCGGTGTTCCGATGTTACTTAATAGCGAACTATTTAAGATTCCTTGTAAAATTAAGTTGAATGTTTGCTGTAATAAGGGGTCCGATATATTTGAACAACTTATAAGTGAAGACAAGCTTTGGAATAGAAATTGGAATAATGCTGAGATTTGAGTGAGAGATGCGGTAGGTAAAGAATTAATTAATTGATTTATAGTTCTTATAACTAAATTTCTATTTGGTGTATTTGGTTGTACTGCTATTAATAAATCATTTAATGCCTGTAATGCTGATTGGAGTATTTGTATAGTTGTTGGATTTGATGTTGTGAAAAAAGAAAGGATGGCTTGATTTAATTGATTTATTATTTGCAATAATTCTTGTTGTTGAGCATTCGAGAAAAAAACAGGTGTACAGCAATTACTTTGATCGCAAGGGGATATAGAAACAAAGCAGGGTTGCTGAAATTTATCACATGAATTTGATTTTCGATTATATCTCATAAATACCTCCTTTAAAAAAATTAAATGTTAAGTAATTTTTGGTAAATTATTAGCAACTGAATTTGTAGGTATATGTTTAATTGAAATGTTTTTTCCTTCAAAGTATATGCCAATAAAATTGAGGTGTTCATATGGGGGATATAGCCAATACTTGGTTGCTAGGAGGAAATTGTAATCATAGGAAAGGAAATGAAGGTTACAAAGTTTATAGAAAAACGATTGTATTAAAAAAAAGCGTTATTGTAATAAAAGTTGAAGTTTATTAAAAAGAAGGAATGAAGGAAGTTGTAAAAGATTTTGAAAGATCCATAAAAAAAGAATTCAGTCAAACTCAGAATTCTTCTACACGTATTTTTATTTGTTAATCCATTTAGAAATAATAGGATAATGAAAGTCCTTTTCTTGTAGCACATATAAAATTCCTTTTATAGGTCCAAAAATTAACAAGAGAAACAGTATTAGATATAAAGGAGCTACCCCGAAAATAATCAAAGTGTTATTTGAAGCCAAGTCTAAATTAGACCAAAATAGCATTAAGATTCTTATTATGAAAAGATTCCAAATTACTGTAATTATCCAAATGAATAGTTGGTAAAAAACAGCTTCAAGGATATTTTTCCGAATGTTTTGTGGTTTACATACAAAATAGAAAACCAAAGGTATATAAAAAATTGTGACACTAAAGAAAATAAGAATAAAAAAAGATAATAATGTAAGAAAATGCATAATTAATTTTATGTTCTTTTCTTGAGTTAGGATCATTAAGGTCCTCCTATATTTATGAGATTTGTTGTGCCTATTAAAATATGTACTGTTGGTAATTATAACATGAAAATGAATTGTAATAGAATAATGCATTAAAAAGAACAAGTAATAAATTAAATAAAAGCTTTATTTTGTTATAGATAAATAGGTGACTCAGCAATTGTGCTAGTCGAGTCACCTAGTACTATCGAACCAAATAATGTTCTTTTTCTATATGTAGTTATGTGGAGTTCTTAGAGGCTAGCCCAATAGACAAATAAGAGACAAATAGAATCATTTTAGAGAGTTTTACATTTTATTATGTTAATGCTACAACAGCAAGAGTTAAGCCCAATGTATTTAATGTATTAGAATATGGTCCTACATTAACAGTAAGAGTACTTGTTATACCTGGAGGTGTAGTGAAAATTGCGGGGGCTGATACAGAAGTGAATCCGGCTGTATATCCTAGAGAAGTACCTGATCCAATGATTGGATTATTATTCAGATACATAGTGATACCTGCCGAATTACCTCCTGGTTGAATGATAACTTGCACTTCATAGATTGCCAAATAGGTTCTTCCACCTTCAAGTAAAACAGTTGTTGGTGGTGTGAATGAGATTGCCGTGCCATTAGAATTTACCACAGTATCTAGTGGAATCGCAGAGTTTACAGAAACTATTGATGGGGTAGTTTGAACAACATTTAAACTGTTAGCCGTGGGAGATGGACAAGAACAAGGTTTGTGAATGTTAGGGTTGTTATCATTTTGATAATTCACAAATAATCAAGCTCCTTTACGTAAGATAATTTTTTATCCTATATAAAACGTAGCTTTTTTGTATCTAAGTTATTTTTAATAAGTTTTTAAAGATAATTCGAATATTATTGGTCAGTCAACTCTTAAAAGTATTTGATACTCTGGGATTTAAAAGTGCATCTGATAAATATATATGAATGTTTTTTAAGGACATTACTGTAAGTTAGGAAACATAATAAAATCGTTATTTTAATAAAAAACGGGAAAATGAGGGGAGTAAAAGGAAAAGAACCCTTTATATAAAGGGTTTTTCTGGTGATTTAATCTATCAATTACATTCTTGGTAATATTCATCACATGAATCGTTATTATCGTTACAGCATATACAAAATGTTTTTTGAACAAATAAACTAACTACACTAGTAGAACCTTCCTGCTTTGTAAGAGTAAGACCTTGAAAATCTTCAACTTGAAATATTTTTGTTTGAACAGGTTGTAATGTAGTAGTAATTGGTACGCTAGATCTTCTTGTTAGAATAGTTACTTGAACGGGTGCACTCATACCGACAACGAATAACTGAATTAATGTTTTGTTATGATTGTTTGTAAAATCCTCAAATACAGTTTGTGGAGCGGTGGTTTCAAGGAAAACTGACACAGGTATATTTCCATTTTCATTTTCTGCAGAACCAGCTATCGTATGAGTTTCAATAAAACAGTTATTTTTTTGATTGTTGGAATGTGATTGGTTTTTATAATATTTTTTACCATCTTTATAAAAGTAATCAGCCATATGAATTTAAAGCTCCCTTCTTTTAAATATCTATATAGTCTATTTAATAAAGTGAAGTAGTGCTTGTACAACATAATAAAATCCGCTCTCGTAATTATCTAAAAATGTTATTTGGAAATTAAAGAGCGCCATTCAAGGCGCTCTCGGATAAACATTAATATTGAAAAAGAATACCACATTATATTTTATGCATGTTCTTAATAAATGTGTAGTTTTTTAGCAAAATCCTTATTTGAAAACAAGAAGCCCTAGAGTTAGGGCTCTAGGGCTTCTTATTTTGGTATTCTCACATGGTTTTTCAAAAAGAATAGAACATATTGAAGATAACATGTGAATGTTTCATAAATGTATCAAAAAAGTGAACAAAATTGCTAGTGGAGAAGAAGCAGAAATGAAGTTTCTAATACGTAAGTACGTGAAAGGTATTATTTCCAATGAATAAAATGCGCATGGGACACCTAATCATTATTTTATCGGGGGAAAAGAATATGTTATGAACTTGGTTGAATGAAAAAATGAAAATTTTACTTTTAGAGTGAAACTAAACA
This sequence comes from Bacillus cereus group sp. Bce041, assembly GCF_052646455.1. NCBI lineage: Bacteria > Bacillati > Bacillota > Bacilli > Caryophanales > Bacillaceae > Bacillus > Bacillus cereus group sp. Bce041. The sequence goes on from NZ_JBQXON010000004.1 coordinate 143,720, forward strand.
AAAACGCTATTTTATTAGAAAAGGAGGATGAAAATGGAGGTCCAGTTAATTCACGAACAAACATATAAAAGTCAGTATGATTTAGAAAATGTAGTAGAAAAATTCTACGATAGTCTCCCAGAAGAATTCGGAATGTTAGAGGACGAGGATATCAAGAAATTTGATCATATAAGCGGAGTATTTGAGGCGACGGCCGTAATGAAGAATGGTTTGAAATTGAAGGTAGAAATATTCTTTGCGGATTGACGCAGACGAAGATGAATCATGGGTTTGTAAAGCTTATCAAGTAGCTTAATAAAAACTTCATTTGAAAGGAAAGTGATCAAGGTGGAAGTTCAATACGATGCGCAGGGCCGAATGAAGTACCAACCGATTACCATCCGAATCATAAGAAGCCGTATACAACGAAAGAATTAGCCTACATATGTAAGTATTATGGATTCGGAAAGATGAAGGGAATTGCTTTAGCATTAGGAAGAACGGAATTAACGATAAGGCAGCTAGTAAATACTCTCCGGAAGAATGGAATATTTGAAAAATATAAAACTATGGGTGAGTAATTACAATAAAAATTTCATTTTATAGAAATAAAAACCCTAGTTTCCTAGGGTAATGGTATAACAGCCAAATATATTTTATTCGTTTATATTGTAACTTAATATTACGTTAAATACATCAGGTAAATGAAACCAATTGTAGAAAATAAGAGCAGTTAGCAAAAGCTAACTGCTCTTCTCCAAGGGGGAACAAGGAGAAAATCTAATGTCATATATAGTATTGACGTAATATTTAGTTTTATTCGTGAAGAATTACGTTTAACTTAATGCATAACCAACGATTAAAGTTAGTGTTAAAAACACTGATAATAACAATGTTAGCAGAACTGTTACTATGCTTCTAAGCATTGCTATCCAATTACCTGCTTTAGAGAATCCTTTAATACCAGCAAAAAAAGTTCCTATTGAAAAAATGAGTACAAAAAATAAAGGGTGAAAATAAACGATATTTATAAACGACGTATTCATTTCAGGTGTGCATACTTCAAGATATAAAAGAAAAAAAGCAATGCAAACTAATGAAAAAAAGACCATAGATTTATATTATGCTTCATAGGTTGCTCCTTTGTTATCAAAATATTGCTATTAAATTTCAATGGAAAATATAAGAAAAATATAGTGGTTATAAATTGGAATGAATTTTTAAACAAAATAATCCTTTTGTTTAAAGAAAAACAAGCTACCACGTTACAATGATTGGAGATATTTTCCGATATATCCTTAAGAGGGTGGGAATAGAAAGAATATCTTCGAGAGGAAAGGAATTAATTTATATTAGGAAATTGGTTGGGTAAATTAAAATAACCTAAATGTATACAAAGATATAAACTTATTAATAGTCATGACAATGAAGATTTTAAAACTGGTAAGATGGGGATATTTAGTTATTGTAAATGTGAAAAGTGCTGGAATTGTTCTAAAGGAAGGAATATCTGAAATATAAATATAATTGAGGGGAGTGAAATAATAATGGAAACTAGTACTTTTTTAGGGCTGTTCTGGGGATGGATGACGGTTACTTTTCGTCCGTCCATCTGTGCTACGTGACTTAAAAAAATTAGTGGTTGAAGACAGAGGATTTGGTATTATGTATGGTTTTCTATCGATTTTCCTAGGATTAGGTACTGTAATTCTACATAATGTATGGGTATTCAACTGGCAGGGATTCCTAACGGTTATTGCATGGCTTGCATTATTAAAGGGAATTTACATAATTGCATATCCTGAACCCTCCAAGAAAACAGACTTTGAAGTAAGGATACCTATCAACACGTATAGTACTCGCTATCATTGGTGCTTTGGCTTTATGGATGCTTATAGTAATCTATATAAAATAATCTTTTTTTAATAAATAAAAGAGCCTGATATGAGAGAAAAGGCCTTTTCAAAAATTGCATATGAGGAAAATCAATGTCAATAGTTTAATACCAATAAATTAGAATTAATTCCAGGTATTAAGTATTGAGAAATAAAAAATATTTAACGCAACAAAGTGGTTAACTTTATGAGCTAACCACCTGTTCCACAAAAGAAAATTAGGCCCTACAAGTAATAGATGTGTAATTTAAAGTTACAGTTATAGTGTAGGCGAGATTGAAAATGTTATACGAAAGTAATTTTGTTTAAAAGTTTTATTTTGTCATAAATAAAAGAGCATTTAGCCCAGCCTAACTGCTCGATACAGAGGTAATAGTCTAGCTACATAGATATTATATGCTGAGTTATTGATTTTATTTGTGTAAAACACAAAAGAGCAGCTAACAAAACCTAGCCGCTCTAAACAGTGATGTGTCTCTAGATGTAGTTGTAGTATAAACAGAACGTTGAGTTTTATTCATAGGGAGGTAGAGATGGGCTTGAAAATAGAATATAGTCCGGCTAGAAAACTAGAGGACACCAATTTTTAGAACTGCGATAAAATTGTTTTAAGAAATGGTGTTCTCTTTATTTTGAAAGGGGATTTGGGAAATGAAGGTATTAGAATAGAAATGGTTAATAAACGCATAGATTGATAAAAAGTAAAGGGAAAATCCCTTATGAGAATAAGGAATATTATCATTTTCGTTACCATTTTCTTCTATATTTATATATAATTAATTTGTATCTTATATATAAATTAGGAGGGAATTTATGACTACAAATAAGGACTACATTCGTTATATCCGGGGAAAAGTAGGGCATGATTTAATATTTCTTAATTTTGCTGGAGGTATTGTTTATAACGAACGAAATGAAATTCTTTTACAAAAACGGGGAGATAGAAATGAATGGGGTATTCCAGGTGGTGCTATGGAACTTGGAGAATCTCTTGAAGAAACCGCTAAACGAGAAATATTTGAGGAGACAGGATTAAATGTTGAAGTTGAACATCTTATAGGTGTCTATTCTAAATATTCTGGTGAGTTTCCGAACGGAGATAAAGCTCAGACTATCACTCATTGTTTTCAATGTAAGCCAATTGGTGGAGAACTTACTGTAGATGGTATTGAGACTTTGGATTTAAAATACTTCCCAATAGACCAAACGACTTAAGAACATAAAATAAAATTTAGATGAGCAAAGCTATTTCAAGTGAATAGAATCCATTCTTTAAGAATACATAAAAAATATATATACAAGCGTAGTCTAATCACTACATCATTGGTGAAAGTAGAATTCTATAAATTTTTTGGAGGAAGAGATATGCAAAAAAAGGTTCTCCTGTTTACAGATTTAGGGATTGATGATGCCTTTGCTATACTGTACATCTTTTTTCGTAAAGACATTCAACTTGTAGGAATTGTGGCCGATTATGGAAATGTATCAAGAGAAAATGTAATAAGAAATATAAACTATTTAAAGTACATTGCGGGAAGAGAAGAAATACCTGTATTCCTTGGTGCTTCTGTACCGTTGACAGGTATATTAATTCAGTATTTCCCTGAGGTACATGGAAAAGTTGGATTAGGACCTATTATTCCACCTGAAATTTCATATCCAGTTTATCCTTTAAATGATATTTATCAAATTATAGAATCAAATTTAGAAGATCTTACCATTATCAATTTAGGAAGACTTTCTTCGCTAGCTACGACTTTTGTATTAAATTTAGAAACAATGCGAAATGTAAGAGAATGCATTTGCATGGGGGGAGCTTTTTTCTATCCAGGTAACGTAACTGCTGTGGCTGAAGCTAATTTTTACGCAGATCCTTATGCAGCAAACTTAATTTTACAGCATGCAAAGAACTTGACGATTATTCCTTTAAATGTGACTCAACATGCGATTGTTACACCCGAAATGGTCCAACAAATTGATGCATTTCATCGGAATACACAGGATCTTGCAGGACTCATCATCAAACCTATGTTAGATTATTATTATAATTTCTACTCCAAGTCTAATCCTGGTATAAGTGGAAGTCCTATGCATGATTTTGTAACGGTATGGTATTTGCTGAATCAAGAGGCTGTTAGTCTTTCAAGGGTACCCATTAAAGTAATTCCTGATCAAGGGGAAGGATTTGGTCAAAGCATTGCAGACTTTCGTTTTGTTACAAATCCAGGCTATAAAACGCATAATGTAGCTTTTCAGTTTGATTATGAATGGTTCAAGAAGGATATTATGGAAACGTTCCTAAAGAAGAGAGTGTAACAGACTTTATTCACTTTACTTAACGTATAGGAATCCGACTTTTTTAGGTTGAAATTCTCTAACATACAAAGCTTCCTAATTGTTGGTACATTAAACTTTTAACTTGATGACTATGTTATTCTACCCCATTCTATACAGTTACTCATTTTTAATGTGTTGTGTAACTCAAAAGAGGAAGTGTTATGAAGCTATGAATATCAAGGGCTGTAGCATTTAAATTAGTTACACAAAATATAAGATATGGGTAAGTGAAGAAAAGGTATAAAAAAGAGCGTAGTTTGTCCAATAGATGTAATGCTCTATTACTATTAAGTTAAGAAATTCATTGTTTCCGATTAATTGCATCCGTTTTTTGTGATTGTTATTGATTTTAAAAAATAAAAAATCGCCTTATTAAAGGCGGTTCATTTTGCATTCTTTTGATAAATAAATATCTTTTAAAATTAAATACAATGTTCTACATTAACATGTTTCTGGATCTTTGTCTTTTTTTCTAAGACCAAATAATCCTAGTAGTCCCAATAAACCAAGCCAAGCCCAATTATTATTTTTATTCTGATTATCATTTAAATCATTTGTCGTATTTACATTTCGAGTTCTCACATCATTATTAACTCTATTCATGTTATAGTCATTAACTCGAGTTATAATTAGTACGAAACGTTCATAAAACCATTTTTAATATACATGATAATAGTATAAACTCTATATTTCTTTTAATAATTTAGGGTTATATCCTTTCCGCATTAGCCGCTTTTAACCACGCTTCATAGAATTCTATAACTGATGCATACCGTTCTGCTCGATTGGCATTTACAGCACGATACGCTACCTCATATAATTCCTTACTTGCTTCCCATTTTATAAAAGAACGATCTTTTTCACCGCCTAAAAGTGAGAAAGCCATTGCTCCCATATTAAATACATTTGTTCTTTCATCAATTGTTGCGTTTAGTTCAAATTCCTCTGGTGACATAAAACGGGAGGAACCCCATAGCCGGCCCATTTTATTTATGTAAGGTTTCTTACTGTATAAATCTATATCACAAATTTTTGTCTCGTTTGTATTAAAATTATATAGAATACTACCGTCATAAAAATCTATTGCTACATAGTTTTTCTTTTCTACATAAGTATGGAAAGAAAAAAGGGAATGTAAGGAATGAATTCGTTCTATAGCAGATAAATGTCTAAATTTATAAAATGGTGAGTTTGGATTTTTATATTTTTCAGGAGGTGGGAAACTCCAATGCGAATGAAGACATTCACCATCAAACCAATCGAAAATTAATACATATCCAGATTGGACTGGAAAATGATCAATTAGTCTTATGAGCGATTCATGCTTTAAATCTTCATAGATAGTAACTGAATTTTTTAGCCTTTTAATAGCGTGACCCGTTGTTCCTTCAAATGCAATTGTTTGTGCTCCTGCGTATTTGATAAATTTCTTATGCCCATCTTTTTCTACACCAAAACTTATATTACCTGAGTCTTGCTGGTCAAAAACTGCAAATACGGTCCCTAATTTAATAAGCCAATCAAAATTATGATATTCTTTTAATTGGAATGTTACGTTATTTAACTGAATTTCGACTGAATTATCTTTCATAGATTACCTCACATTTAATATAATTAAGTTGTACATTCCACTATTCGACATATTTTATGGAAATCCTATGCTAATAATATAAAATTTTATAAATATAATGATAAATACTTATAAAGAGGTGAATACAATGGATCAACAAATTGTTATTAAAGCATATCAAAAAGACTGGGGTGAAGAGTATATAAAAGAAAAAGAGAAATTTTGTTCCTTGTTAGGACAAGAAATAATTGCTGTTGAACATATAGGGAGCACAGCAGTAGAAGGATTAGGAGCTAAACCTCTTATTGATATGATGATTGGCGTAACAGAATTGCAAATAGCTGAAAAGTGGATTGAAGTTCTATCGGAAATTGGATATGAGTATGTTCCAAAAGATGCAACGAATTGGCGTTTTTTTAGAAAGGGAAAATGGAGAGCGGGTACTCATCATTTGCATATTTATATTTATAATAGTGATGAGTGGAGAAACAATATTTTATTTCGTGACTTTCTAATAAGCCATGAATGGGCACGTAAAGAATATAGAGAATTAAAAGAGAGGCTTGCTATTACATATGCTTTTGATCGTGTTTCATATACAAAGGCAAAAGCACCGTTTATTCGAAAAATATTAGAATTGGCTAGAATTCAATAAATTTATAGATTCTTATCTAACTAGTTTTGAAACCTCTTCCTATACTTTTTATAGGGAGAGGATTTTTTCATAACAAAATATATAATTTCTAATTATTGGAGGCAAACTATTTTATTTATTTTGATATTTCTAGTACATTGGAAATATTAAGGGGGAATTAAGCAATGAAAGCTATTGTACATCAATATGAAAAAGGATTAGAGGGGTTAGAATATAAATTTTCACCTGAGATAAGTCCTAATGCAGGTGAAGTAAAAATAAAGTTAAAAGCTGCAGGGTTAAATCATAGGGATTTATTTATTATAAACAATAGAAAAGAAATGGATCTACCATTAGTAATAGGTTCAGATGGCTCAGGAATTGTTACAGAAATAGGAGAAGGAGTTTCAAATATTACACTACATACAGAAGTTATTATTAATCCTAGTATTGGATGGGAACATGCTACTGAAGTACCGGAGTTACCGGAAGTACTAGGTGGGCCGAAAGATGGAACGTTTGCTGAATATGTAATTGTACCAGCTGAAAATGTAGTAGAAAAGCCGTTATATCTTACTTGGGAAGAATCAGGTGTTTTATCTTTATCTGCATTAACTGCATATAGAGCGCTTTTTACAAAAGGGAGATTGAAGTGCGGTGAACACGTTTTAATTCCGGGAATAGGCGGTGGTGTTGCTACATTTGCCATGTTATTCGCGAAAGCAATTGGCGCTAAAGTGAGTGTTACTTCAAGGGTAGAGAATAAAAGGAAACTTGCTGCAAAATATGGTGCAGATATTTCTTTTCATAGTTCTGGAAATTGGGAAGAGAGCTTACAAGGTGAAAAAGTAGATTTAATAATAGATAGTATAGGTCCAGCAACTTTTTTGAAATATTTTGATGTATTAAAACCAAACGGAAGAATCGTGAATTTTGGTGCAAGCTCAGGAGATAAAATTGAATTACCATTACGCGCGCTATTTTACAATCAAATTGATATTATGGGAACATCCATGGGTAGCCGTAAGGAATTTAATGAGATGATAAAGTTTATAGAAAAACATCAAATTAAACCAATTATTGATAAAGTTTACTCGTTAGAAGAGGCAATTCGAGCACTTAGCCGTATGGAACATGGAGAACAATTTGGAAATATTGTACTTCAAATGAATTAAAAAATATGATTTTGCAATTAGTATATTTAAATGAACATGTTATGTATTTCAAATATGAAAAAAATACGAACCGCCTTATTATAAAGGCTTACCGGCTTTATACATAAATAGCGTATAAAATTTGTTTTATAATTGTCATATGAGTAATAGTAAAATGAGAATTAGATGAAAAAAGTTTAAGCCTATTTTCATAATGGTATTGTATACTGTGTAAATCAAGAACACTTGTATGTAAGGAGAGAGTTTAATGAATTACACAGTATTTCAGTGGTTTAATAATTTTGCTGATTCATCCAAACTATTAGATACGTTAATGATTGCTATTACAAATAGCGCTGCATACGTAGCCGTTCTATTTATGTTTATCTTATGGTTTAATAATGGAAAGAAAGAAAAGGCAATTAGAAAACAATATACAGTTTTATATACGACGCTTTCGGTTATTATTGCATTATTAGTAAATGTTCTTATACACGCGGTATATTACCATCCGCGTCCGTTCGTATCACATGATGTACATCAATTAGTACCACATGCAGCAGATTCATCATTCGTTAGTGATCATTCTGTACTTGTATTTTCAATCGCCTTCGTATTTATTTTTAGAGGAGAAAAACTGAAATATATCGCGCTATTATGGGCAGTACTAGTCGGTATATCACGTATGTACGTAGGTGTTCATTATCCTTTAGATATACTGGGTGCAGCATTCTTAACACTTATTACGAGCGCTTTAGTAATGCAAAGTACACGTATGTTTGAACCAATAGCGAAACTTGTATTCAAAATGTATGCATTAGTAGCGAGACGAATTCCTTTCTTAGCGAAATATAACCATATCGCATAATTTTCCTATAAAAATTCCCCTTTGGACATCCAGAGGGGAATTTTTTTATAGGAAATACGAAAAGAGTTTAGAGTGCTCTGTAATCAAGTTGTACTAATTAATATTCTGAAATTTCACGCACCGTATTTAAAATATATAAAATAATGACACAAAATAACAACAGTTAGTTTTGCATTGTTTTAAAGGAATTAAAAAGAAAACTTCGAAACATATAGTATCGCAAACAAAAACTACAAATTTTAAAACGGATCTTCGTACGAATCCATTCCAAAAGAGAGGAGATAAGTATGCAAAAAATCCAAACGAATAAAGGCGCTCGATATATGATGATTGCTTTTATTGTTTTGTTTCTTATTATGATTTTGCGTATATTCTATATTCAGGCAGTAGGAGTCGTGCATAATGTGAATGTAAAGGATCTCGCGAATGAACAACATAATAAAAAAGGTGTTTTAGAAGCGAATCGTGGCACTATCTATGACCAAACGGGAAAGGTGTTAGTACAAGATTCTACAACGTATCGAGTTGTTGTGAATTTAAAAGGAAAAGATAAAGTGAAAAATAAAGATGAAACCGCACAACAATTAGCCGATGCGCTTGAAATTGATAAAGAAGAAGTATTAAAAAACTTTCATGAAGGGCGTACGCAAGTTGAAATTGGGAAAATTGGTCGGAACTTATCTAGGGAAAAGAAGGAAAAAATTAATGATTTAAAAATACCAGGTGTATCTTTTATGTCGGAAAAAGCAAGAGTGTATCCGAATGAAGACTTTGCATCCTATATACTTGGTTTTGCTAGACCAGATGATAAAGGGAATACGGAAGGAAAGTTTGGGCTTGAAAAGAGTTTGGATAAATATTTGCGCTCTACAAACGGGAATATAGAATATGTGGGTACACGAAGAGGGATTCCGCTTACAAATGATATAGGTAAAGTAGAACCTGCTAAAAATGGAAATAACGTATATTTAACACTTGATAAACAAATTAATAGCTTTTTAGAAGAAGCGATGAACAAAGCACAAGAGCATTATGATCCGTCTATGTTAATTGGAATTATTGCTGATCCAAAAACAGGAAAGGTTTTAGCGATGTCTAGTAAACCTAGTTACAATCCTAATGTAGGTGATATCGAATACTTTTTAAATGATCCGATTGCAAATGCATATGAACCAGGTTCAACAATGAAAGTTTTTACGTTAGCAGCTGCCATTAATGAAGGTGTATATAACGGCAAAGAATATTTTCAATCTGGAAAATATTCCGTTGGTTCATCTGATATAAAAGATCATAATGGTGGATTTGGATGGGGATCAATTACATTTGATGAAGGTTTTGAAAGGTCATCAAACGTAGCTTTTTCTATTTTAGAAGATCAGTTACTGAAACCAAATAAATTTAAGCAATATATGAATAAATTTGGATTCAATCAAAAAACAGGAATAGATTTACCTGGAGAAAGTAAAAATACTTTATTATTAAATACGCAAATTCAACAGGTTACAACTTCTTTTGGTCAAGGTTCTACAGTAACTCCAATTCAATTAATCCAAGCGGCTACTGCTATAGCAAATGACGGGAAAATGATGCAACCATATATCGTTGATAAAGTTGTAAATCCAACAAACAAGGAAGTTATTATGGAAAATCAACCGAAAGAAATTGGGAATCCGATAAAAAAAGAAACAGCGGACAAAGTTAGAAGCTTAATGGAGCGTGTTATAACATCTTCAAAAGGAACTGGTACAATGTATAAAGTGGATGGTTATCCAATTGGAGGTAAGACAGGAACAGCACAAATACCGAATCCTGAAAACGGTCGATATATGGAAGGGAAAGAGAATTACATTTTCTCCTTTTTAGGAATGGCTCCAATTGATGATCCGGAGTTAATCGTATACTTAGCTATTAAGCAGCCAAAGTTAAAAGGAGATGAGTATGGAGCTCAGCCTCTTGCTGAAATATTTAAACCTGTTATAAAAAACAGCCTTGAATATTTAAAGGTGAAACCGTATACAGAAAAACAAATAGCTGATGCAACGAAACAATCTCAATTAAAAGTACAAAATTATGTAAATCAATCGATGGGTACAGTAGAGAAAAGTGTAGAAAAAGAGAAGCTACAGCCAGTAATTTTAGGAGAAGGAAAAATAATAAAACAATATCCACAGTCTGGCGAGGTAATGAGTGAAGGTGATCGTATATTTTTATTAGGGAATAACGCACAAATGCCAAATGTAAAAGGTTGGTCCATGCGTGATATTATGTATTTCTCCAAGCTTTTGAAATTAGATTTGAAAACTTCGGGTACGGGTTATGTAACGAGCCAAAGTATTGAAAAAGGACAAGATTTACGAGAAGGAGATACACTAGAACTAGAATTAGAACCGCCGTTACAACCGTTAGCTGAGGCAAATACGAATTAATTCAAACTTGTTGAAGAACCTACATCCAATAGGTTCTTTTTTAAAAATTTATGAGTAATTTCACGCACCGTATTTTTCAGAAAAAATAATAAATAAAATGCTTAACAGTTACTAAAACAAAAAAACTTACATATATTGAAATTAGAACGATTGTTCAATTTTTGTATTAAACGATGGAAGGAGTCTACATTGAATAAAAGACGATATGATAGTGATTTAGCCAAAGAAATAATAGCAGAAAAAGCGATAGAGTTATTTTCCTTAAAAGGGTATACAAGAACCTCCATTGATAACATTGCTAAAGCCTCTGGTTATAGTAAAGGACATATATATTATCATTATAAAAATAAAGAAGAATTATTTGTTTATTTAGCTAAAGACAGTATGAAAAACTGGCATGATAAATGGGAAATAGCGGAAAAACAGTATACAAACGCAACTGAAAAATTATATGGAATGGCTAAATTTGTACTTTATAATTACAAAACGCCGTTATTAAGAGCGGGGCAAGAACTTGCCTCTGATCCGAGCACGAATCCTTCTACAGTTCAACAACTTTATGGTTTAGCTGTTGTCCCTTTAAAGGCATATCAACAAATTTTAGATGAAGGTATAAAAAGTGGTGAGTTTTATATGAAAAATGTTGAGGGTTCATGCCTTTTATTAGGTTCATGGCTAGGTGGATTATGTCAATTCATTCATTCAATTGAAATGGAGAAATTAGAAGTTTTATTTGAAGAAGCTATTAAAATTTTTTTACTCTCTATTTCAAACAAATTTATGTAGCGTGACACGCGAATTAGAACGATTGTTCAAATCCTTACACTCGTCCGTTTTCATTATATGTATAAACAACAGGAGGTTATTTATATGGATGAGCAAAAAATCGCAATTATAACTGGCGGCGCTTCTGGTATTGGTAAAGCTTTAGCCATTCAATTAGCAAATAAAGATATATTTGTAATTATCGCTGATATTAATGAAACTTGTGGCCAAGACCTTGTGAATAATATAAAAAATAATAATCAACTAGCTAGGTTCGAATATTTAGATGTTACTAACGCTGGATCCGTAGAAGAACTTATTATAAAAATAGTTAATGAGTTTGGTAGAATTGATTATATGTTTAATAATGCAGGAATTGCTATGTATGGAGAAGTATTCGATATGTCTTTGGATGATTGGAAACATATTATTGAAATAAATTTATTAGGAGTAATTTACGGAACACAATTGGCTTACCAATTCATGAAAAAACAAGGATTTGGTCATATCATTAATACTGCTTCTGCAACTGGTTTAGGACCAGCTCCCCTTTGTACCGCGTATGCAACAACCAAACATGCTATCGTAGGTTTAACAACTTCATTACATTATGAGGCGGAAGAATACGGTGTAAATGTAAGTGTGCTTTGTCCAACTTTTGTAGATACACCCATATTTGAAAAATCAATTGCAATTAATATGAATAAGAATCAAATTATAAAACAACTAAAAACAAATAAGCCAATTTCAGCTGACAAATTCGCTGAAATTGCACTGAAAGCTATTCATAAAAATAAATTAGTAATTTGTCCAATGCCATTAAAAAAAACGATGGACGTATTCTTCACTTTATTTCCTTATCTTCATAAAAAGCTAATGCGTTTCGTATGTCAAATTGGTCGTAAAGCAAAAATGACGAAAATATAAATATCTGATTATTTTTTATTTACAGTTAAATGTATATGTGATAATATGGAAAAAATCAAATGCAGTGAAGAGAAGAGTAAATAAAATGAATTTTTCACAGAGAGCTCCATTTAGCTGAAAAGGAGTAAAAATTCTTTATTGAACCAAGCCTCTGAGCAGCTCATCGGAACCTATTATTAGGGGATGGTGTGACGGGAGCTCCCGTTATAGAGCTATGGTATAAGCATGAATTAGAATGCAGTACCTGATAAGGTTAGTATGGTGACATATTAACAAACTAGGGTGGCACCGCGATGATAAATCTCGTCCCTAAGATTAAAAGTCTTGGGGGTGGGATTTTTTTATTGTTGTAAAACAATTTTGAAAGCGGGGGCCAAAAATGAAAAATTTACTTAAAGATTGGAAATATCCTTTATTACTATTGTCCGGAGTTGGTATTGCGAATTTAGGGGCATGGATTTACTTAATAGCACTGAATGTACTTGTCTATAATATGGGTGGCTCAGCCTTAGCTGTTGCTACTTTATATGTAATAAAACCATTAGCCACTTTATTTACAAACGCTTGGTCTGGGAGTATGATTGATCGTTTAAATAAACGGAAATTAATGATTCACCTCGATATATATCGTGCGTTATTTATCGCTATTTTACCTTTACTTCCGTCACTTTGGATTGTTTATGTATTCGTATTCTTTATAAGTATGGCCAGTGCAATTTATGAGCCAACTGCTATGACATATATGACGAAATTAATTCCAGTAGAGCAAAGACAACGTTTCAACTCATTACGCAGTTTAATAGGATCTGGTGCATTTTTAATTGGTCCAGCGATAGCGGGGGTTTTATTAATTGCGAGTACACCAGAGTTTGCTATATATATGAATGCTATAGCATTTCTCTTATCAGGATTCATTACATTACTTTTACCGAATCTTGATAAGAAAGAAGATTCGGATACAACTAGTAATACATTATCACTTACAGTATTAAAAAAAGATTGGAACACTGTTATAAATTTTAGTAGAAAACATGTGTATGTCGTATGTGTGTATTTCTTATTTCAAAGTATGTTCGTATTAGCAACTGCTACTGATTCACTTGAACTATCGTTTGCGAAAGAGGTATTACTACTAACAGATAGTGAATACGGTTTTCTAGTTAGTATAGCTGGTGCAGGATTTATTTTAGGTGCCATAACAAATACAATTTTGTCAAAAAAATTAGCACCTTCATTTCTAATTGGAATAGGATCATTATTCATCGCAATTGGTTATTTAATTTATGCTTTTTCAAATGTATTTTTAATAGCTGCTATTGGATTCTTTATTTTATCTTTCTCTATGGCATATGCAAATACAGGATTTTATACATTTTACCAAAATAATGTTCCCGTTCATATAATGGGACGGATCGGGAGCATATATGGACTTGTTATTGCGTTAGTAACAATCTTTATTACAATACTATCTGGTGTTGCGACTCAGTTCATTTCTATACAACTTGTAGTTATTGTAGGGTCATTAATAATGTTATTTATTACTATCGTCTTGTGTGTGTTTACTTTATTCCCATCACAATCTAAGTTGTATTCTACTGAGTCAATAAAGTGAAATTTTAATCAGGGGAGCATCCCCCACTGATTATCAGCCCTCACCAATCGGGCTTTTACGGGCAGCAGGGTCCCCACTTAACTTCTTTGCTTTCGCTGAATTTTGAGATGGGGGTCCTACTGCCCACAAATAGCGGAATACATTCGAAATGAACTTTGTGTTCTCATTAACAATTTATCGTATTTAATAAAAGGGTTCTTTCTCTTTTATATGGAAAAATTAATAAGGGTAAAGAACAATACCGAAAGACAAGGGTGGTTGTCGTGATAAAAACAAAAGATGAAATTAATAGAATTGTAAAAGAAATACAAAAGAAAATAGATTTCTCTGGAGTAGTTTTAGTAAAAAAAGAAAAAGACTTAATCTATGAAAAAGCAATGGGTTACGCAAACAAAAGTGAATGTATAAACAATACGATACAAACAAGATTCGGCATTGCCTCAGGATGTAAAATTTTCACTGCAATTGGAATCTGTCAACTTGTTGAAAAAGGTGTTATTTCTTTTCATACAAAATTAAAGGATTGTCTAGAGATAAAACTTCCAAACTTCGATGAAGATATTACAATACATCAACTACTAACGCATAGCTCTGGTATACCAGATTATTTTGATGAAAGTATTATAGATAACTTCGAGGATCTTTGGAAACAAACACCTATGTATCTATTAAAGAGCTTAAAAGACTTTTTACCATTATTCCAAAACAGTAATATGATGTTTGCACCTGGGAGTAAGTTTCACTACAACAACGCAGGTTTTATCATACTTGGATTAATAATAGAAGAACAGACGGGACTTAAATTTACGGAGTATATAGAAACAAACATTTTTAATTCGATTAGCATGAATGATTCTGGCTATTTTTCGTTAGATAAATTACCAAGACATACAGCTCTAGGATATATAAAGGACGAAACCAACCAAAATTGGAGAACAAACGCTTACTCTATACCAATAAAAGGAGGGGCTGATGGAGGTGCATATGTTACTGCACCAGACATGTTGAAATTTTGGGCGGCACTATTTAATAATGAAATTTTAGGAAAGGAATATACAAAGTTACTTTTAACTCCCCACATTCATGTAAATGATAAACAGTCTTACGGATATGGAATATGGATTGAAACACGAGAAAACAAGGTATTCAAATATCATGTAATGGGATATGATCCAGGCGTCAGTTTTCGCTCGGCCATATATCCAGAATTAGGAATCACTTTAGTTATTCCATCGAATAAAGAGGCAGGACCTGAAAAATTAATGACAGAAATAGAAAGAGCTTTTTAATTATATGGATATAAAAGAAGAGATACGAAAATAATTTAAACGGGTTTATGATTGTTTCTGTTCTGAAAAATATTTTAGTTAACGAGGAACCCTTTATTTATTAAATAAGGGGTTTTTGTAATTCTGCACAATTACATATGTTTATATGGATTTTTAAATTAAAAAATATTACTATATAATTGTAAATTTAAATTATTAATTCATATGAAAGGATGTGTTAACAATTTGTATATGATCAACGGTAGTTTGTTTATTATTTTAGGGGTTATTTGTTATTTAATTGTACGTGGAATATTAATTGGTACCAAAAATAAAAAACATGTGATTTGGTGGAAAGAAATAGTAAGTTTTTTATTCGTGGTTTACATTTGTATGGTTGTTGCAGTAACTTTATTCCCTTTACCAATCGGTTTTCCTTCTAATATTGAAAATCTGAATCGCTCGGTCAATATAATACCATTTGCATCAATTATTAAAGACATCAATCAAATTGGTAGTGCTTATGATGGAGATGCCCTATTTATGATTGGGCTAATTGTAAGAAATGTAGGCGGGAATATTTTATTATTAATGCCTTTAGGATTTTTAGCACCTATCCTATGGGATAAATATAAGAAATTCAAAAATACAATTTTATTAGGATTTTCTATATCAGCTAGTATTGAATTGCTACAATTAATTGAGTCTTTATTTAGTGGAGTGGGACGTATTACTGATATTGATGATGTGATTTGTAATGTTCTAGGTTCTATTTTTGGATATTGTATTTATAATATCTTTTTAAAAGCCATTAATAAATTTAACATTCGAGTGTTGGGTAAAACTAATTCTAAAGGTGTGGAATTAGTTGATAAATAGGAGTTTAAACGAGTTATTAAAGGCGTACGAGTAAAAAGTACGTCTTTTTTATTTTTATAAATAATGCTTAAGGCTGATGAGAAATCACATTTTCCATCTTACACTTGAAAGTAGCTATCGTATTTCAAGTATGGAGTGAAAAGAGGAGAATATAATCTTTAAAGATAAGCAAGTTTATAGGAGGATTCTAAATGGATATTTTACTTGTTGTTCTTATTATTGTTTTGATGCAAAGTAAAGAACGAAAAGTGAAAATAAACCGTATTTGGCTCATTCCGGCTTTGTTGTGCTTTGTAACAATCCAGTCCATTATTCATATGGGACAAATAACATCCCTTGTTTAACATTGCTAAGAACGGTAATACTAATTAACATTGAACTTTTACAACAAGGGATGATAATATGATATACATTTACACAGATTTTGGTGGAACACATACTACCTCACTAGCTGCAGCGTATCATTTAAATAAACTACCAACGGATCGTAAGTTAACGAAAGAAGAAATTTTGAATGTAGATTACTTTAATAAATTGAAAACAGAAGATATGGGAAAAATTATTTTTCATGGAATCGATGAACATGGTCATCCTGTATATACGATTGGATGCGGCGCATCAAAAGTTGTTGTACCTGCGATGAAGCATTTAGGAGAAATCTTGCAAAAACATTATCAAAGCCATGAAAAGATTATATTTTCTAATACATCACCAACAGTGCCTTTACCGATGACTTTCGGTGGGCTGTTTTCTAGAAGGTTCCATATTGATTTTATTGGCGTACCGTTACTCGTATGGGGAGCAAAAATTTGCTGTGATAATATACAAAAGCTTGTTAGTTATACAAAAGAAGCTGGACGATTAACGAATGATTATGTAGTAATTTTAGATAATGAAACTTTTAAATAGTATATGATAAGAAGAAAATCGAGCAAATTCCTTGATTTTCTTTTTTATTTGTGAAATAGACAAGAAATAGTCACATTTAATATGCATCTACTATAGCCAAAACAATAAAGTCCTGTTACTATTACAGGGATATTCTCTTTTCATAACATAAATATATAGAAAAATTAGAAAAGAGGAATTGAATTAAGGGAGGAACAACATGAATCGTGTTGCTTGGATTACTGATAGTACAACTGCGAGTTTTAAAACAGAAGGAGATAACTTTGTTATCCCAATTGAAGTTATTATTGATGGTGTGTCGTACAAAGATTGTGAAGAAGGTGTGCGTGAGCGCGTTTATAATGCTTTGAACGAAGGTAAAACTGTCACTACATCACAGCCTAACATAGGGGAAATGGTAGAGTTATTTTCGAAATGCAAAGAAGAATATGAAGAAGGATTTGCAGTTGCTATTAGCGGAAAAGTAAGTGGAACCTATCAAAACATGAAGTTAGCTGCAGAAATGGCAGGTTTCCCATTAACGGTATTAGATAGCGAAACAACAAGTTATCCAATGGATGAACTAATTAGAAAAGCGAAATCGTTATACAATGATGGTATGACTTTACAAGATATACACAAAACATTAGTAGATGAAAAAAGAAGACCTTTCCATGTATTCCCGAAAAGTTTAAAAGGCCTTTATGCAAGTGGACGTGTAAAGGGAGTTCAATTTTTACTTGGAAGTTTATTAAGTGTCAACTTAATATTAGAAGTAAAAGGTGGAGAGCTTTTACTTGAAAAGAAAGTACGTAAAATCCAAAAATGCCGAGAATACATTAAAAATGAACTTGAAAAAGAATTGCCAAAAGTACTTCACATGTTCCATGCTAACGATAAAGATGGAGCTGAAGAATGGATTGCAGATATTAGACAAGCATTCCCTGAAATGGATTTCAAACTATATCCATTACCAATTTCATTTGCAGTTCATGCAGGTGAAGGTACAATAGCAATTAGTTATTAAGAAGAAAACCCGTGAATGATACGCGGGTTTTTTTATTTATAAATGGTGCATACCACGCCACCATCAAGTTGAAGTTTTATAGCGCTCTAGAACGAAATTTGTGTTAACTCGAAACAAAAATCTTATTTTATCATTTTTGGGGAGCAACCACAATTTCTTGACTTGATTTGAGATTAAAAATATAAACCTTTTCCTACTGGCTGAACAGTTTCTAGTACAATATCAACCATTTCTTCATTAAGTAGGGTCCTTATAATCCAAGCTGATAGTTCTTGAGCAGCAAAACAACCTGCAGCAGTCGAGATATTTCCTTCGTTTACGAAACTTTTCTCAATAACGTCTACACCAAATTCTTTAAGTTGTTCTACTGCTGAGGGATATGTAGTAGCTTTTTTACCAGTTAGTAATTTTTTAGCCCCTAATAGTAGTGAACCAGAACACATAGATCCTATTAATTGTCTTTGAGGATCTACATGAATGCTATTAATATATTGTTGATTTTTATATAAATCCTTTACACCTTTACCACTTGCAAATATTACAGCGTCGGCAAAAGGGATATCAGATATGCTTCCTGTCATGGGAATACGCAAGCCAGACATAGATATATGAGTTTCTTCTGTTCCTAAAAGCTGTACATCCCAATCAGAAAGACCACCGACTAAACGTACACGATTTAATAAATCCCATGGTAGAAAAACATCTATATCAGTAAAGTTATCGAAGCAGACTATTGCAATTTTCATTTTCTAACCCTCCACTTATGTATATCATTTTATTTATAATATAAACATCTCCTTTTTATGTTCTATATCAAGTTATAAATCCCTGTATATTACACGTATATGAAGGAGGTGTAGTGATTTTTTAATTCCTCTAAACATAAAAAGATATAAAATCATTTTCTTGGTTTCTATCGATTTTTTGTACAAAACCAAGACCCGTAGCAACAACTCGTATGGTATTGGGGATGAGGATTTTTAAAATTCTCAAGGAAATAGGTGTAATTTATCACACATACAAATAGAAATAAAAACGTCATCCTTTCTTATAAATTCACAGATAGAAACACGTTTTTCGCTTTTAGGGGGCATTGTTTCAGTAGTTTACTAATCTATATATAATATGATTTTTATAATTTCCGTAAAATAATTTTGACGTATTTATTTTTTCAATATAAAATAATATTCATCCATCCAAATTTAACCAATAGTATATAAAAGATATATCTTTAGTTTCAAGGGGAAAGGTTAATATAAAAGTAAGGAAACTAGTTACGCTTGCAGTACCATTTATGCTATTATACGTGTCAGTTCAATTAAACAGAATTCTTCAAGGCAATTTCAGCAACTGAACGAAATCAGAATGGATATTATTTTTGAAGAAAAAGTTTAAGGAACAATTGATGAGTTATACCGAAAATCGGAAATTTATAATAGAAAATAAGTTTCATATAGAGGTGAAATTATATGCCTAAAATTGACAATATGTTAGCAATTCTTTGGATGCTTCGTTCAGGTGAAAAAATTACTGCAAAACAAATTTCAGAAAAGTTAGAGATGAATATAAGGACTGTGTATCGTTATATTGATACAATTTCAACTAGTGGAGTACCTATAATTTCAGAACCAGGACATAACGGCGGATACACTTTATTGAACAATTTTATTGAAGTCCCTCTTTTTTTTGATTTTGAGGAGCAAACTTCACTATTTCATGCTGCTGTTTTTGCAGAAGAAGCCGGGTATTATGGAGGTGAAGCATTAAATAGGGCCATTTCAAAACTAAGTAAATACTCAAATCAAGAGCAGGAAACAAAGATAAATCAACATTTAACTAGTCTTGAAGTAATAAGTCGATTAAGTCCGCTCTCTATAGAAACTTTTTTGAAGGAGTTGGAGCAGGCCGTAGCTGACGGGTACTCAGTAAAAATTCTTTACCATAAAAATGGTGAAAAGAAATTAAATTATAGATTGGTCGATCCATACAGAATTATCTATTGGAATAATAAATGGTATGTGATTGGATTTTGTCATCTTAGGAATGATATCCGTAGTTTTAGAGTAGATCGAATTGAAAGTTTAATGTTAACGGAAAATAAGTTTAACCGGCCAGAAAATTTTTCAGCACGGGACTTTTTTATAAAAAGTCTTCTTCCAACTATAGAAGATAAGAAAGATATTATTTCTTTGGTTATTAATGGGGATAAAAATGTATTAGCTGATATTTGCCAACATTGGTTTTTAGGACATTATTTACAAGAACGGACTTCAAATCAAGCTGTTTTTCTTCTTGAAAAAGATATGATACATACATATGTACCTTATTTACTTTTATCGTACAATAAATCTATTAAAGTTATTGAGCCAATAAGTCTTAAGAAAAGACTTATTGAAGTTCTGTCGGAACTAATAAAATTTCATCAAGTATGATAACTTCCCTGACGTTAACTGTCAGGGAAGTTATATTATAATAGCTGTATAAATTGTGATTGGAGTGTTATTGGATGCAAACAAAAAAAGTTTTTCTATATGTATTTAATACAATGTCGGACTGGGAATATGGATATTTAATTGCTGAACTAAACTCAGGAAGATATTTCAAAAAAGATTTAGCACCTTTAAAAGTAATTACAGTAGGAGCTAATAAAGAAATGATTACTACTATGGGAGAACTGAGCATAAAACCAGATATTTCCCTTGATGAATGTACTCTTGAGAGTAAAGATCTTTTAATTTTACCAGGAGGGACTACTTGGAGCGAAGAAATTCATCAACCTATCTTGGAAAGAATTGGCCAAGCTCTAAAGATTGGCACTATTGTTGCTGCAATTTGTGGTGCAACTGATGCCCTAGCGAATATGGGATACTTGGATACTAGAAAGCATACAAGTAATAACTTAGAATATACTAAAATGGTATGTCCTAACTATAAAGGAGAAAAGTTTTATGAGTTGGGATCTGCGGTATCTGATGCGAATTTAGTTACTGCATCAGGAATAGCTCCTCTGGAATTTGCAAGGGAGGTACTGAAAAAAATAGATGTATTTACACCAGATGCATTACATTCATGGTATAACCTAAATAAGACTCATAAACCTGAATACTTCTTCCAGTTAATGAATTCAATAAAGAAATGAAATAATTAAAAAGCGCAATTTCTCTGTTTTGATTTGCAGAGAAATTGCGCTTTTTAATTTGGAATTCCCTTATCATTGTAAATCGGCATTTTCCTGACGCTCTCCCTATGTAACCTTCTACAGTAATCCTACTCCAACAATTCAATAAAGCGATGCTATAATGTCCGTTTATAGGTACATTTCATTAAGTAGAGAGTAATAAATCTATTTAGGTTTAATAATTTTGATACTGACAATTTAACATACATAAAACCAAAAGTTGCATGTTATATTATTAGGCACAACAATATAAATAATACTATTTGTTTATTCCGTAAATAATGCTGATAAAAAAAGGTGAAAGGATTTTTAAAGATAAAAATAGAAATCTATATAAAAAAATATTTAAATGGTAGGGATATTATGAAAATCGGTAAGTTTGGTGAAGTAAATAACATAAGTATTGATACAATTAGACATTATATGGATCTCAGTCTCATTATTCCTGAAAAAAAAGGAGGGCACTATTTTTTTGATGAGTATTGTCAAAGAGATTTAGAACTTATATTACATTATAAAGATTTAGGGTTTAGCTTGAATGAAATTAAAGAACTATTTTTTTATAAAAATTTAGCGAAATCTATGAATTACGAAAAAATTACCTTTTACCAATCTTTATTTAAACTAAAATATGACGAAATGGAACAGGAAATAGAACTTTTGGAGAAGAAACGGGATAAATTAAAGGAAGCGTTACATAATTTATCTATAGAAACTGAAATCTCGAGTTCAATTTTAGGGGTAGATTTAAAAGTACTTCATTTATTTAAATGTGTTAAGTGTAACGGAAATTTAATTCTTGAAGATGGGATTATTAATAAGAATCAAATTATTGAAGGAAAGTTAATTTGTAATTGTGGTGAAGAATACGCGATTATTTCAGGGGTTTTAACAGCTGGTAACTCGTTGAAAGCGTATGAAAAGACATCACTTGAAGATTCTATTTCGGATTATATCCATGAAACCGATACTGCTTTTTTGGAAAATGTTCAAAGAGGAGGAGAATGGTCAAAAAAGAAACTAATGCAACTAGATTTAAATGAAAAAATACTACTTGATTTAGGGTCTGGTATTGGGTTCTTTTTACGAAATATTTATGAAGAACTACCGGAAGATTGTTTTTATATTGCTGTTGATCGAGATTTGAATAAACTTTTACTTTTAAAAGATGTAATTGAGAGAAGAAATGTGAAAAGAAATATTGTATTTATTTGTGCCGACTTTCTAAACATACCTATTCAGAGTAGTTCTATTGATATTGTAATTGATCAATCAGGTACAAGTAATTATAGTTTTGAACATGAGGAGTTCTTATTGCGCGAATTAAATTCCCTTTTTAAAAACAATTGTTATTTATTAAGTTCATTTATTTTATTTAATAAATTCAGCATAAATAGCCAAATTGCACCTAGACTCCGAGGGAATTTTACATCTGCAAAAGTAACGAAAGAAATCCAAAATTTACAGTTTCAATCGATTGATGAAAGCACTTCAAATTATTTAAAAAGAGGCGGAAAGTACGAGGATTTCTTTGTTCAAGGAGAAGAAATTTATACATATTCATTTTTCGGAAAAAGATGGGGTTAACTCCATCTTTTATTTATTTTCCCTTAAAACTTTTCAAATCGTACATATTGCTATTGGGCTGACCCAAGAACTTACAATGTACGTAATACAAAGTTATGCAGGGGGGAAAATGATGGGAAGTTTACGATTACATATAGAAAATAAAAATAGAAACCAAGAACTAAGAAATATTTGTTTATATTCAATTGCAAAAACAGTATCACTATTTGGTAGCTCTATTTATAGTTTCGCATTAGGATTGTATGTATTACAAATAACCGGATCTGCTTTAAATTTCGCGATTACGCTTATTTTAGGAACGATTCCAATGATCGTTATGAATCCATTTGCCGGTGTCATTGCTGATAAGGTTGATAAAAAGAAACTCGTCGTTTGCATGGATGTATTAAGCGGGTGCTTATTAATAACTGTTTATATATTAAGCAACTATTATGGATTAAACTTATTCATTATTTATACTACTACCTTTCTTATGACCGTATTTACAACGTTTTTTGGAATAGGATTAGAGGCCGTAAAACCGAATATGGTTACTAAAGAACGGTTAATGAGTATTAATTCTATAAGTAAAATTATTGATTCTATATCTTTAATTTTAGGGCCTATGTTAGGGGGTATTGTTTTTGCAGTCTTTGATATGAAAACTTTTATAATTATTAACGGTATTTCATTTATCCTTTCGGCTATATCCATATTGTTTATAAACTTTAAATTGTGCGAGCAAAACATAAATGAGGAATGTTCAATTAGAGAAATTAATTTTATTGAAGATATAAAGGAGGGATACTCTTACTTATTGGAGCGGAAAAGCTTAAAAAATACTTTTAGTATTTTAATTTCCCTTAATTTCTTTTTAGGCTTTGCTGTAACCGTTCCGTTGCCATACATTATTAACACAGTTCTCAATCTTAATTCTAAGCAATTTGGTATGATTCAAGGGACTTTTCCGATAGGTATGATAGTTGGTGCAATATTAGTGAAAAAGATAACTGATTGTTATTCTTATTCTTATCTATTGAAAAAAATAAGTTTTATGTTGGCAATTTTTATGATAGTTTCAGGGATACCTGTTTTATTTAAATCTATTGTAGTAAATAATTTGGTATATGTTACTACGTATTGCATGATTATGTTCTTTTTAGGATTTATGATAGCACAAATTGATATTCCTTTAATGTATTTCATGCAAAATGAGATTCCTGAAGAATATAGAGGAAGAGTTCTTAGTATTGGATTAAGCTTAGGTAAAATAATGCAACCAATAGCACTTGCAATATCAGGACTATTATTAAATTTCATTCCAGCCTACACGCTTCCCATTGCAGGGGGGATTGTATTTTTTACTTTGAATAAAATTTTAGCAAATAAGTTTAATTTAGAAATTCATTCAAAAGATTATAGTGTTTAACGTAACTTAAAAAGCGCAGGATCAGCATCCTGCGCTTTTCTATCGTAATTCAGCTGTTTTTCTAATAACGATCTTATCAATTTCATCTTCTTCATCACCAATAAATAATCCTCGTTCTTTTAAATATGCTTCAAAATATAAATCTGCTTCAGCGCGTTCGTCATATGGCTTTACAGAGAGAACGAAACCTAATTTGTTTTGTTCTTCTAAATGAGAAGTGGAGATGTAAGCCGGTACATTATGGCGTAAAAAGAGTTCTTTAACTGGAATAATCATATCTTTCATTAATTTTGTTAGCATACCCATTTCAAACTCGAAATTAAAGCGATCTATACTAGATAAATCAGCGAATACTACACCGATAAAACCTGTATTAAATACTTCTTGATATTCTACATCTTCATCATGGCCGCCATAAAAATTCTTTTCGATTAAATAATTTACAAAATAAGCAACGCCATCACTTTGTTCAAATGGTTTCGTTGAAAGAACAAAGCCAATTTTCTTTTGTTTATGTAAATACACACATGACATGTATGCTGAAATGTTATGTTCTTTAAACAAAGCGCTTGTTGCTCCAGAGAGACCATCTAATACGTGATGAACAATTTGAAGTTTTTTACGAGCGAAATAATAGGATTTCTTTTGTAACTCCAATGTATCAATAAAGACAGAGCCGATAAAGCCTGTATTTGAAATAATAGGTGCTTGCTTTTTTCTTCCTCTGCGCTTTAATGGAGCCATTGTTAAAATCATCCCTTCATGTACGTTTAAAATAAAAAAGAACGTTTGTTCGTATATTTATATTTTACTATTAAAACGCTATAAAGTAAAGGGTTTTTGATGAAAATATAACAAAAAAGACACCTTATAAAAGGTGCCTTAAACGCTGTAGGGAATGGGGTTTATCCTAACTATTTATATTATGATACAGAAACAATCTCTTCTGTATCTTCTACATCTAAATGACAGTCCATAGTACGAACATCTTGATCTTCATGACTTCCGAAATAAATAGTAATTTTCATATGTATCGCTCCTTTATTCTAGGAATACCTAAAATAATTACTAGTAATGTTAATATTTATTATATACCACTTTTTTCATTCCGACAACGTTATATCATTTTTAATTATTTTAAACTATAGAGCACAATTTAAAGAGGTACTTTTTATAAAAAAAGGTAAATTTCTAATATGTTATATTTAATATAGAGGGATTCGAGTATTACTTTTTATGAAAAGGAGAACTATTGATGAATTATAAACAATTACTAATAGATAACTTTGCATTTAAAACTTCATATGTTGCGCAATTTGTGCCCGGAATGAGTATAAAAGAAACGAAAGATTATATTGCTGTTGATTGTGGATTACCTGCCGATACATTCAATATCATTACTCTACTGAACAATAATTTAACGGAAGGGTCGAGAAATTATATAAGGAGGTAGAATACTATAATCAAAAGAAATTTCCAATGAGTGTTTGGTTATGGGATGAGGAGCAAGAGCGGGATATACAAAGCGGGTTAAATAAAATCGGTTTAAAAGAAGCGGAGCAAAATATTGCGATGGTAGCAGACTTAAAAACAATTTCTCCAACAATACACATGCCAGTAAGTTTTACAATTCAACAAGCATCTTCACCTGGACTAATAAAAAAATTTGGAGAAACGTTAGCTAATCTATTCGGCACATCAGAAGAAGGTATACATGTACAAGCATTCTATAATCAAATTTCTAATCTTGATTTATGGAACAGTGAGAATATGAAACTATTTTTAGGGTTTTATGAAGGTGAAATCGTAACTGTTGGTTCATTGATATGTTCAAAAGATAGTATTGGTATTTATGACATAGCAACGAAAGAAGGAATGAGAGGACGAGGGTTCGGATCTGCTATGTTCAATTTCCTACTGCAAGAAGCACAAAAATTTAAAAATACGTATTGTGTATTACAAGCTTCAACCGATGGAATCAATATTTATAAAAAATCGGGATTTCAAGCTATCGGCAAAATGACTGTATTGGAAAATCGACATTTAATTGAGTAAATCATTCAAGTTAAATTGTCTTTATATAGGAGCTTATAAATCGTTATGAAAAAGATATATCTCGTTACAATAATTTGTGCCTTTATAATAATCAGTATCTTTGTTTTTCAGAAAATTAATGAACATAAGTATACTAAAGCTATGAATCAATCAAATCATATAAAAAATATCGCACATAGAGGTGCTTCTGCGTTCGCGCCTGAACATACAATAGCAGCATATCAATTAGGCCAACAAATGAATGGAGATTATATAGAAATTGATCTCCAAATGACAAAAGATGGGCATTTAGTGGCAATGCATGACGAAACCTTAAACCGTACAACAAATGGTACTGGGCTAGTGAAAGAGCATACATTAGAAGAAATAAAGCAACTAAATGCTGGTTCTTTTTTTAATGAAAAATATCCGAACTTAGCAAAGAAAGAATTTGAAAATGTTAAAGTCCCAACATTAACAGAAATTATTAAAACGTTTGGGCATAATGCGAACTATTATATCGAAACAAAATCACCTAATGAATATCCAGGAATGGAAGAAAAATTATTAGAAATTATTAATCATTATGAAATACAGGATAAAGTTATTATTCAATCGTTTAGTGAAGAAAGTCTACAAAAGATTCATGGCTTAAATAGTAATATATCCTTAGTACAATTATTACCTTATAAAAAAGCAGTTCAATTAACAGAATTAGAGATAGAAAAGTATAAAACGTACTGCATAGGTCTTGGTATGAATTACAAATATATTGATTCAGATTATGTAAAGAAAATAAAGAAAAGCGGATTAGAAGTTCATCCATTTACAGTAGATAATGAAAAAGATATGAAAAAGTTACTTTCATGGGGAGTCGATGGGATGTTTACTAATTATCCGGATCGTTTACATTCAATATTATTGGATTTGAAAAGTCATGAATAAGAAGTGTTATTCATAAAGGAAAAATTTACAAAACCTGCATATTAGGATTATCAATGCAAGAAGGCATGTAGCATATAAAAAGAAAATACCAAAAACCGCAACTTGAAGACTTAGGTTGTGGTTTTTTTATTGCTTCGATTTCAACTTACAAAGTTTGAAGCTAGAAGTGAAAACCTTTTTAGCTGAATTGGCTTCCTATGTATTTGTACTTCGTATCGTTCTAGGTATATGTACAACCCGTGAGACGAGTTTTGCATAGGATAATAGAAAAGGAGATGTTGCATATTGAAATACCACAATAGAAATGTAAGTAATCTGAATAAATTAGCGGATAATACGAAAGCTGCAGCTTTTAAGTGGTATCAGTACTGTATCGACAATGGAATTGAAGTATTAATTTATGAAACAATCCGTACAGTCGAGCAACAACGTGAATATGTTCGTAAAGGAGCATCACAAACGATGCGCTCATATCACTTAGTAGGACAGGCATTAGATTTTGTTCCAATTCAGTCGAATGGTACAGAAGATTGGAATGGCTATAATAAAGAACCGTGGGCTTCAGCAATTCGTTATGCTAAACAAATTGGTTTCGAATGGGGCGGTGACTGGAAAGGATTTGTGGATAGCCCGCATTTGCAATATAACTACAAAGGGTATGGAACGGATACTTTTGGAAAAGGTGCTCAAAACGTAGTGACTCCTCCCACGTCGAATGATAATGTAGGGGTTGCTTATATTAACGGTAGTAATGTAAATTTACGAAAAGGACCTGGTACTGGATATGGCGTTATTCGTCAATTAGGGAAAGGAGAGTCCTACAAAGTATTTGGACAAACAAATGGTTGGTTAAATCTAGGTGGCGATCAGTGGGTTTATAACGATCCATCATACATCCGTTATACGGGAGGAAATGTACCAGCAACTTCACAATCATCAAATGATGGTGTAGGTGTAGTTACTATAATCGCGGATGTATTGCGTGTTCGTACCGGCCCTGGAACAAATTACGGCATTGTGAAAAACGTGTATCAAGGTGAAAAATATCAATCGTTTGGATATAAAGATGGTTGGTATAATGTTGGTGGAAATCAATGGGTTTCTGGTGAATATGTTACGTTTGTAAAGTGAAAATAAGAGCCGTCCAGTTGGGCGGCACTTTATTTTAAATATTCATAGGGCGAGCACTTATAATATCATTCGTGATGCATAGAGTATAATTTTTCATTCTAATAATCAGAAAGTAATCAAAATGTAATTAATTTCAACTACGCTTTTTATATTTTTTTGATACACTGGCTACGAGGGGGATACCAATTAAGGTCGGTAAAAGCCAAAACCATATTGGCGGAAGTAAATTTATAATGGGAATATGGATGCCGACATTTACTAAAAGTGCGGTGACTGCACCAATATAAGAACCTAACATGCCTCTAATGTGGTGATGGAGCCAATTTTTCCAACGTTTTTTTCGTGCAAGGTATCCATAAATCGCAAATGAATAAGAGAAGATTGCTACATAAAATAAATATGCGATTTTATCCCAGTTGATAATGGATAATATTATTGCCGTAAGGGTAATGACAACATAGGATGCATGATATATTTCGCCCCATTCGGTATGTTTTCCTTTCTTCTTTTGGGCAACCATCGCTACAATACCAGTGATTAAGCATATTGTTCCAAATAGGATGTGTATGGTTAAAAGAATGTTAAAAATGCTCATAATAATTCCTCCTTTTTTATTTTTATAGTATTGCAGTATAGGAGAAAAGTTGAAAAATATAGTTAGTTCGGCTTAATATATTGAAATAAAGGTACTCCTAGAACAAAACCCAATGATTTTAATATTTAGTGAGATGATTATTATGTTAAATGAAGGAGAGACTTCTATGTTTACATCTATTACATATTTACAATCTGGCAATGAGAAACAACAAAAAATATATGATGTTTTGAATAGCCTAAACATAATGGAGGATTTAGCTTTATATAATCCCGTTCTTTGCGGGACAATCCCTATAAGAATTGATACTCCTCAATCTGACTTAGATATTGTAATGGAAGTATATAATTTTGATGTTTTTGAGCAGGAAATGAGATCTTTATATGGTTCTTATGGAGGGTTCAACATAAAAAAGAAAAAAATTAAAGGTACTGAATCGATAAAGGTGAATTTTGAATTCGAAGGTTTTGAATTTGAATTATTTGCTCAACCGAAGCCAGTGCGTAATCAAAATGCATATAGACACATGATAGTGGAGCACATGCTATTAATGCAGCATCCCCATATAAGGGAAGAAGTTATTCGCTTAAAGGAACAAGGTTTAAAAACAGAACCTGCTTTTGCTCAAGTATTAAATATTGACGGAGATCCTTATGAAGAGCTTATTTTATTAGGGCAGGAAATGAAATTGTGGTAAATAAGATACATAAAAAAATCCTCCAAAAACAAAAGAGGATTTTTTTTTATGCCGTTAACTTCCGAATTAATTCACTGAGCAATTTAATTCCGTTAGTCATTTGTTCTGGAGTAGCATATCCATATGATAAACGAATGTACTGATCTGATTCTTCTTCATAAATACGTCCCGGATTTAAAAGAATTCCTTTTGATAGTGCCTCTGAAAATAGTTTTTTCATCCGAATGTTATGTATAACCTTTAGCCATATAAAAAATCCACCACTAGGAATATCCCATGATGCAATATCTGCACAATATTTATTTAAAGCTCGTATCATTATTTGTCTTCGTTCTTTCAGGTGCATTCTTACGTTTGCTACATGTTCTTCATAAAAACCTTCATTTATCCATTCAGCAGCTACTCTTTGAGATAAAGAGCTGGATCCATAGTCTGTTTGCATTTTTATATCTGACAATCTATCAATAACAGGTTCTGGTCCGATTATCCATCCAATTCTAAGTCCTGGGCTAAGTGTTTTAGAGAGACTACCAATATATAATACATGTCCATGTTTATCCATCGACTTTAAAGGAGCTGGAGGTGATTCATCAAGCCATAACTCTCGGTATATATCATCCTCGATGATAGGCAATTGCTCTTTTTCACATATTTTTAATATTTCTTTTCTTCGCTCTTTGGACATCAATATCCCCGTTGGATTTTGAAAACAAGGGATTGAATATAAAATATTATTCTTTTGACTATATTTAATTCGTTTTAATAAGTCGTTAGGTAAAATACCGTGATGATCCATTGATATACCGGATAAATTTATATTTGCTGATTGAAAAACATGAAGTGAATATAAGTAAGAAGGTTGTTCAAGTAAAACAGTTGATTTTCTATGTAAAAGACCAATCGATATTAATTGTAATGCTTGGAGTGCACCAGAGACTATTAATATAGAATCCGGTGATGCATGTATTCCAAATGATCTTACATATTTGCTTATTGCTTCACGTAACGGATAAATACCTTTTTGTTCTTCGTATCCGAAATAATCTAATTCCTCACTGACGTTTTTTATTATAGATTGCATAGTTTCGAGTGGGAAAAGATGAGGTGCAAGTTCACCTTTACTAAGATGGATAAGCGTTTTATTTGCTTCTGCTTCATTTATTTCTCGCACCATTAACTTACTTGGTTTATGAATACCGGCTTTTACATATTCACTCCAATCGGGCGGAGGATTAGTTGCTAATAATGACCATGTATTATTTGTTACAATTGTTCCTGCTCCGATTTGTCCTTGAATTAAACCATCTGCTATAAGTTCATCTAGCGCAGTAATTACAGTACTTCGATTTACATGAAATAATTTTGCTAACTGCCGCTGACTAGGGATTTTACTTCCAATTGGCCATTCTCCGTTTTCAATTTTTTCTTTCATATAGTCTATTATCTGCTGATATTTGGGCACTTTTTTATCGGTCGTCATATAAAAAACTCCTTCGTTTATTTAAAAGATTCAAAGTGGTTGGTTTTTCCGATAAATAACTGGTTGAAGACATTGTATCAACTATTAAATATGATGAAAAGAAATAATTGGTAATTTAAAAATGGTTGGTTTTTTAGGGAAGGAGAGAAAATATGCATAATAAAAAATGGGATTTACGCATTATATGTGCTCACGCTTTTACAATTCTTATATGGGGAACTGCTTTTCCAGCAATTCGTATGGGGCTTGAATCTTATACGCCTGAACACCTTACTTTACTACGCTTATTAATCGCCTCATTTATACTTTTGTTATTTTCATTTATATACAAACTACGACTACCGGATTTAAAGGATATCCCAGCAATTTTTATATTTGGTGCTTTAGGGTTTACTATTTATCACATCGCATTAAATTACGGCGAAAAAACAGTAAATGCTGGATCTGCAAGTTTAATAATTTCAGTCACTCCAATAGTAACGGCAATTCTTGCTTCTGTTTTTTTGAATGAAAAAATGAAATTAAATGGTTGGCTTGGTGGTGTAATTAGTTTTGCAGGAATTGCCTTAATTTCATTTAGCCAGGGCGATGCTATTCAATTGAATAGCGGGGGATTATTTATATTATTAGCGGCGATTTCAGAAAGTCTATTTTTCGTTTTCCAAACATCTTACTTAGAAAAATACGGCTTCTTACCATTTACCATATATACAATTTTGTCTAGTACTGTATGTATGCTTATTTTCTTACCCGGAGTTTATCAAGAAATACTAGCAGCTCCTCTTGAAGTTAACTTGAGCGTTATATATTTAGGTGTCTTTCCAACAGTACTCCCGTATATTGCATTGGCCTATATTATATCTCGTGCTGGTGCTTCTGAAGCAACAAGTTCTCTATATTTAACGCCAATAACTGCGTGTTTCATTGCTTGGATATGGTTAGGAGAAGTGCCAACTTTAGTTTCGATAATTGGCGGAGGAATTACTATACTTGGAATTGTGATTGCTCATATACCAATATTAAGAAAAGAAAAACATAGGAATTTAGCAAATAATCAATCCGTATAATGTAATTCAATAATAATTTTATGATACTTTTTTATATAGTTTCTTTCTTATGTTGATAAATACAATATTTTGTATTTCAGTTAAATATTGTATGTTACATTTTATGTAGTAAGCATTTTAAAAGGAGCTGACAACATAATGAATGGAAAAAGAAATATTTTTACATGTATTTCTATTGTAGGAATCGGACTAGCTAGTTTTTCTAATTCTAGTTTCGCAGCAAGTGTAACGGACAATTCAATACAAAATTCTATTCCCGTAGTTAATCAACAAGTAGCTGCTGCAAAGGAAATGAAACCATTTCCCCAGCAAGTTAATTATGCAGGTGTTATAAAACCGAATCATGTTACACAGGAAAGTTTAAATGCTTCTGTAAGAAGTTACTACGATAATTGGAAAAAGAAATATTTGAAAAATGATTTATCTTCTTTACCTGGTGGTTATTACGTAAAAGGAGAGATTACAGGTGATGCGGATGGGTTTAAGCCACTTGGAACTTCAGAAGGTCAAGGGTATGGGATGATAATTACAGTATTAATGGCTGGTTATGATTCGAATGCTCAAAAAATATATGACGGATTATTTAAAACAGCAAGAACTTTTAAAAGCTCTCAAAATCCTAATTTAATGGGATGGGTTGTCGCAGATAGTAAAAAAGCACAAGGTCATTTTGATTCTGCTACTGATGGAGATTTAGATATTGCGTATTCTCTTCTTCTTGCTCATAAGCAGTGGGGATCTAATGGAACAGTTAATTATTTGAAAGAAGCACAAGACATGATTACAAAAGGTATTAAAGCTAGTAATGTTACAAATAATAACCGACTAAATTTAGGAGATTGGGATTCTAAAAGTTCACTTGATACGAGACCATCTGATTGGATGATGTCACACCTTAGAGCATTTTATGAATTTACAGGTGATAAAACTTGGCTTACTGTTATTAATAATTTGTACGATGTTTATACGCAATTTAGTAATAAGTACTCTCCAAATACAGGACTTATTTCAGATTTCGTTGTAAAAAACCCACCACAACCCGCACCTAAAGACTTCTTAGATGAGTCAGAATATACAAATGCATATTATTATAATGCTAGTCGAGTACCTTTAAGAATTGTAATGGACTATGCGATGTACGGCGAGAAGCGAAGTAAAGTCATTTCTGATAAAGTCTCTTCATGGATTCAAAATAAAACGAATGGAAATCCTTCTAAAATTGTGGATGGTTATCAATTAAATGGATCCAATATTGGTAGTTATCCAACTGCTGTATTTGTTTCACCGTTTATTGCTGCAAGTATAACGAGTAGCAATAATCAAAAGTGGGTAAATAGTGGTTGGGATTGGATGAAGAATAAGAGAGAAAGTTATTTTAGTGATAGTTATAATTTATTAACTATGTTATTTATTACAGGAAATTGGTGGAAGCCTGTACCTGATGATAAAAAAACACAAAATCTAATAAATGATGCAATTTATGAAGGATACGATAATTAATTAAATTTGAGAATGGTTACTGAAGAAAGGAATTAGCATTCGCTAGTTCCTTTTTAATGTTTTGTAAAACATTATCCATTCTAAAATTCGCATAGATATACTTGCTTTTTTCATATACATAGTTATTGATGACTCTATGTTTTTATGAAGGGAGAGTATTTCTTGGAAAAAGTATTATTTTTCGGAGATCCAGGTATTGATGACTCATTTGCCATTATGTATGGTTTACTGCATCCCGAAATTGAAATTGTCGGTATTGTAACCGGATACGGAAATGTTGAGCATATACATGCTGCACATAATGCAGCGTATATTTTACAGTTAGCAAATAGACAAAACATTCCTGTCATTAGTGGTGCAACAAAACCACTGACAGAAGAAATCACTACGTACTATCCTGAAATTCACGGAGCAGAAGGATTAGGGCCCATCCATGTTCCAGGAAATATATTATCTATTCCAATATATAATTT
Organism: Bacillus cereus group sp. Bce041; assembly: GCF_052646455.1. Classification (NCBI taxonomy): domain Bacteria; kingdom Bacillati; phylum Bacillota; class Bacilli; order Caryophanales; family Bacillaceae; genus Bacillus; species Bacillus cereus group sp. Bce041. Next base: position 178,044 of record NZ_JBQXON010000004.1, read on the forward strand.
CGGCAGTATTGCTGCGATTCTTATAAAGTACGGAAAAGATTTAACGATTGTTGATGTAGGAAGATCTACCTCGTTAGCAATTGCTTTTAATTTATGGAATGATTTAATGCTAAATGTAAAAGGAATCTATTTCATGGGTGGTGTTTTTTTAGAAGTAGGAAACGTTACGCCATTAGCAGAGGCAAACGTGTATGGAGATCCGATAGCAAGTAAAATTGTTTTCCATCAAGCAAAGAATTTATTCATATTCCCTTTAAATGTAACAAACAAAGCTGTGTTAACACCAAATGTATTTAACTATATTCAAGCTAATGCAAAGAATCCATTTCATATGATAATGAAACCAATGTATGACTACTATCTATCCGCATACCAAAAACTTAATCCATCTATGGAAGGACCTTTGCTACATGATGTGGTTGCAATAAGCGGATTAGTAAATCCAAGTTTTTTTGAATTTGTGCATCGTACAGTAAATGTAGATACATACGGAGATACGAAAGGACAAACATTTGCTGATTTTCGCCCTAACTCTAAATCTGAAGGAGCCCGTATAGCTTTAGAAATAGATGCAGAAAAATTCATTCAAGATTTTATAAAAATTATGTTATAAGTTGCTGTCGAAAAAGGGAATTATTTCAATGCGTTGAATATAAAAATACATCCTCTAGATAAAGGAGCTTACAATATTGAATGTCCAGTTAAAGGTTGTTACGAGAGACAATTGGGAAGATGCATTAAAGTTACAAGTTAAAGAAGATCAAAGAAAATTTGTCCCCGCTGTAGCAGTTTCACTTGCTAAAGTATATATAAAACCAGATGGTGACAATGTAGAGTACATACCATTCGCTATATACGATGGTGACCTTATGGTTGGTTTTGTTATGCATGCTGTTGTAATAGAGACATCGGATATGTATTGGATTAACGGATTTATTATTGATCAATCGCAACAAGGTAATGGTTATGGAAAAGCAGCATTACAAGAAAGTATTGATATAATAAAAAATACTTTTAAATCGTGTAAAGAAATAAGATTAACCGTACATAAAGATAATCTCTCTGCAAAGAAATTATATGAACGATATGGTTTCATATCATTAGGACAGGAGTATGATGGTGAGCAAGTATACCGTTTATTTGTTTAACTATTAAGAAGTAAAGGTGTGAAATGAAATATGCAATTTACTGAAGTGAAAATTGAAGTGTTCATTCCTGAAGAATATATTGAAACATTAAGGGATGAATTAAATAAAATTGGAGCATGTAAAACGGGCGAATATGACCATTGTCTTTCCTATAGTTCAGTGAAAGGATATTGGAGACCTTTAGAAGAGGCATCTCCTTTTAATGGAGAAATTGGTCAAATATGCGAAGGACAAGAATGTAAAGTTGAAATAAAGTGTAAACGAGAACTTGTAAAAGATGCTCTTGAAGTTATTAATGATATTCATCCGTATGAAACACCTATGATTTATATTATACCAATACTAAATGACTATTTTGAGAAACTATACATTAAATAACTAGGAGGAATATCAATTGAAAAGTAAATTTCATCATATTGTACGAGCAGTCATGATAAAAGATGAAAAATTATTAGTTGCTGAATATATCGGCCATCATTATTTTTTACCTGGTGGCCATGTTGAAATTGGAGAATCAGCAGAGAATGCATTAAAAAGAGAGTTAAGAGAAGAACTTGGAGTAAACTGTAGTATACAACAATTTTTAGGCGTCATAGAAAATCAATGGCAAGATAAAGAAGTGCTTCATCATGAAATTAACCACATTTTTGAAGTAGAGTCACAAGATTTACATACGGACTTAACACCGAAATCTAGCGAGTCTCATTTAGCATTTCACTGGATAGATTATAATAAAGAAGCCTTAAATCATTATGAAATCATGCCAATGCCTTTAGTGAAGGAATTACTAGAAAGAAAGTTAAGTGATGAACTACTAAATTGTTGGATTAGTAATTTTTAAATCACTTTATTTATAGTAAATACGTCCATCGAATGAATATAAAGAAAATAGGCTGAAAAACAAGGTACATCACCTAGTGTAAGTTCATATTTTGTTGATGTACGCATTTAGTCTATAGTCTTGTTTCTACTTTGTTTAAAAGAATTTATTAACTTTAATATTTGGACGGAATTTACATTTATAAATGGAGGGTTTCATAATGAATCAGTTTCAACAAGAACTACAATCATTAAACCTTAATGATTATCAAACTGGCAATGTTGTGTATTGGGATCAACAACAAAGTCAATATCCATACTATTACATTCAAGACGATGCACGTCGTTGCGGCGGATGTGGCGGTTGTGGTGGACGTTGCGGTGGATGTGGCGGTAGATGTGGTGGTTGTGCAGGTCGTTGCGGCGGATGCATAGGATGCGCAGGATGTTTCAGTTGCTTTAATTGCTGGAACTGGTGGATTATTTAAGTATAGAAAATTCAAGTTATTTTATATGAAAGAAAGGTGTAAAAACTATTTTGCACTTTTCTTTCATGCTGTAATTTTGATGTGTATTAAGGGGGATTTATTTGTATACATATGATAAGTTGATTTCTTGGGTAGAGGATATAAAAGAAAAAAATCATAGTTCTGCTACAGCACTTTGTATTATAAAAGATAATAAAATCGTACTAGAGCATTATAGTGGTTATCACTCAAATACATCTACAACCAAGAGAGTAACAGCATCTTCACAATTTAACGTTGCTTCTGCTAGAAAAAGTTATTTAGGATTAATGATAGCGTATGCGCTTTATGAGGGGAAAATAAACTCTATTGATGATGAAGCGATAAAATATTTTAAAGACTTTGATCCTGCATTGCTTAGTAAAACGACGATAAGACATTTAGTAACACATTCGCACGGATTAGAAGAAACGAATGACAGGACAATTTTTCGTGAATTTGCACCGGGGCAATCATGGGCGTATAGAGATATTAATGTAAGAATGATGACACGTCTTATTTATCAGCTATATAACAAAAGTTTTCCTGAATTGTTAAAGGAGCGTGTGTTTAAGCCTGCTAATTTTCAAGAAACAGGTTGGAGAGTTCAGCGAGATGAAAATTTAGTTGACGTTGTTAATAATCCAAATGAAGACGCAATTAGTGAAATTGGTACGGTAGATGACGGTACTGAAAAAAATTTGTTTGTCTCAGCTAGAGAATTTGCGCAGTGGGGCAATCTTCATTTAAATCAAGGTGGGATAGATGGTAAACAAATTGTTCCAAAAGAAGTTATAAAAATCGCTACGAGTTTGCAGAGTCCAACATATATAAACAAAGAGCTACCACAAAATGGATTGTTTTGGTTCATCCAAAATGAGCCTGCGCAATTAAGCAAACTTGGTGAACGTGTTCCAAAAGGGTCGTATCAAATATTAGGGATTACTGGACCGACCATTTTAGTAATACCTGAATATAATGTAGTTGTTGCAAAAATGTATAACAAAAGATATAACTACGGCGGTGATAATTACTTATATTATTTACGTGAATTTAGTAATTTAGTCGCTGATACATTTAGTAACGGTAATAGGGCATAATTACTCCTATAACAAAAAGGAGTGATTGAAAGTGAAAGATAAAGTGAACAAAAATAAAAAACAAAATATAAAAGATGTAAATACAGAGCAAAATGCAATTTATAGCGATCCTAAAGATGCAGCTAATATGCAAACTGTACCGCAGCCGAAAGATTTTGATGAAATCGAATATTAATTTTTCATCCGACTATATGATGAATGAAAAATACGTCTTAAGTCTCATAACATTTAAGAAATTATTTGATAACATATATACATAAGCATTTGAAAATGTCTTATCTTAACAAAGCTTTCTTTAGAAATATCTGATATAACCTGCAAAAGGCACTTCTTTATGAAGTGTCTTTTTGTGTATATGAACTTAATTACCATTTTCCGTACAGTATCTTGCAATTTATGATGGATATACTAACTGTGAAAATTCATGTCAAGATAAAAGAAGGGGACAGTTAGTATGAAACAAACTTCTATAAATCCGTTACTAATTGTTCTAGGTACAATCATTGTTCAAATTGGACTTGGAACAATTTATACATGGAGTTTATTTAATCAACCCCTTGTAAGTAAGTTTGGATGGAATCTTAATGCAGTAGCGATAACTTTCTCTATAACAAGTTTTTCTTTATCATTCTCAACTTTATTTGCAGCAAAGTTACAGAAAAAATTAGGACTTCGGAAACTTATTGCTACTGCAGGAATTGTTTTAGGACTCGGCTTAATACTTAGTTCACAAGTTTCTTCCTTACCACTATTATATTTATTAGCTGGTGTCGTTGTTGGTTATGCGGATGGAACAGCTTATATTACATCACTATCTAATTTAATTAAATGGTTTCCAAATCGGAAAGGGCTTATTTCAGGTATATCTGTATCAGCGTATGGAATGGGCAGCTTAATCTTTAGATATATAAACGGAAATCTTATCGATAACCTTGGTGTATCACAAGCATTCTTATATTGGGGTATTATCGTGTTACTTTTAGTGTTAATCGGATCGTTCTTCTTACGTGAGGCAATTGTAAGTAATGCTGTAACTGAAACATTACACAATGACTATACTCCGCGTGAAATGATGCGAACGAAACAAGTATATCTGCTATTTTTTATGTTATTCACCTCGTGTATGGGTGGTTTGTATTTAATCAGTATGGTAAAAGATATCGGTGTACAACTCGTTGGACTTAGCGCAGCAACCGCTGCAAACGCCGTTGCTATGATTGCAATCTTTAATACAGTAGGTAGAATCATTCTTGGGACGTTATCAGATAAAATCGGGCGAATGAAAATTGTCTCTGCAACGTTTATTATTATAGGATTGTCAGTCTTTACTTTAAGTTTTATTCCGCTAAATTACGGAATCTATTTTGCTTGTGTAGCAAGTGTCGCCTTTTGCTTCGGCGGTAATATAACTATATTCCCAGCTATTGTCGGAGATTTCTTTGGATTAAAAAACCATAGTACAAATTACGGGATTGTCTACCAAGGTTTCGGATTTGGTGCGCTTGCAGGATCATTCATTGGAGCGATACTTGGAGGATTTCAACCAACTTTCATTATAATTGGTGTTTTAAGTGTTATTTCCTTCATTATTTCAATATTAATCCGTCCACCAAATGCAGAGAAGAAAAAGGAACTAAAACATTTACATCGGAAAGTAGCTTAATTTTAAAAAGAGTCCTCATACTAGGGCTCTTTTTTATTCCATTAACTTTGCTTCTTTACCAACTCATTAAAGACAGGACAATATCATTTTAAAATTGAATAGATAAGTAAAAAGGAGCGTGACACTTAAAATGAAAATAGTACAGCAGTGGGTACAAGAAGATAGTGATTACATAAGAGAGAAAGTAATTGAATACAATCAAAAATATCTCGCAGATGAAGAAAAAACACCTTCAGAAAAGGTTAGTTTCATAGTAAGAAATGAAAAAGAAGAAATAGTAGGTGGGGTAACAGCAATAACTTTTTGGCACCATATACACGTTGACTTTCTATGGGTTTCTGAAGAATATAGACATGAAGGTTACGGAACCAAGTTAATAAAACTTATTGAAGAATTTGCAATTGAAAAAGAGTGCAGGTTAATCAATTTAGATACTTTTAGTTTTCAGGCGCCTGATTTTTATAAGAAGCATGGATATAAAGTAATCGGAGTAAGTGAAGATTATCCGAAAGGACATAATCATTATTATTTAGAAAAACGGCTAAAAAGTATATAGAATTTGTTAACATTAGTATTTGGAATACACATGCAATAAGGGCGAGGTTATTATTAATTTCAGTATTAATTGGATCAATTTTTATTCTAAAACTGCAAGAACGTACTTTGGATAATCTTCCTAAGGTACGTTCTTTTTTTATATCAGTAGCCTATTCTTATTAACTCCACCAATAGTGGTAAAGGCAAGACTTAACTAACTTATATATATTAAAAGGAGTTAATGGTAGAATGAATAGAAGACAGAAAATTCCTTTTATTAAAAATAGAGGAGGTACATATGAAAAAAGTTAATGTTACATACGCGATTTTGTACGATAAAACTAATGAAAAGATTTTAATGGTAAAAAACAAAGGGGAAAATGGTTCTTATTATACATTACCAGGTGGCGCAGTTAAATTAGGAGAAACATTGGAAGAAGCAGTAATTCGAGAAGTAAAAGAAGAAACAGGGTTACATATAAACGTAAAAGGGATTTGTTCTATCAGCGAAGCCTTTTTCGAGGAAAGAGATCATCATGCAATTTTCTTTAATTTTCTAGGTGAAATAATTGGCGGAGAGACATATATATCAAGGCCAAAAGAAATTGAAGAGATTACTTGGATGGAATTACATATAGCAGCTCCATATTTACGCATACCAGAACATTTACTAGATTTATTACAAAAGAAAGAAACAGTACCTTATTTTTTTAACGGAACAATCGTTCATCAATCTTCATAAAAATATTATCTCATGTAAGGCGGGGAAAACATGGAGTTTATCGTTAATCACAAACAATTCACTCAAGCACTTTCAGAAGTCAACAAAGCAATATCAACAAAATCTTTAATTCCTATATTATCTGGTATAAAAATAACTGCAGATCAATCTGGAATTACTTTAATTGCAAGTAACTCGAATATTTTTATTGAAAAATTCATTCCTGTTTTAATTGAAGACGAAAAGATTGCAACTATTTTAAAGGCAGGAACTATTGTTGTACCTGCAAAGTATTTCATTGAAATAATAAAGAAAATGCCAAGTGATATAGCAATAAAAAGTAAGAATGAGCAAATTATTAAGATACAATCAGAAGAAATCACATTAAGTTTAAATGGATTTCCTGCAGATGAGTTTCCGAATGTACCACTTATAGACAATCATGCAGAAATCAAAGTAGAGACAGAGCAATTGATTGAAGTATTTAAACAAACAGTTTTTGCGGTAGCAAAAAATGAATCTAGACCTGTTCTTACTGGGGTGCATATAGAGTTATCTAATAATAAGTTAATTTGTGCTGCAACTGACTCACATAGACTAGCGATACGTGAAACGCGACTTTCCTCAGATGTAAAAGCAAATTGTATTGTACCAAGCGCAACCATTAATGAACTTCTAAAATTAATGAACAGCAATTCGAAATTCGTATATATCTACCTTTCAGAGAGTCATATTATATTTACGCTCGGAACAACTACATTATATTCAAGACTAATTGAAGGGAAATATCCTAATATTTCTAACCTTATTCCAAATGATTTTAAAACGATTATTAACGTAGATAGAAAAAAGATATTACAAGGTGTAGACCGATCAAGTTTATTAGCAAGTGAATGGGCCAATAACAATGTTAACTTAGAAATCATAAACGAATCCACAATTAAAATTTCTTCAAACGCTTCTCAAATTGGGAAAATATCCGAAACGCAACAAATAGATGCGATTCAAGGTGAAAAACAATTAAATATATCTTTCGATGGGCGTTTTATGGTTGATGCTTTACGAGCAATAAAAGAAGAAACGATTACTTTAAGCTTTGGCGGTTCTATGAGACCGATATTGATTGAAGCAGGAGAACAATCTGCAGCAGTACATCTTATATCACCAGTAAGAGCTTATTAGGGATAGAGGAAGGAATTACATTATGTACAAGCAGACTTTTGTTTTATGAAATCATAAATCAATACATTATAAGAATGATGTATTAGTAAAGCAAACAGTTTACTAAATCCTACATAATATAATTCAATCATAGACAAAGCAGCAATGGTAATCTGAAATACAAAGCAAAATAATAATAACCTCAATATAAAAGCCATAGATTAATCGATATGGGGTGAGTATGATGAAGAAAATAATTGTTTTACTCATTGGTATAGTTTTAATTACTTTTGCTTTTTATCAATACAACAAAAAAGACTATGCGGCTAAAAGTACTAACTTGTATGTAGAAAACTTTAAAGGGGCAAATGATTCAATAAAAATACAATCTGCTATTAATAAAGCAGAATCTAGTAAAATTAAAACGGTATTACTTGATGATAAGAAGTATAAAATTACGTCACCAATCATTGTTAAAAAAGGTGTGAAATTATTATTTGGTTATGGATCCCAATTTGTAGTTGAGGGAAACTTTAGAGTTCTAGAACTGGAGAACAACGCATCCATTGAAGGAGCGTATGTAGCTATTGACGATCCTAAATTTAGCTCTGAAGTTATTTATTTAGACGGTAAAAATAAATATTATAACACTTGGAACAAAACACAAATAAAAGATATAAATATTATCAATTGGACGGAAACGAATAAAGGTACCGGAATTTCTTTATACTCTGCTGGAAAAGAAAATGAAATTTCGTTTGTTAACTTCGAAAACATTAAAATTGTAGGAATGGAAACCGGACTAAAATTAGTAGCAAAAAAACCGAGCACCGGACAAGCTTGGATAAATGCCAATCGTTTTATGAACTTTTCTTTAGAAGACTGTGTGAATATGATTTATATGGATAGTCAAGTAACTACGCCAAATGAAATTAGTGGGAATCAATTTACAAATCTTCAAATACAGCCTTCAAATAAAACAAAAAGCATTATAAAAGTAAGTGGTCAGTATAATGAATTTCATGGGATGGTGTGGGATTTAAATAAAATAAAACATGAAAACGAACTCATTGAACTAACTGATAAAAGTATGAATACAGTGATTGAAATGTCCAGTGTACCAGCAAATAGAGTTTTAGATAGTGGGAAATCCAATATTGTGAAATAAGTTTAAATACAGAAAAAAGAGCGAATTCTTTATAAGAGGATTCGCTCTTTTTATATTTTAAAATTAAATTTCCTTCCACCAAGCGGATGAAGGATAATTTGTAGATTTTAACGTAATAGATTCACCAATTTGAGGCGTTGTAATTTTAACTCCTAAACGGTTAGCTTCTTTCGTAATACGTTCTATCGGGTCACTCCATTCGTGTAATGCTAACGTAAAGGCACCCCAATGAATCGGAAGAAGTAATTCTCCTTTAACATCAATATGAGCTTGTACCGTTTCTTCAGGCAACATATGAATAGCAGACCACCTCGGATCATATTGCCCGCATTCCATTAATGTAAGATCGAATGGACCGTATTTATCACCAATTTCCTTAAAGTGAGGGGCATAACCGCTATCACCACTAAAGAAAATTTTAGTCTCTTGACCAAGAATAAGCCATGAACACCATAATGAACGATCTCTATCTGTCATACCACGTCCCGAGAAATGCCTTGCAGGCGCACATACTAACTTAATATTATCAAACGTAATTTCGTCCCACCAATTATGTTCACTAATTTTACTAGGCGAAACACCCCATTTAATAAGATATTGTGCAACTCCAGTTGGAACATAAAAGTGCTTTGCGCGATCTTTTAACTGCATAATACTTTTGTAATTCAAATGATCATAGTGATTATGAGAAATGATAATCGCATCAATTTCTTGAAGGTCATCACGTTCTAAAGAAAAAGTACCACTATAGCGTTTACTATTAAACAAAGGAAATGGGGAAGAGGCATCTCCAAACATAGGGTCTAATAATAGTTTTTTACCTTCTATTTTCAAAAGAGAAGCAGAATGGCCAAACCATGTAACACTCTCTAACGATTCATTATCTTTATTTGATAAAACGATAGGCAAATCCTTTATAGGACGCAGCTTTGATTTTATTTTAAAGTAATCCGTCATTAAACTTATAATATCTTTCGGTTTAAAACTCATATCAGTATGAATTTGATTTGTATATTTCTTATTCATTCGTTCTCCTTTTTACGATTAACAATTTATGTATGTTGTTATTGTAGCTATTTGTAGTTTAAACTATATTATTTTACCTTTCATCTAAATTGCCTTGTATTTCATAAATTCGTCAAATTCATTATTTGTATCTATAAAGTACAAATTGCACAGTGGCAGCTAAAACAAATATTAAGTACATGTAAATTGTTTTTATTTAGTAAATTCCTTCTTATACGCAACAAAGAACATACGTTTCGTTGTATGTTATAGAAGAAAATATGTCTCTAATAAAAGAAAGGAAGGAGAGGATGTAAGTGCACATAGAGCGAAAAAAGAAATCAAAATGTAAACTATCAAAATCTGAAATCATGCATTTGTATACTGAAGGGAAGAGCACCTCAGAAATCGCCATGCTTGCTAATGTGTCTGCAAGGTATATTCGTATGGTTTTATCAGACAATAACGTACCAAGACGCGCTATAGGGAGTTGGAAGAGAAAGTATGACATAACAGAAGATTATTTTAAAACGTGGTCAAACAATATGGCTTATATTTTAGGGTTTATAGCAGCAGATGGTGTTATACAGAAAGAAAATCAATGTGTCAGTATATCTCAAAAAGAAAGTTATATTTTAGAAGATATAAAAAAAGAACTAAAAACAAACCAGCCACTTTATCAAAACAAAAAAACAGGCGTATATATGCTAAACATTAATAGTAAAGTAATAAAAGACGATCTAATGAATATTCACGGAATCATGCCATGTAAATCTTTTAACATTGAATTTCCTTTAGTACCAGAAGAATATTTACATCATTTTGTTCGTGGATATTTTGATGGGGATGGTTACGTCAAGTATGAAACTTATACAGTTAATTTCGTAGGTGGATCATATAACTTTATGAATTCTTTACATCAAATTCTTCAAAATCGCAATTTACGAGCCGATTTACTAAATCAAAACAAACATTATCGTGTTATTTTATCTGGAAGAAAATCAATACAACTATTTTCAAATTGGATTTATAAAGACAAAGATATTTATTTGCATAGAAAATATGAAGTGTTTCAGAAAGAAAGTCTGAGTTTAGATCAATTACAAGATCGAAAATTAAAACAAACTCAAACTGCTGTTAAGCAAAGAAAACAAAGTTTCCTTGAAGAATATATGAAAAATAAATGTAATGCTATAACTTGTTCAAATTTAGAAATAAGCGAATCGGCTTTCAAACGTTGGCTAAAAAATGATAATCAATTTAAAAGAGATTATGAAAAGATTAATTTAACAATGTCCACTAGCGATAACTAAATATAAAATCCTAAAAAACCTTAGAATAGGTATGAAGATAGCTATTCTAAGGTTTTTTATTTTTAAATCATAAAGGATTCTTAATTTTATTGATTGAATATAGTAAATACATAGATTTTACAATTGTCTTGATAAAAAAGGAGAGAGACACCTTGCAAAAGAAATTTATCAATCCAGAAACGATGCCACCAACTTCTGGATATTCACATGTAGTGGAAGTTAGTAACGCTAAACGAACAATTTACATATCTGGACAAGTAGCGATTAACACTGATGGTCAAATAGTTGGCATTGGTGATTTAGCTACACAAACGCGACAAGTTTTCGAAAATATTAAAAGTGCATTAGAAACTTCGGAATTAAGATTTAATGATGTAGTAAAATTAACATTTTTCCTAACAGATATTTCTCAAATGGCCACTGTTAGAGATATACCAGATCAATACATTGATACTAAAAATCCACCAGCAAGTTCAGCTGTAGAAGTTAGAAAGTTAATTAACGATAACTTTTTAATTGAAATCGAAGCAATTGCTGTAGCAAACTAATTTTAAAAACTTATTATGAATCATATCAATGCAATTCGTTTAATGTGTTCAGTTAAAACGAATTGCATTTTTTATTGTCTTAAATATAATTTATATCTGGAGACATTTTCATCAACAACTTATAAAACAAATAACTAAACAATCCATCACACAGAATGATTAAAAAGAACGAGGGGAGGCTAATCACAAAAACCAACTTATCTATAATAAGTTTATTATTTAAAGTTAGTTAACATAATATATATTATAGGCAGTTATAGAAACAAAGCAATACCAGGTATCAAAACCCAAGTAAACTATACTTAATGAGACGAAACGGAGATTTTTGGTGAGATTTACATTAAATCTTATCTAAACAAATTTCTTCAGTTTTTATCGTTTTTATTTGTTATAAATTCATCACAGCAAATCTTAATCAATAATCGCTTAAGATTTAACGAATTAAAAACATTTTTGATTGGCAAGAAATTTTTATACAGAAAAATTATTTCTATACAAAATATAAATTAGTAATTTTATTTTATGTTTTACTTAATGAATTAATTGCTATTTGCACATGTTTTACAACTTTACATTATTTGTTGTTATTTCTGTCATTTAGACTTGACTTTCATTACACTCATTGTTTTTTATTCTAGTTAACATAACGCTTATTTTTAACATAAAAAAATCCTCCTCACCTTCAGGAAGATTTTTTGTTTGCTATTATTTTATTTATATCTTCTAGTAACAATCCCAATTGTAAATGACATTGGAAAAATCTAGATTTAACAAATCTTCCTTACGTATAAAGAAATTAGCAACCCCAGAATCACCCCACATAATATTTAATGAATCGTCTGTATCGATTTGCATCAATAATATGTCATGTTGCTGGTATTTTTCTTCCCATTCCCTTGGATCTGTCTGTGTGAAAAATGGATAACCACCAATTTTATGTCCTTGATCCTTACATAAATCATCATACAGTTCGCCTAATTCTGTATTATTTTCTTCATCAACAATTTCTTCCCAATCAATGTTATCATTAAAAATCATTTCAAATCGATAATCTCTTGGTGTTACTGGTTGATATGCCAACTCAAACTTTAGTTTTGCTGCTTTGGGTATGATAAAATTCTCTAAATCTAAAGTGTTTAAATAACTAAAATCAGTAATCACCTTAGTTAAATCCGCTGTGATTGTAGAATGATAAACAATTCGAAAGTCTTTTTGGGTTGTGGGATGATCAAAATCTGCTCCAAAAAGATCTTCTTCAGCACTTATGAAAAACTGTAACATTCCATGTTGAGGCATATGTTCAATGTTTGGTATTTCTTCAAGGTTTAACTGCGCAAGTAGCATCATAGGTTGTCCGTTTGAGTCTTTAGGATGCTCTTGATCTATAGGTAAATACGGATATCCACCAAACTTACTTTCAAAAAGCGTTGTCTCTGCTTGCGTTCCAGACACTTTAACATACGGTTTCACACTTTCTTCTAAAATACTACGATACTGTTCTAGTTCTTTCGGAATTTGAAGTTGATACGTATTCTTCACTATATTTGCCTCCTTTTAGTAATGAATTGAAAATGCCTAACTTAATTATATAGTAAGCGATAGCTTAATTGAAAATCGTTAAAAATCCATTTTCACCCTCATTTTTTGCGCGCTTGGTGGACAAAGTAGATTATGTTCTAATACCTTTTTATTAATAGTTCGAATTAAATCCGCTGCTTCTGCAGTATTTGTATTTTCTTTTAGCTTTTCTTTTAAATCGTCAATTTCTTTTGAAAGCTCAATCCACCTAGGTAAAACGTGATTATTTGCTAAAGTTCTATAAAGTTGCTTTTCAGGATTGTACGAAAGATCTTTATCAAGATTAAGAGGTTTCCCTTTACCAGGTAAATTATCAAAAGACCCTTTCTTTTCTGCTTCTTTAACGATAGAACTAATATGATCTTCATACGTATAGGACCAAACTTTCTCATCTTTTACTAAAATCTCTTGCTTTTTTAGTTTTTTATCTAGTTCTTCTTGATTCATAGATTCTCTCTCCTTTTTATTTTCTAATGTCGTTTTTGTAAATTCTAATGCCCTTAATCCATCGAATAGCTTTTCTCGCCACCATACGCTATCATGTCCGCCTTGAAACTCTTCTTAAGTGGTTTGTGGTGTTTCATTTCTTCTAAAGCTTTATATAGCCGTCTATTAGCCGTTAAAAGAGGTTCGTTTTCGAGTTCACCTACTGCTATGTAAGAATGTAGATGAGTCGTATTAGAATTTATTGATAAAATTTGATTTTCAATCCAAGGAATTGTATTTTCATAATTATCCTTTTTCCAATGTACGGATCCAGACATTGACAACACATTTCCGAAAACATGTGGATTTTGAAGTGCTGCATAAAAAGCTGCTAAGCCACCAAGACTGAAACCAGCAATTGTTGTATGATTCCTTTCTTGATAAACGTGATACTTAGATTGAATCCACGGAAGTAATTCCTTTGTTAAAAATGTATTCATTTTATCGTTATAAGTTAGCTCTTCTAATCGATCGACAGGATCTATAGCAACAGCAATGCAAGATGGGATTTCTTTTTCGTAAATTAAATAATTAAGTGTTTTTTCAATTAAAAGGCTCTGAATGAATGAATTCCCATCAAATACAATGAGAAGTTCTTGAAGATGTGGAGTGTGAGAATAATCATGAGGCGTATAAATATGAATTTTACGTGTGTTATTTAAAATCGAACTATGAAAAGAATATGTTTCAATTCTCCCAGATGGATAATGATTTGAAGGGAAACGACTGCTATACTGCATGTCCATACTTATTTTTAACACAGACGCTTTATTGGTACCTTCTCCAAATGTATTTTTATTAAATGGGTCTAATCGATACTGTTCACTACGCTTTATCCAATTATTTTCGAAAAAATCATTTACTGTAAAATAATAAGTTGAAATAAAACTCTTATTTGTTCTAAACGTAACATACCAAATATCTGTCTGTAACAATCGTTGTAATTGATTTACAGACAGATCCCAACCAGGAAAACTACCGAATACATAAACATTTTCAGTATTTTGATTGCCTAACCATATATACGTTATAAGTTTATACTGATTATCTATAGGGCATAGTTCTATTAGTAGTGTATGATTTGATTTCATGCAAAAAAGTATAAAGAGCTTTTTCGTTTCCATTCTTTAATTGATTTTTAAGCTGCTCTAACTTATGACTAATGATCGAAGTCACCTCTCTTCCTCTTTTGTAGTACTCTATATGTAGTTTTTTCATTAGAATCCCTATATAAAAGTAGTCGTAAGTAATGTGTTTAGAGAAGTTATTGATTAGAGAAATGATCAATCGCTTGAATAGAAAGTTCCAATGATTTTATTCTTCTTTCTAAAAGTGTTCTTTGAGGACTCCCAAGCTTTGACTTATCGTAAATCTTTTCAATTGATGGAAGCAAACCAATCAGAACATTACGAGCTTCTGCTAAATCTTCCTGAGTATAATGATGAGTTTCTTGCTTCCAAACACTTTCTAACATAGCTAAGCCGATACTAGCTGCTTTGAGTCTTTTTTTCACTAAAGTAGTATTTGAGCCCTTTTGAGTCATCTGTGATAAGGCATTTTCAAGTTTACGGATTGTTGACTGTAAAGATTTTATTGATTCCAATTTATCTATTTTTGATACGTTTTCCATGTTAATGTTGTCCCTTCTACATTGTTGACTTATTTTGTTTAAAGCTTGATTTCACTCGAAATATATTAACATAAATAACTAACTGTATTCGAGTTGGACAATAACTTAAAGTAAAACAGCTATTCCTCTCTCCTCCCTGTATCATTCTATTATATGTACTTCTTTCTTCTCATTAGAATTCCTATATAAACTAGTTGTTAATATTGAATGTTTTATGAACAAAAAAACGTACAAGTAATGTAACCTGTACGTTTTCGCTTTTATTCAGTAAGATAATAAAGTAATAGCTTCCTGGTCTTCTCATAACTTATGAAATCTCTATACAAAATGGGATAATTCACAATTTCTGTTTCTAGAAAACGATATTACGGAAACCACTCAAAAAACGATTTTCTTAACCACTTTATTTGTTGAAACGTAATGTTCTGTTCGTTTCCATTTAGTATAGAATTTAAAGTAGCTGCTGTATGCATCCAATAATGATTAAAATCAGCGTTTATACAGTCATCTTCGGTAAATTTACTTTTTAGGTCTCGTTGCAATTTTGCTGTAGCACGATAAGGAAACGGTTTATGAAGTGGACTATGCATTTTCTGCAATTCCTTAAAAATAATTTGTTTTCCTAACTTCAACTTTCTCCTCCTTTATTTCTCTATCCAATTTAATAAGTTTTCATAATGATATTGAGCATCGATATACCCAAGATTATATAGATTAACAAGCTTTTCCTTATTTCTTTCTATTCCGCTTATAGGAAGCTGTACACTTGGCTGAATTACATAAAAATTATCTTTTTGTTCTTCTTGATTCATATAAAATATCGTCTCATTATAAAAACGATAATGGTTTACTAAATTCTCTGCGATTTTCGGATATTTTCTATATAAAATTTTAGCCAGGCCTGAAAATTTATTTCGCTGCTTCTCATATCCTTCTGGCTTTGTCATAATTACAACGTTCTTTTCATAACCATCCTTTTGGGCTTTCAAAACAGGTATAGGGTCTATAATCCCTCCATCTAATAATTTTCGATTATTATATTCTACAGCAGGTGCTATAAACGGCACAGAGCTAGATGCACGAATGATTTTTAAAATATCATTTCCGTGTTCTGCTTTATTATAATAAATGGCTTGTCCTGATTCGCAATCAGTTGTCCCTATAACAAACTGTTCATTACAGTTTAAGAAAGTTTGAAAATCAAATGGTACAATTTTATTAGGTACTTCATCAAATAAAAAATCCATTCCGAATAATTCACGTTTTCGAATTAAGTTTCGATAAGATATATACCTGTAATCTGATACTAGCTCTGTATTTACTTTCTTATTTCTCCCTTGTTGACGCGACAAATAGGTTGCTCCCATACAAGCTCCAGCGGATACGCCAACTACATAAGGGAAGAATAAGTTCTTTTCCATGAAATATTCGAGTACGCCTGCAGTATATAAACCTTTCATTCCTCCGCCTTCTAATACTAAACCGATATTTTTCATACTATATCCCTCTGCTTCTCTTTTCTTAATTTCATATTAGCATAAGATATTAGGATGAAGTTATATAAATGAATTACAACAATAACCAGAAACTACTAAAGTAATGTCATAATATCTTTGTGAGTAACATGTTACAATATAAGTAATTCATTCCACATATATTAAAGGAGGAATTTAATATGGGTTTATTTAGCGGTATTTTAGGAAATGCATCAAATACGAGTTCTGAAAGTGTAGAACGTGATTTAGAGAAGATTATGCTAGACGATGAAAAAGTAGAGCATGCTTATAAATTAATTCGTGATCTAATCGTATTTACAAATCGTCGTCTTATATTAGTAGATAAACAAGGAGTAACTGGCAAAAAAACAGAATACCATTCTATTCCTTATAAAAGTATTACACAATATAGCATCGAAACGGCTGGGCATTTTGATTTAGATGCAGAACTTAAAATTTGGGTGTCTAGTATGGAGGAACCAATTACGAAAGAATTTAAAGGTGACGATAGTATTTTAAGCATTCAAAAAGCGCTAGTAACCTTTACGACAAAGTAGTGTTTTTTGTATCTTTATTCATTTTCGAAATTACTAACCCGAGTATTTTGGAAGAACATACATTATTTTTGTATATTTAATCTAAAATAACATAAAAAGGTAAAGCGTATTTTAAATGCTTTACCTTTCTTTTTTGTAATAAACAAGTGTAGTTTTATCATTTAATTTCTTTATTACTTCTGTTCTTTTATACCCCATTTTCTCGTATAGAAAACAATTTCTTTCTTCTTCTAAAATCGTAGCAAGTTCAAAACTTCGTGCTTCTGGAAACATTTCTTCAATTAAAATAAGTACCTTCTGAGCAATTCCTTTCCCTTGATAGATTGGATGAATAAACATTGGACTAATCCAAAATTTATAAGGTAGTTCTTTTGCGGATATACATATCGCTCCAACAAGTTTCGAATCTATTATCACCTTATAAAAATTACTGCTGGGATTATTTATTCTAAAAATAGTTTTTTCAATAGTTTCATTTGCTGGATTTGTTTCATAGTCTTTATATTTATGTAATAAAGAGCTAAATGAGTCTATTTGCATTTGAAATATAACTTCTGCATCAGTTTCTGTCGCCTTCTCTAATGTAATCTCCATGTTACCAATTTAGTCGCTTTCTTAATGAAGTTATATGAGCTGTATGATGCCGTCCGTGCCATGCGTATAGTCCTATTGCAACAGCAAGTTTTGTTTCACCAGTTTCAGGATGGTTAAATGTCTTTTCTAAATCTTCAATTTCTAGAGAATATAAAAGGTTAACCCATCTTTTATGTAATGAATCTAGCATTACTAGTGAAACATCTACCGGTAATTTTGAATCGGGTAACTCTGCCCACTTCTCTTCTTTATACGGCTTAATAGTGGGATTCTTTTCTGTCAGTGCTAATTTAAAGCGTATGTAGCTATTCATATGACTATCAACGACGTGATGAACTACTTGACGTACAGTCCAACCTCCAACGCGATATGGTGTATCTAACTGCTTCTGATCTAAATCTTTAATTGCCTTTGTTAGTTCATTTGGTAAATCTTCAATTTCTTGAATCCATGTATCAATCATTTCTTCAGTTATAGGACGTTTGTATGTAAATTGGCCAATTGGATAACGTAAATCATTCATGAATAAGTCCTCCTTATTATAAGCGTGAAGTATTTCTCCAAATATAGTGTACAAACTTCACATGTTCTCCATTTAATTCTACAGAAGTTGTATCTGATTCGTTTTGATAAGAAGAAAATCCGCTTTTTTCTAGTACAATTTGTGATGCGAGATTATTAGTAGTTGTTTTAGCATGAACTTCAGTAATTTCATTATTTTTCGCTACATCTAAAATTAATTTTACGGCTGCTGTAGCAACTCCTTTTTTAGTAAATTTTTCTCCGACCCGATACCCTAGCGAACTAATTTGAGTTTCCGTATCTATATCTACTAAATTAATTCGCCCTACAATTTCTTTTTCTTCATTACGAATTAAATAAAAATAAGAATCTCCATCTGCTTGTTCTATTAATAAATCGTCTAGTAGTTTTTGGAAATATTCAAATTCAAAATATTTTGAGCCACGATTTGGCACCATTGTTTCAAAAAAAGATTTATTCGTAAGTTCAAACGTAAATAAATCCTTAGCATCTTGTTTCTTTAGTTGCTCTATGTATATTTCCATCCCGTATTCTCCTTCTAGATTTACTAACTGTTATACATTCTTTTTTAATCAATTATATTCCTGCTATTACTTTCGATTAAGTAATACAGATAGTAGCACTTTCGGATGAAAAAGATGAAATGGACTACGAATTAAATTCATCACTCGTACTAACCGAATATAAACATCAGAATTACTTGCGGATAGTCGATATATTTGTTTCGTATACCATAGCTGAAATTTTTGTTTTGTAGTTAATTCTCTCTTTAGTTGCGGATGACGTGATATTTCCGTTGTTGTCATATCCCATGGGGTTTCTATTATATTAGCTGCCTTTTTATAAAATTGTTGTGTAAATGTTTTATCAAGTTGTTTTCTACCTTGCAGAAGTAATTGCAACTGGTGAGCCTCCATAGCAGCAACTGATACGCCTTGGCCGAAAACGGGATCAAAACGACATTGCGCATCTCCAACAACTAATAAGCCTTCTGGTACATTATTCACTAAATCAAATCGCCGGCGTACTTGATAAGGAATTTTGTATGTCTTTATATCAGTAATTCCCTCAGCCTTGTTTAGGAAGTCTGTAACATTAGAAATTGATAGGTTTTCAGCAAAATCATAAAACTCATCATCTGTTTGTGGTGCTTTCTCGTTTGCGTATCCACTGAAAGTAACAAAATAACGATTATCTTCTATCGTTTGAATAAGAACGCCATAAGGGTTATCAGGGAAACTCGGAGACATTAACATATTACAACAGTCTAATTTCTCATTTTCTTTAAGTTTGAACATTTTCGTTGCGTAAAATAAATCAATACGAACTTTCTCTTCTTGTACTTCAATTTCGTATTCTCGTAACCACTCTATACTTTTTGAGCCAAATCCACTCGCATCAACTACAAGGTCTGCATGAACTTCTTCTTGTATGTCTGTCTCTAAATATTTAACTTTTACTCCACACACTTTGTTAAGCTTTTCATCTACCAATAACCCTTTAACCAATGTTTCATATTTAATAGTAATATTTGAAATTTGATGTATTCGTTTTTGAATATGCCATTCTAGCAAAGGACGACTTTGTTGAATCATATGTACTTCCCCTATGAATGGCTGTTTCCATAAACCAAATTGATGCCATTTTAAATCACGAGTAAAGTTATTTACGATACTACCTGCTTCTATTAATTCATTCGTAATATTAGGAAACAATTCTTCAATTGCGTTTTCTCCACCTTTTAATAACACGTGAGGATGATTACTTTGTGGAACTCTTTTTCTCGAAGACTTTCCATCCCACCTTTCACCAGCTTCTATAATGATTACTTCTTTAAAAGAAGTTGATAATGCTTTTGCTGCAAACTTTCCTGCCATACTTCCACCAATAACGATAGCCTTATTAAACATATTTTCCCCCTTAATAAAAAGAGATCCTGCCTTGTATGAATGAAACAGGATCTTAAACTAATTAACTTCTTTATCATTATACTTAAAATACATCAGTAAATTGCAACATTAAAATTAAAATACCTAATCCCCATACGTAATACGCGAATACTTTTAAAGAGTGACGTTTTAAATATTGAATCATCCATGAAACGGCTATGTATCCAAAAAATGCTGCTGATAACGTTCCGACAATTAAAGATGTACTAGAAATAGATTCTGCTTTCCCTTGAAAAACGTCTACAAATTGCAAAATGATAGCTCCAACAATGGCTGGTGTCGAAAGTAAAAAAGAAAAGTAAGCAGCTGTTTCACGATCTAATTTTCTCCATAATGCAGCGACAATTGTCATTCCAGAACGAGAAATGGCTGGAAAAATAGCAGCAGCTTGAAATGAACCGATAATTAATGCGTCTTTATATGTTATGTCATCCATTTTTTTACGACCATTCTTTTGTTTATCTGCCATGTAGAGAAAGAATCCGGTCACTAAAAACTCCCAACCGATCGTGATTCCTGTTTTTGAAATATCTTCAAAGAAGTCTTTAAACAATAAACCAATTACAACTGCAGGTATCGTCCCAACGATAAGTAATAACATGAGCTTTGAAAATGGGTTTTTAATTAAATATATAAATTCTTTTTTGTAATAAATAAAAACCGCAAGTAAAGTCCCAATATGCAGCATCGTATCTAAAAATAAGCCAGCCTCATCTAATCGGAACAAATGCCTTCCTAAATAAAGATGTCCGGTACTACTGATTGGTAAAAATTCTGTTAAACCTTGAATTATACCTAGTATGAAAGCTTCTAACCAATTCATGATGGTCTCCTTTCTCTTTTGCTTGTACCAATATATGAGGGTTAAATTTTCGATATGAAAAAAACTATATTTCTCTATGAATTTACTTTTCATTTATGGATATATATGTAAAGAGGGTTAAGGAGGGTTATTATGTGGAAGCACACAAAATTCGGTAATGTATTACTTTGGGTGGGCCCTATCCTTGTATTTTTAGGACTATGTATGACAAATGTTATTTCAGATATTCCTTTCTTTGAGGGAAAACATAAAACGGTTGGTATTGTACTTATATTTATAGGTGTAATCTGTTTTGTTGCTGCTAATCATTTGAAAAAAGGAGAAAGATATGAAGAATAAATCTAAATAAAAAACAATCCTGGCATATTAGCTAGGATTGCTTTTTATTAATGTTGATTAT
Source organism: Bacillus cereus group sp. Bce041 (assembly GCF_052646455.1). NCBI lineage: Bacteria > Bacillati > Bacillota > Bacilli > Caryophanales > Bacillaceae > Bacillus > Bacillus cereus group sp. Bce041. Next base: position 199,789 of record NZ_JBQXON010000004.1, read on the forward strand.
TTGTAAAATACTTTATCAACGTTATATTTCGCTTTGTATTCATTAATGATATATGTTTCGTAAATTTCTCTTTCTGTTGGATCTTCTACGATACATGCATCAATGCGGTATACTTCATCACGGTGATTTTTAATTGGTGAAACATTATCTTCAAAATGCTTCTTAATACGTTGTCTAATTTTACGAGCTTTACCTACGAAAAGAAGTTCGTCATTAATATTGTAAAACATAAAAATGCCGCCTTTATCTCTAGGGAACAAGTGGAAATCGATAAATCCATTAATTGGAGTAATGATTGGCTCGTCTCCTTTAATAACTTGTTTACGTTCAGTAATTGAAACATCAGCTTCAGGAATATTAATTTTAATCAAGTTCATTCACGTCCTCTTTTATTATAAAGATAAATAATAGCATACATAAGTAAGAAAAGCTATGTTCAGAGGCATATTTCATTTTATAATTCAAATATTATAGGTGTATCATGTAAACTTTTCTTCCAAATCATATGATCGCTGGATTCTCCCCAGTAATCTTTCAATACATAGCTAGGTTTTCCAAACTTTTTCGTCCATATACTTTGCGCATTTTTATATCCACTATCTAAACAATATTCTGTTATCCCTCTGCTAAGTAATGTAAGAAACATTGTATGTAGTAATAAACTCCCTATTCCCTTTCTCTGATACTCCGGAAGTATGAATACAGTTCCTATTTCATACAAATTTTTAAGTACACCACCTGTACAACTATTAATCAATGTACTTGCTGGACCGATTTCGATTGTTCCAATGATTTTATCGTTACTTGTATCAATTGCTAATAAAAAGTAACGACCTTCTCCGTTACTATCAAAATCACTTTTCAAATACTGCTTTTTTGAGTTAATTTCATTTTCTATGTCATCCAATGATTGTGACAATCCTTCATTTTTGTATGTATTCGTAATAACGATACGGAAAAATAAATATAGTTCATCTACATCATTCAAATTCGGTCTTCTAACTGCAACGTTAGTCATGAATTCAATCTCCAATCCTCATTATGCCATTGTCAATACAACACTTTATATAATCTATTCATCATTATTCTGCAAAAACCTGCATAAATCCAACAGTATAGAAAGCTCATTATAGATATTGATAAAATAATTTTTATATCCATAGTTGTATGAACAGCAGGACCAAGTACCGGAAAACGGAAAACATCGAGAACAATCATAATACCAATAATTAGACAAGTTGCTGAAAAGGAAACAATCCAAATTCTCCTCTTTAATTTTAAAAAGGATACTCCTAAGGCTAGACCTAATAAGCCTGTAGTAAAAGGAAAGACAATTAGTTCACTTGGCTCAATAATAAATAATAGAAAAATAGTAAGAATATAAGAAAGTATTCCCTCACGAATAGAATAGAAAATAGCAAAAAAAATCGGTAATGTCGAAAATGGACTAATGAGCAAACCTATACCAGGAACTAGGTTTCCTGCTGCTTGAAACATGGTGGCTAATGTACTCATCAAAGCTGTAAGTACTAACTTATTCGCAAGGGACAATTTTCTTTTATGAACAAAGCTCGTATCATGCTCTATCATCAGTTGATACCAATAACGTACAAACCAATTCATCAATATCTCCCCCTAAAGATGCCTCATTCATTACTTTCTATATTATTCATACACTAGTGGTTTATGAGCTGCTTTCTACTTGTTATGAATTACTATATAATAAAAGGCTTTTAGGGGGATAAATTGTGCGTTTTAAAACAAAATAAATTCCTTGGATTATTAAACTACGAGTGTATATCGTATCAGGGAATAATTTCAAAAATGGTACCTTTGTTAAAATCAGTTACTTTCATAGAACCGTAAACTCCTAAATATAATTTAGTTTGATTCAAATTTGTTCCTAAACTCATATAATAAGCTGCTTGCGTACCAAAATCATAATTGGTTTCAATAGCATGAAAGTCAGTATGTTTACCGTCTGTACCTGCTCTAGTATAGGCTAAAACACCTTTAACTGGCGGTCGAGAATCTTCTTTCTTAGCAAGGTCAGTAAACACTACGCTACCTGTTAAATTTGGAATTGCATTTCCCATATATGGCTGAACTCCTGTAAGGGAAGTTCCTCCAAACTTATCGGGTCTGGAATCTTGATGAAAATAACTAAGTAGAGGCAGAATACGCCTCGCTGAAGTTTGTATTGTTTCATCATAATAAGTCATTGTTCTTTCATCCAAAGTCTGATTTTCGGAACAATGCCGTATAAAAGAAGTAGGTAAATCCCCTTCCCATCCTCTCCAACCAAAATTGATAACCCCATCTTGATTGGGAGTGAGCCTCATAAAATGCATTTGAACAAGTTCTGTAACCGGTATAGGTTTATATTGAACAAATGAAAAAATAGACTCTACAATATTTTGTCCGACATTTCCGGCGTATTTGATATATTGATTATAAAACCTTTGAAATGAAATGCCGGTTATATTACGTACTCCTTTTGCAATTACTGTAAGTGTTTCTTGTATAGATAAAGGAAGTTCATCGAGGCGTGTAACTACAGGAGGGTTATTTATAAATGTATTTTTACTTACATCGATTTCAATTATTTTACCTGCTATTTCTAAATCATCTTGGCTTAAGTTAAATGGATCATAACCTGATCCGCCATCTCCATTTGTAAAAACAAGTTTTCCAGTCTCAGGTGAAAAGTTTAAACTATTGACTCCGTTATGATTAAAAAATGGTCTTCTTACATTCAGTAATGTTCGTCGCTTTTGAGCTTGACCATTAGGTTGTAAAGTCCATTCTTCCACAGTATCAATGTGATCATATTGCGTATTTCTATTAACCCACTTTAAATTTATTGTTTTAGGGTCACAAGGATTCGGTTTAAATTGTTCAGAAAGTGCACCTGGCCCTTGAGTTCCGGCTACTGAATAATGTAGATAAAATAACCTATTTTGATAAAATTGTGGATGGAACGCAAGTCCTAGCAATCCGCGTTCATCATAACCGCTACTAGAAACACCTTCTTCAAATGTACCTAATTTAATAATTAGGTGACGAATATCTAAAAATATCTTTATAACTCCATTCCCTATGTAAAAAATCTCTCCTAATTGGGTTGCGATAAATAGTCTTTCGGTCGATTCACCTGGAAGTATCGTTGTTTTCAATACGGTTGGTAAATTTACGTTTTGAACAATGGGTCGGAAACTAACTTTAACTTTTGTCAATTAACTGTACACCCCTTTTTCTTCTTTTTTATAGAAGAATATGATTAGAGTAGTTCTGTTAGTATCAAATAAGTTATATTCCTTTTTATTACAATTTTGTATATAATATAATTATAAATAATCTGGGGGACGAACTATGATAATCGTACTACAAATCATCTTACCACTAATTTTCGCAGTCTATTTATTTACCCTCTATCGTAAAGGGACGCATGGATCAGCTTCATTCCTTTTCGCAGTCATGATAGGAATTTTCGGTTTAGAGAATATTTTTCAGCATGCTAGTCTAACAGATCATGCTATTTATCCATATTGGGGCAGTTTGAAGGCTGTTGTTATCGTTTTATCAGTCGTATTTCTATTTAAAAAAGGTGGTTTAACAAGGAAATATTGATTTTTAATGCGTTACATATTTTCTTGTTAAATTGCTTTTATTTTATAAAAGCAGAAATATTTATGTAAAAACACGAAGGGATGTGTTACATATGTCTATAAATATTATTTCAATAGTATCTATCATAATATGGATTTTGTTAATTACAGAACTTATAAAACCTTCAAAAGAACAGAATGGACGAAAAATAGTAACTTTAGTAACTGCTGGTTCCGCATCAACACTTATTTTGACGGTTTCATTTATTCAGAATATCCCGTTTTGGAATTGATAGTGATATAACTAACAAAAATATGTATAAATAAAAAGATTAGGATTCACTCCTAATCTTTTTATTTTTTGAGGTAACACCACATGCCCAGCAAGCCAAGGTCTTGGAGTAGCCCCTAAACAAAATTTGAAATTTTTCTAAAGTTATTTATGTGAATTTAACTCGTTTTCAGGAACATATGTGGTCCTTTTACAATTTGAATTTCTTTTTAAGCTTCTTATATTTTCTATACGAACGTCTAACAATGTTTAACATAAAATACGGTACTTTAATAGGGAAAGGTAATTTATATATGAAAGGAAAATAAAAGGTGAAATATGCCTTTTCTAGGTCTCTCCACTTACTATCTTCTTTTGTTTTTAAGAAATCAGATACATCGACTACATATCCCCTTCCTTTTTCCATCATCACATTTTTCCCGTGAACATCACAAGGAGTTAACCCTTGTTCCCTCGCATACTCTAAAGCCTCATTAATATCAAGTATTACTTGCTTAGGAATTTTAATACCCTTATGAATAGCATCGTATAAGGTAATTTCTTTTAAACGTTTCAATACTATGAAATTTTCTCCTTTATATATAAGCTTTGAATAAGAAGGATGATTTCCAATTCTTCGGTATACTTCTGACTCTTTTTCAATTCCTTCTCCTTCTCGCACGTAAACTTTCACTACCCAATCTTTGTATTCTCTGTGCATGAATACTGCGGCATAATTACCTGTTCCTAAACACTTCCAAAGTCTAGGAATATCTTTAACTACTACAGGCTCGAATTCATCCTCACTTCGGATGCTTACCTCTTTTAATAATTCGTCATTTATCAATCCCACAAAACTATTTATACTCATCATTCCCACTCCGGTTTTGCTAAAAGGGGGCCCACCCACATTTTAACGAAAATATACACTAAGCGAATTTTAGCATAAAACGAGTCATCTTTCTTCTTAAAATAAAAAGCTAACTCGTTTTATTTAAACTGTTGAATACTTAATATTTATTCCGTTATTCATAGCCAAAAACCGTACGATATAAAAATATTTCTAATTATTTTCATTTTTTCAGAGTCAACTGTATAGGGCTTTTCTTAGTACAAGTTCTCTTCGTTCATTACCCATGCCAAATCTATAAAACATTGTTTAGAAGTGTAGCAAAGGTTTGTTAATGGTTCAATTCTTGTTCCACTACTATCTTTGTTAGCTAAAACTTTTATTGTTTTAATAGTCTTTTGTTTAATTCCCACAATGCTGTTTTGTTGCTATCCCATTTCAAAAACGTTACTGCTTCCTCAAAGCATAACCATTTATAATTGAAGTGTTCTTTAGATAATGATATGTTTTTTGTAGGGACTTTAACTCCAAAAGAAAATTCTTTTATTACATAAACCTCTTCTCCCCAAAGGAATCCTCCAACTACATCTTCTACTGATAGTGAAGACACAGAATCTAATTGTATATATGGACATTCTCTTGTAATACGAGCCTCTTCAAACACTTCCCGTTTTGCTGATTCAATAGGAATCTCACCGTCTTCTCCGCCACCAGCTATTCCTTGCCAATAACCATAATCACTTCGGTTAAAAATGGCATATTGAATAGAATCGGCAGTTTTTATATAAGGAAATATCAATACTTGATATGGCGCTCTCATTACTTAACCTCCTCTCGAAAATAAGTTTTAAATCAATATGAATAAAGAGCCGCCATCACAATTCTACATTATTAATGCAGGTTTATAATGTCGGCCCTCTATTTTTAAATAATTTTATTTTTCATAAACAGGCTTACTCTTAACAGAGGAAAAACTGATTATTTCTTGTCGAATTTGTTTAGCATGGTTTTTCCTAAATGTTAGCAGTACCCTATATTATTCAATTGCGCCAGCAACATCATAATCATTTAAATCTAATTCAATCGTTTGTCCGAGCGCTAGTTTAGCAAGTTCCGCTCCTAGATATGGACCAGCTGTTAAACCCGAAGCTCCTAATCCGTTCGCAACGAGAATTCCTTCAAAGTTAGGTAGCGGTCCGATAACAGGTAAGAATCCTGGTGTGAATGGTCTGAATCCAACTCTCGTTTCAAGCATTGTAGCATTTTCTAAGCCAGGTGCAACTGCTAATGCCTTATGGAATACTTCATGTAAACCACCTGCTGTTACACGATGATCGAAACCAGTATCATTCTCATGTGTTGCACCAATTACGACATGACCATTGTCAAACGTTAAAATATATTGATCGTTTGGTGGCATAACAACTGGCATATTTTCTGTTGCTGTATTTTCAATTTGCAGATGAACAATTTGTCCTTTTTGGAATGTAACTAAGAAATTAATTCCTAATGGTTTCAAGATTTCATTCGCCCATGCGCCTGCAGTTACAATAACCTTTTCCGCTAAAATTGTTTCATCGTTTACTGTAACTCCCGTAATATGATTTCCTTCACGGACTAATATAGCATCGCCTTTTATGAAAGTTGCACCATGTTTTTTCGCAGCACTTATTAATGCATTGCGTAATAATCTTCCATTTACTCGTGCAGCACCACTAATATGAACAGAACTATATTCGTCTGATAATGCTGGGAATAATTTTTTTGTTTCTTCAGCTGATAAGCGAGTTATTTCACCAATCTCCGGGGCATCTTCACGTCGTTTATAAGCTCGCTCTTCCATTTGATCTAACTTTTTCTCGTCAGTATGTAAACTAATTGCACCTACACGATTATATCCTGTGTCAGTTTCACCGTCTTCTTCTAATTGCTGAATTAACGAAGAATAGTAACGTGCACCGCCTTTAACGATTTTATACCATGCTTTATTACGGCGCTGTGATAGCCATGGACATACAATACCTGCTCCTGCATCGGTTGCTTGCCCTAATTGTTGGCGATCCACGATAGTAACATTCGCACCTGCCTTAGCAAGATGATAAGCAGTAGACGCTCCTAAAATTCCTGATCCAACTACAATATACGATTTCATTTCAAACACCTTTTCTCTTTTGCTAATTATATAAATATAAGAACATTCCTTAGTATAATGGAAGGAATGCTTTTTTCAATGTACTCATCACAATTAATTGTTGCAGCATTGTGACTTCCTTAATCATTATTTTTTCTTCTTACGGAATAATTCAATTGTTTTGTAGCCTTGTGAAAGGATTTCTATCATTTTCTCTAGACGTTTTTCACGTGTTTTTTCTTGTTTCACAGAAAAAAGATTACGTGCCCAATCTTTTTGGTATCCAGGCGTTAAACTTTGATAAAACTTAAGTTCATTCGGATGATTAGCTAATAATGCTTCAACATCTTTAATTCGATCTGCATAATCGGCAACACATTGACTCATAGCAGATGTTTTTGTTGTTTTTTTCTTTTCACGTTTTAAACCAACAACAGTAAAGACTTCATCCATACTTACCATTCGTGCAAATTTAATATCGCTTTCTCCCACATAACCATCTTCTCCAACGTTTAATGCCGGAAACATCTCATCACGGTGAATAAACGTACTATAACGAGCATTACCTTTTTTCGGATATGCGAAGAATACGTAACCTTTTTCAATTAGTAATTCTTCATTACTAATAATAAAATTCGTTTGTTTCACCATTTCATCAAGCGTTTCTACAAATATAAAGATAGCATCGTGTTCTTTTGAGAATGCAGTTTCTTTACCTGTAAAAATGTCATAATCACTTGGTTCGTTAATAACGACCATATTTGTATACTTATTAAGTTTCAATTTATCAATAACTGACATAATAATCTTCCTTTACATTCAAAATTCATTGTACATACTTTTTCGTACTGTTCTAGTGTATTATATGTATTAAGAAAATCAAACTTTAAATCGTATTATTCTGCTGCAAAAGAACATAATTCTTTACTAGATGGGGTGGTTTTATGCCATATGTAATCCGAGATGAAGGGCTAGTTTTACAAGGGGATGATGGAAAAGAACCAATTTTTCATACATATGAAGAAGCTGAGGAAACATTAAAAACATTAACTATACCGCAGTTTCCGAAACATATTAGAAGAAAACCATTTACACCAAAAATAATAAAGATAGCCGCTTCTGAATAAGAACCGGCTATCTTTATTATTCATAACTTAATAGCAAATAAAGTATATAAAAACTCTTTATATTGATCTTCTGTAATTTCACGCTTAGTTTTTTCCCCATGAATAATTTCGGTTAAACTTGTATTCGTTAATGAAATATGGCCAGAGTTCGTCAACTTTACTGCAATTGGTCCTTTATTAAAAATAGACTTCTCATCTTCTATCACTCTTCTTTGAACATCATTTACTACTATCTCATCAATAATATGTTTATAAAAAGCATGACAAACTTTCCATTCTCCAGCAGCATCTATTCTTTCTAAAACATAATTTCCTTTATTCGTATCTTTCCGTCTCACCCGGTACGAACCATTTTTTGAAGAAACCGACTCGCCAGTAAAAGGTACAGGAACAAGAGGTACTAACGAAGCTATACCTATATCAATTAAATACTGTACATTATCATAAGTTAAAATAATTGTTATATGGCCATCCTCAAGTGCCCATGCATTTATATCGTTTTTATACACCGTACCTAATGCCAGTTGTACATCATAGCCACAGTCTCTTAAGAAATAGTAAAAAAGAGTATTTAATTCGTAGCAAAGTCCACCACGGGAACTAGTTAAAATTTTCTCTCGTAAGTTTTCCAGAGAGATTTGATTCGTATTTCGTGCTATAACATCTAAATTCTCAAATGGTATAGTATGCGCAAACGAAAAGAGTATGGTAGGTAATTCTTCAAACGTTACATCATTACGTTTTTTAAGATTTAATCTTGTGAAAAGCTGATCTTGTAAACTTGTCATATTTAGCACCCCTTAAAAATTTATAAGTTTAAATAATATATGCTGATTGTAAATTTTAAGGGGCACTGTAACAATGTACATTTCATTTAACTGTACCGGTACAAAAATTACGATTCACATAGGAGGTGTCATTACACATGTTTTTTGTAATCACTTCTTTTTGGGGCAAATCAAAAGCTACGAATATAAATTTAATAGTTTATCTATAGGCAAATTATTACTATCACTTAAATCAACAAAATATTGAAGTTGCCACGTTTGGCTCTTTTTAGCTTGATTACTAACAGTGGTATCCCAAACAGGATAAATCCTCATTGCCATTTTCCCTGTTTGACTTTGTGTTTTCAATATTTTTTCTTTAAGAAGAATCTCTTTAGGAAAAATAAATTGCCCTAGTTTATTATCAGCAATACAAGTGATTACTAATAAATCAGGAGCAGCTTCATAAGAGAAAGCTCTATTTCGCATATTTTCATCTTTCTCCCAAAAAGAAACAAATTGACCAATTTTATTAGGTGTAACTTTTGATTTTCTAAAACGAATGGTTTTGTTATTTAAGTGGAATAAACATCCGGCATATTCTGCGTTTTGCTTTTCTTCTTTTAGATTCGTAATCATTAAGTTGTTAGGTTTGTAAACTATATTATTTAAATTTTGGATTATAATATTAAAATTGTTCAAAAAAACTCCCCCTTTATTCATCTCTTAGTTTACCACAAACATCAGTTCTTCTATATCGTATATAATTATGAACTAAGTGAAATGGGGGAATTTAGCAGGATATAATTATTACTTTAATGTACTTAGTTTTTCAATTGCTTGTTGTTCAGTTGCTAAGTAAAAAATGTCATTTCCTTTATTACATTCATAAATAAAATCTTTTAAGCTTTTACTAGTATACATAGAGAAATCTCCAACAATAGCAATCTTTACCTTATAGTTTATAAACTTTTGAAGGATATCACCCGCAAGCCGTGTTTTTAGGTCAAAGAAATCTTCACTTATTAAAGATTTATGGATAATAATATGTTTCGCATCTACCTCATTTTGAACTGTTGCCATAGTATCTAATGCAGACTGAACATCCGATATTAATACCTTATCGTTTCTAATGACCGCAATATTGATTCCATCGATTACTACTTTCTTTATTTCCATAGTCCCACCTGTACAGAGATAATAAAGTTGTTTAATTTACAATAAAGTCATTTAAAAAATAATATAGTAGTTTAAAAATCCTTCTTCTACTAACGAGGCAGGTTAGTGGAAGAAATAGCAAGTGGGTTTAACTAGGAGAAGTGTCGATGACATTACAGAAGATACCGAGGTGTCTTCTGTTTTTTAAATTAAGGATATCGATAAATTAAGATTTATTTACTTAACATTGTACTTATTTTCGGACCGAGGCATCTAATCGGTGAGTATATACAAACCAAGTAATGCTTGCTGTTAATAATGTTGACGAAATTAAAGCTGTAAGAACACTATATGTTTGCCAAATAAGTATCGTTGACCAATCGAAGGCAAAAAACATTATACACTGGGCAATAGTAGCGATTAGGAAAATAATTGTTACGATTGTTCTCTTTTTTGTCATTGGCTGCTGCTCATTCGTTTTCCCTTTTCTTAATCCTAAGAAAAATAACAGAACGGCTAATAGGCAAAGAATAATTGTGGTAGACGACAAAATGATGTCCAAAAGCTGTGTGCCACTTATCTCATATGACTGAGTTAGATTGCCGTTTAATATATTTTTAACTTGTAGTACCAGGTTTATATTGGTATTTGCGCCGTTGCTCAGTAAGCAGATGGCTGTTCTTTCATTTGGCAGTATGGCTACTTTGGTACTAAAATTTGGATTACCCCCAGTGTGTTCTATAAACGTTTGTTCGGCGTTTACCGACCAACCTGCCGCATAATACATATCATTGACAGCCGAAACAGACATATCACCTCTATGTGATTTTTCGATGGCCCTGTGAAATATTTCGGGTATGTCCTGCACGATACCCATCTGTATGCCCATCCAACGCGCCATATCTTTTGTATTAGAAATGATATAGCCGGCAGGTTTATTCCCGGTATAATACGGAGCGTTAAATGGAGTTGTTATAAAAAAGGAAGAACGGTAACCCTGTGCTAACTGTCCAGTGGCTTGAGCATCTTCTTTATAAACATACGTCTGGTGAAGACCTAAGGGTAGAAATACTTGCTCCTTCATAAAGTCTTCATAGCTTTGTCGTGATACAATCTCAATAACCAAACCCAATACGTCATAATTAACGGTTCCATAGTTATATTGTTCACCAGGAGAGAACGCCAATTCTGCATCTACCAGCGTTTCCACAGTCTTTTGCAACATATCAGGCGTATTACCTTGTGGAATATTTTGAAGATGTCTAATATTTGTTAGGCCGCTGGTATGGTGAAGAAAGTTATTTAGTGTAAGGTTTTGCATATCAACAGGTTTACCTTGATACTTTAACGTAAACCAAGGTAAATATTTTTGGATAGGGTCAGTCATTGATAGCAGCCCTTGCTCTTCCAATAGCAAAATCCCCATACCAGTAAAAGCTTTACTCACCGAGGCCAACTCATAGAGTGTATTTTCACTTGCAGACAGTCCCTTTTCAAGATCTGCATACCCAGAAGAAAAGTAGAACACTTCACCATCAGCAAGTATTGAGAGTGACATTCCAGGCACACCTGACGTACGACAGGCATCATCTAGCAATGCTTGTATTGCCACAGATTTCGAATCTGACAACGCATAACTTTGTGTTGCGAATCCTGAGAATAATATAAATATCGTTAATACAAAAACAATAGTCTTTTTCATACACTCTCCTTTCTGAAGAATTATAAGGGTATAAATAACTTATTTTTATAACTATAAACTAAATTCTGATTTATATTTCTATTTATCTATATAATATCAAATAATTGTGAAGAGTTACACTTAAACTAACGGGGGCGTTAGTTTAATAAGAAGTAAACAACTTTATTATTCATTTTTTAAGCATTACATAAGCAGATGGATATAATTTGAAACAACTTTAAAGAGCCTTGCTGCATATAGAATGTAGTAAGGCTCTTATCTTTTTTAATCAAAATTCAATAACTTTATTATCACTATACACCACCCCTTTATAATTTACACAGTATGAGTAAAATTGTTTTACAAAACTTCGTATTAATCATAGATTAAATTAGCCACAGCTATTAAAATCGCTTCTATTTTTTGTTGTAAATATCTATTTTTTCTTACTAATACGGTCAATGAAATTAATGATAGTTTCTCTTTTTTATATTTTTTAATATATATATGGGATTACTTTTACTTGTTATAAAAATATTGTGGAGTAACATAACTTAACAAACTATCCAAAGTGTTAATCTCGGCATATGGTTGTATTTTGGTAGTATTCTTGATTTTCTGAGGGTTAAACCACACACCTTTTATATTTGCATTTTGAGGACCAGCAATATCCTTTTCTAAGTCATCCCCAACAAATAAAGTATTTTCCGGTTGTAAATTTAACTTATTTAATGCTAGTTCGAATATACGTTTATCAGGTTTACTAAATCCCACTTCTTCAGAAATAATGATTGTTTCAAAATACTTATTTAAATTCGTGTTAAATATTTTAGCTTTTTGCCTCTGAGTTGAGCCATTTGTTATAATTCCAACTTTACAGTGCTTCTTTATTTGATTTAAGAAATGAATAGTATTTTGGTCTATTGAAAAACATCTAGGGAAATTATTATTCCAAAAATCTTGGATGTAATTGCGTGGCAATCTATACCTTGGCGTGAATTCATCAAACAATGATTCTAAAACTGTCGTTTTATTACTTATGCCATATTCTCTTTTATCGTATTCTTTGAATTTCTGTAACATGTTGCTTTTAGCCGCACCATCTACATTTTCATAACACTTTTCTAAAACAATTAAAAATAATGCCTCTACTGCTTTATCCCTATCAAGTAATGTATCATCTAAATCAAACAGCATCGCTTTATAACCCATCAAATCATTTCACAACCTTTCTAGCATTATATAAATCTCTCCAAGTTTGTACCTTTAAACTTTTGGTTTAGCAAGAACATTGTTATGTAGTGATTAACGATTAAATAGAAACTAGATGAAAGAAATCCAAAGTTCTTGGCACACACTCTAGTATTACGGTAGCTTCTTCTATATTGAAATTCCTTTTCCTCTTTTGGTAAAGAAGCAAAAGTATATTTTCGCGAATTTTAAGAAACTACATACAATTCACGTTATTATACATTAGTTTTTCGTAAATATTAATCGTACATCAATTCATACGATAAGTTTTTTAAAACAATTATTTCTCCATAAAAAAGTAATATAGCTAATAATATTTTTTAGTAGTAAACGTCCTATGAAGTTTACTACTGTATCTCCACATAAACTCCAGATAGTACGGCTATAATGACTACCAGAGGTGATATTATGAAAAACTATCATATTCTCGTGGTAGAGGACGATCAAGAAATTCAGGAATTAATTAAACAATTTTTAATGACACAGCATTATACAGTGGTAGTCGCTTCAGATGGACTAGAGGGTATGACACAATTTAATAAGCAATCATTTGATTTAATTCTTCTAGATGTCATGATGCCCAATCTTAATGGGTTTGAAGTTTCTAAAATGATTCGAAGTCAGTCAAACGTACCAATTATTATGCTAACTGCGTTGGAAGAAGAGGAAGATCAAATGAAAGGATTCGACCTTGGGATCGATGATTATATAACAAAGCCCTTTTCATTTCATGTTTTGATTAGACGAGTCGAAGCTGTACTTAGAAGAAGTTATGATAAAAATGTAAATAATCATTTGATATTTAAAGAAGTGCGTATCGATGTGGATGCATATAGAGTATATGTAAATGACGTTGAAATTATATTAACGACAAAAGAGTTTGAAATTCTACAACTACTATTTCAAAATGAGAGAAAAGTACTTACAAGAGAAAATATCGTAGAGAAGGTTTGGGGGTACGATTATTTTGGAGAAACACGAATAATTGATACACATATTAAAAATCTACGTAAAAAATTAGCTATCCCTTATATTAAAACAATAAAGGGTATTGGTTATAAAATTGATGAATAGTATTGTGAAACTCATGAAGATGAAGCAAATTACTTACAAACTCTTTATGACTACATCTCTCATTTTGTTATCCTTTGCAGTATTGATTTATTTAACTTTATACTTCTTTCTCCCTACGTTTTATGAGCAATATAAAACAGATCAACTTCAAACAGGGATAAACGAAATCATTGATAAATCTAAAAATCTTACGTTTCAAGATGCGATACCACTTTTTGATGAATACGCAAAAAAAAATAATGCGATGCTTTATCTTCAAAATAAAGAAGGAGTAATTATTTACTCTCCTTCATTTTCTTTTATTCAAAGTGGTACGCAAAAAACAGTAGTTACTAAAGCAACACGATTCGAGAATGCAAGTACCCTTAGCAATTCATATAACGCTACGAAACCAATTCAATTTCAAGATGGTAGTTTAACGCTTGTAGTGTTTGCTACATTTCAACCGATTGATGAAGCTTCACAGGTTTTAGTACGCTTTCTCCCCTATATTAGTATCATTGTGCTCGTTATTGGTATAGGGAGTGCTTATTTTTATTCCAGGTTTATTACAAAGCCACTTATTTATATTAATGAAGGTGCACAAAAGATGGCAAATTTAGATTTCTCCGAAAAAATTGAGGTTCGCTCTACAGATGAGTTAGGAGAATTATCTAATAGTTTGAATGACATGTCTATTAACTTGCAACAAGCTATGTTTGATTTAAAAAAAGCAAATGAACAATTAAAAAATGATATTGAAAAAGAAAGAGAAATAGAAACAAAACGCAGAGAGTTTTTTGCGATTGTAGCACATGAATTAAAGTCCCCTCTTACTGTAATGAAAGGATACTTAGAAGGAATGATATACAATATTGGCCCTTATCAAAATCGCGATCAATATTTAAAGAAGAATCATCAAATTATTGAAAGTATGGAACAATTAGTTCGTGAAATTTTAAGCGTATCGAAATTAGAACAACACACCTTCAAACTAAAAGTAGAGAAAGTTAATCTTTCAAAATTAATAGGGACAATTACAAAAGATCTCGAATTTTTTGCTTCTCAAAAAAACATCGAAATAATAAAAGAAATTGACTTTGGCCTTGCTATTTATACAGATTGTGCCCTTTTAGAAAAAGCATGTAAAAATATTGTCCATAATGCGGTTATGTATTCACCACATAATGAAAAAGTCTATATAAAGTTAAGTGAGGATTCTAAACAAAGTCAAATCGAAATGCAAATTATAAATACAGGTGTCAATATTAAAGATGAAGAGATACAACAAATTTTCAAACCATTTTATCGAATTGAAAAATCAAGGAATCGAAATACTGGAGGAAATGGTTTGGGGCTATATATTGTTAAACAAATTCTTGAAACGCTAGATATAAAGTATTCAATAAAAAATATGGAACATAGTGTACAATTTTGCATGAGTATTCCATTATCTAAACACAAAAACAAACAAACTCTCCTTTAAATAGGACGAGTTTGTTTGTTTTTGTGGTAAGTATAAACTTATTAACAGGCTTTTCGTTTAATGATATATATTGCTTCTTAAATGGTAATTATCATAAGTGGTGACAAACTGTATTCAATTTACATATTTATCTTTTACTATAACAGCAAAAACGAAATTCCGCTTAGCAGCAAATTAGATTCTCTTATTTGAGATGCATTTCATCTATGAAACTGAAAAGGAAGATGAAAAATGCATATTTCCCTCCATTTTTCAGATTAATTTAAAATTCTTTTATGGTAAGCTATATGTAAAGATTAAACATAAAACATAAAGGATGATTCGTATGCAAATAAGACCACAAGTAAGTGAATATAACTCCTATTATGCAACGTATACCAACTTGGTATCAGACGGAAATATCATACATATTCTAGAACAACAAATGAAGGAAACGAATCTCTTATTAAAGGAAATTTCTGATAGTGAGGGACTTTTCCGGTATGCTCCTACTAAATGGAGTATAAAAGAAGTAATGGGTCATATAGCAGATACAGAACGGATTATGGCGTATCGATTGCTATCTATCGCTCGAGGCGAGACAGCAGAACTTCCAGGCTATAATGATGATATGTATGTTCTTAGAGCTGCTTTTGATAAGCAATCTATGCAAGATCTTCTTGAGAATTTAATAGTTGTTCGCCAATCTACCCTGTATTTACTTAGAAGCTTAGATAAAGAAGCTTGGTCACAAAGAGGAAATGCGAATAATTCTGAAGTTACAGTTCGTGCATTAGCATACATCATTGCTGGTCATGAGCTTCATCATCTTCAAATTATAAAAGAACGTTACCTTGGTTCTGATGTATATCTAGCAACTTAATATTTGAAGAAAAAGAGTCCTATTTATGTAGGGCTCTTTTTCAGAATTTATAACGGATTAGCGCTTAGAACCATGGCAATTAAATGTCTTTATTTATAAAATTCACCACATAATATATATGTTATCCCCTCTTATTCTGTACATAATTTTATTTAGGCTGATATACTATAAGCACAATAGTTCTGGAAAGGTGATGATATTATGTATGAACAACAAAATAATAGAGATAGAGATCAAAAAATGATGTTTTCTATGCAAGGAGTTCCCACAAATAAAATTAACATGAATCAATTACCTAAATGGATTAGTATTTTTGGCTATTGTGCCTTTGGTTGGATGATAGTATTTAGTTTAATTATGATTGTAGGTTTGATTCTACAATAACTATACAGATACACAGGTAAATGGGACAGCATTTAGATTATATATCTAGGTATTGTCCCGCTTTTTATGTGTAATTATCCCATGATAGGTAACCAATTATAATAAAAAGAACTTGTAGAATATCCTACAAGTTCTTTTAAAAATATTATTAAAACGGGAACGACAAACTATTTTAACATTCAGTACAGGGAGACCATTTTGATTATGGCTTGATTTTATTATAAATCAAATATAAGCTTTTGAAAGGTCTAGTTTTTGAAAAATATGTGAATTAAACAGCTACGATGTTTATATTAGATTTCATTTATGACTAACTTCTTCTTACTTAAATACACTGCACGATCTGATTTTTTAGCAACCTCCTGTGAGTGAGTCACAACAATAATGCATTTATTCTCTTTATGTGCAAGTTCTTGAAACAGTTCTATTATATCCATTGCGGTTTCCTCGTCGAGGTTTCCTGTCGGCTCATCTGCAATCAGTAAATCAACATTACAAGATAGTGCTCGAGCAATTGCTACACGCTGTTGTTGTCCACCGCTTAGTTGCAATACGTTTCGTTTCGCTTCAAGTTCTGTGAGTCCTACCCTCTTTAATAATTCTAATGCTCTTGCTGTTTTATTTTGCACTTTAACACCTGTAATTTCCATTGCTGTTAAGACATTTTGAAGAGCGGTCATATAGGTAATTAAGTTATAAGATTGGAAAATTACAGATACATTTTGATTACGGTATCGATCCAAACCAATCTTTCTAATATCTTTGCCATTATACAGTACATAACCATTTTTAGGGACATCCAGTCCACAACCTAAGCTCAGAGTTGTGGTTTTACCAGATCCAGATGGTCCTAAAATCGTGTAGAAATGTCCTTTTTGAAAAGAAAAGTTAACATTATCTAGTATCGCTACATTTTTCCCATTACTTTCATAATAATAATCCAAATTTTTAAACTGTAAAATCGTCTCCATATCGAGCCTCCTCATTCATCTTTTAAAAGAATTTGTTTTGGGTTTAAACGTAGAATAGATAATGCTGGAAGAAGCGTTGCTATTATAGCAATACCTAGTCCAATCCCCCCCATTTTTCCTACATCTTCTCCTGTTACACTTACATCAATTTTATCAATTGGATCTTCTTTTTGATTTTGTAGAGTACCACCAGGTCCAGCCATCATTACAGTACCATGTTGCGAGGTATCTGTTTCTTCGCTCGCAGTAGCAATTTCATTCGAAAGTAAATTATCCCCGATATATTGAGAAACTTTAGCTCCTGTTGTTATGGATAATCCAAATGCTAAAATAGCGACACACACTACTTCTACTACGAATTGCGCCATCAGTTTCCACTTTTTCTCTCCAATAGACAATAGAATTCCCATTTCTTTACGACGCCCTTTAATTGATAGCATAATGATTAATCCTAAAATGATCGCACCTGCAATCGATACAATATAAATGATCATTTGAGAAGTCGAAGAGATATTTTCAATAGGACCAATCATTTGCTTGTACAATGAATCATGCGCATCTAATTTATAATAATTAAAATCAATATTAGATTTTTTTGCTTCTTTTTTAAATGCATCAATATATTGTGGATCATTCAAGAAATACACGACTTGAACACTACTTATACCTTGGTCTACTTCTAATTTTTTCATAGTTGAATGCGGCATATATAGTTTATTAGCCGGATCCATAATAGGAGGAGCCTGTTGACCCATTGCTTGCTCATTTGTTTCGTAAATACCAATAATTTCAACCTCAAGGGTTTCCTTCTTATCCCCTGATTGCACTTTAACTTTGTCTCCTACTTTCAAATTGTTTAATTCCGCTAATCGTTTTTCCATTAAAGCTACATTCTGATCCTTCATTTGCTCTGTTATTGGCTTTCCATCAATGATTTTACTTTTTCTGTTTTTAAAGCTTTCTTGTAATGCAATCTTGCGAACTCCCTCAATCATAAAAGAAGCATTCATATCTATTTCTGTACCAGAGCTTGAACCGCCTCGCACAGCCGCCATTCCGGCTTTACCTTTTCCTTCTTCTTCTGAAGCTCCTACTAGTTTAAGTCCATCAGAAATACCAAAAGTGTTAGCTATGTAATTATAGTCTTTTACATACTTGGATTTCGCTAATTGATCTGTTTCTTTTGTATCGAGCTGCGGTGGATTTGGCATTTCTCCAGTTTCCTTAGCTTTTTGACCTAATTTGTCGAAATCAAGACCTAAAGTAACATCTGCACCAAGTTTTTTTCTCGCAGCATCCGCTGCTTTTTTTGACGCATTTTGGATTGTAAAACCTGAAAGAACCAAATTTGTAACAATCAGAAAAACTGCCATCAAAATTAATGATGTTCCTATCCTTTTTTTCATACTGAGAATTGCTCGTTTCATAAAATTCATTTTTTCTTACCTCCTTGATATCTTGTATTCTATATAGGTTATCTAGAGTTTATATGGAGCTAATCGGTAGTTTAACTAGAGATATAAGGAGTTTATGTGTAGTTATTTACCTGTTTCAGAAAAGCTAGAACACAAATTCAAAAACGCAGCCGTTTTTGAATATTGGTAAGGAGTTATTCCGTTTAATAAATTTATATAAAGGTTAAGATTAATTTAATGTATGTAGCACAAAAAATATTTACTGTGTAATTTCTATACAATAAATATAGAGAAACTTATTTGGATAGCTATAATATAGGGATTTAATATAGTTACTGTATCTCATACAAATCACGTCGCTTTAAAAGGTGCATCTTTTAATACGAAAATAAGCAAGTTAATATTCTCTTATATGAATAAGAATATTAACTTGCTTTTTAGATTTTAGTATAATTTATTTATAGTTTTATTTTATTGCAAGCTTTATAATATGATATACAAATTTATCACCTACTATTAGGAAAAGAGAATATTTTATAATTAATTTACAACATAAATTTTGTCCATGTTTTAAACAATATGTATTTTGGAGGAGGTTAATTTGATTTTTTCAAAACTCATTGATCGGTACGCCTTATATGATTTACACAAAAAAAGAAGTGTAGCGTTTCAGTATACTTCCCTTTCTAACACTTCATTAAATATAAAGGACATAGAATCTTTTTATAAAGTAAAACCATCACATATTCATTTTGACATTAAGCATTCAAAACAGGAAAAGGAATACATGGCTGGGCAATTCAAATATAAAAGCTCAGTTCAATCCGGTGATTCACGCAACGACTCTGTAACTGGGGAATTATTCTTACATAAAAATGAAAATGCACCTCATGTTATCTTTGTTCACGGTTGGAGAATGGATTCTAACGAACGTGTGAAAAGAATATTCCACGATCATATGACCAGCCTGAAGTGGAATATGTATTATTTCACTCTACCCTATCATTTTGAAAGAAAACCCGATCAATCCTTTTTCAGTGGAGAGTATATGGTAAGTGCAAATATTGAACGAACAGTACAAGCAACTAGACAAGCGGTAGCTGATTTACGAGCTTTGATTAAATGGATTAAAGCAAATAAAAATGGTCCCCTGATTCTAATAGGAATTAGTTTAGGTGGATTTATTACTAACTTAACCTCTCTTGTTGAAGAAGAAATTGATGTGTTAGCATCCATTTTCTATGCAAATCGACTTTCTTATTCTATTTGGAATACAATTCCGGGTAAATTTATTAGAGAAGACTTGGAACATCATGGTGTTACGTATGATGATTTAATAGATTATTGGAAAATCACTGAACCGAGTCAAGCATTGCCAAAAGTAAAAAAAGAAAATATTTTATTAATTTCAGGTAAGCATGATCTATATGTGCATTCTGAGGATACAGACTACTTGTGGGAATCTTGGGAAAGACCTACACGATATATTTATACATGTGGGCATGCTGGGATAGTTCTTAAACGTAAAAAAATTGCAGCTGATACTATTAATTTTATTCAAAATCGATTGAACTCCCCGCACTTATCCAATGACAGGTCTTAAATTGTGACATTACTAAGTACAAAATCTTATACTTATATTGTTATATTTTTTACTAGTCACCTTTGTAAATCTTAGCCCCAAGCCTTACACGATTGAAAATGAAATAAAATAAATAACTAAGGAACTAATTTACCATGTGGAAAAGCATTGGTCAGCATTTTCACCAGTGGTCCCTGTATATGCAATATTACATACAAAAATCTTTATTTATTACGTTATTAATTTAAAAATAAATTATTCATCCATTAATCTATACCATCCGTATTTACATTTATGGATACCCTAATTACATATGAAAAAGAGAGAAGAACATTGGTTAGTTCTTCTCTTTTTGTTTATTTTTAAAATAACTATCTATAAAATTTTGCTTTTTATAATTCTTCATGAGTCTAGAAAAGAAATTTTTCTAATGTACATAATTACAACGACATTAAAACACTTTGCTCTTAAATCCGCTACTTGTATTATTAATTGCATGAAACTCCTTCTTGAGAAAGGTTTTAATTTCTGAATATTCTGTTGACCGTTATAACATATCCAATTTACAATTTAATTGTGGTGTTCTTTCACAATTAAACTACTTAGAATACACTTCATTTATTTGAAAACAATTACAAATAGAGGTGCTAAAATGAAAACTAGAGTAAATCCAGAATTATTACAAGGATTAGAGATGTTTCCGGATCTCGATTTACGCCCAGAAAATTTGCAATCAATCAGAGAAGGAATAGCTCAAATGAGACCACCTACCGTTGTTGATGACTCCCTTTCTTTAATAGATAAAGTCATTGTTGGGCCTGATGATAATCCGTTACCATTACGAATTTATCGTCCAAAATCAAATCATGAATCTTTACCTGTCTTATTATGGATACATGGTGGAGGTTATATCTTAGGGTCTATAGATGATAACGATGATACTTGTATGAGGTTTGCAAAAGAAGCTAGCTGTGTGGTCGTGTCTGTAGACTACCGCTTAGCACCTGAACACCCTTACCCAGCACCAATTGAGGATTGTTATTCAGCTTTAAAATGGATTGCTGATAATGCAAAGTCATTAAACATTGATTCGAATCGAATTGGAGTTGCAGGAGTAAGCGCTGGCGGTGGACTAACAGCAGCATTATCATTATTAGCACGAGATCGAAAATATCCTTCAATTTGTTTACAAATGCCACTATATCCAATGATTGATGACCGAAATAATACACCTTCAGCGAATGAAATTAAAGAAGGATTTGTTTGGAACCAAAAGGCAAATGAAGCTGGCTGGAAAATGTATTTAGGAGAAATGTATGGAATGGATCAAATCCCTGCATATGCAGCGCCTTCTCGAGCTGAGGATTATAGTGACTTACCGTATACTTACACATTTGTAGGTCAATTAGATCCATTCCGAAGCGAAACATTAACCTATATAAGCAAACTAGCGCAAGCTGGTGTTGATGTCGAGTTTCATTTATATCCAAATGCCTATCACTGGTTTGAAGGGTTAAATCCAAATGCCGATGTGTCTATTTATGCTGTGAACGAAATAGTACAAGCAATAAAAACTGGGTTCAAACGAGTATCTAAGGTTGAGGCTTAATCCCATTACAAGAGAAACACTCATAAATAGTATACATTTGTGAGTGTTATTATCATTTAAATATAATAGCCGATTCTCATTTGAAATCGGCTATTATATTTAAAATCCGCCTAATATATCAAGGTTGAGAAACAGATATAAGATGTTTAGACGATGTATTTATTTCCTCTACCAATGCTTTTATGTTCATCATGATTTGAAGTATTTCTTCTTTTGTTGTCCTTGGGTTGATAGAGCAAAGTCGAATTACTACTTTTTCTTTTAATTTAGTCGTACTTAGCATAGCAAATCCTCTTTGATTAATTTCTTCCACCAATTTTTTGTTTATTTCATGAATTGTATCTGTAGATGTTAGCTCACATGGAATATAACGAAAAGTAACAATTCCTAATTGGGCAGGTGTTACTACTTCCCAATCTTTTTCTTTCCTTAAAAACTCTTCAACTTGTTCAGCTAGCATAATGCCCTGATCAATTGCCTCACGAAAAGCTGTAACTCCGAATGCTTTAAAAGAAAGCCATACCTTTAATGCTCTAAATCTACGAGAAAGTTCAATTCCACGCTCCCCAAAATTCACTTTTTCTTCTATATTAGTTTCTGTATCCTTAATATACTCTGGGATCATACGGAATGTTTCACTTAAATATTGGCTATTTCGAATAAGTACACAACCAACATCATAAGGCTGAAAAAGCCATTTATGCGGGTCTAACGTTAAAGAATCGGCACGATGAATTCCACTTAATAACTCCCTTCCTTTTTCACTGAGAATTGCTGCAGCCCCATAAGCCCCATCCACGTGTAGCCATATATCTTCATCACCACATACATCAGCCAATTCATCGAGGGAGTCCACCGCTCCGCAATTCGTTGTCCCTGCATTAGCAATAACACAGAATGGTTTTTTCCCTTTTAATCGATCTTCTTTTATTTGTTTTCTTAAAGTATTAACTGAAATTTTTAAGTCTTCATCTGTCTCAATTCGGCAAATTTGATGCTGTTTAAAACCTAATACTTTAAGTGCTCGATCTACAGAAAAATGAGTTTGGTTAGAAAAATAAACAATCGCATTTTCTATGTCATTATTCAGCTTGACCTGTCTCGCTACAGTAAGTGCAGTCAAATTAGCCATGGAACCACCACTGACAAATAATCCTTCAGCTGAATCAGGGAATCCTAGCATTGATTTTAACCAGTTAATTGTCGTTAATTCAATTTGTTCGGCACCTGCACCTACTATCCAAGCTGTAGGAAATACATTAAACCCACTTGCTAAAAAATCTGCTAATACACCAACATAATTATTAGGACCTGGCACAAAAGCCATAAAATGAGGATGATCCACATGAGTAATTTGATTAAACACATTGTTATTAAGAAAATGAAGTAATTCTTTTGGATTAGATCCGTTTTCCGGAATCGTTTCAATTAGCTTGTCTCTAAAAATATTACTATCAATCGTTTCTGAAACTGGTTTACTTTTTAAATGATTCATATGATCAACAATTAAGTCAACCGCTTGATATCCTAACTGACGCATTTCTTCGGCTGATAACTGTAATTTTTTTGTCATTTGATTTACTCCTATTCTATTTAAAAAGGCGAGTTCTTGCTCGCCTTTTCATTTTTTATAATTTGTAATCACAAATTGTTTGTATTGGATTTTGAAGAATCGTGTTGATTAACCCCTGGATGTGATTTAATATTTCCTGTATTTTCTCTGTTTCATATACCGTTTGATCATATCCAAACTTTATTGTAAGTCTTTCTTCAGGGAAGCACATAATTCCATACTTTACATGTGGCTCATCAACAACTTCGTAATCCGTGATAGCAAAATGTCTGTTTTCATTTGAAGAAAAGATTGCTGGATTAGTTGGATAGTTTTCAAAAACCCAAAGATGGTCAGTCAACTCAGTTTTTAATTCACTTTGCTTTTGTATATCAACAAATGAATAGTATGCATACTCATTACATTTCAATGTCTCTAGTTGTACCTTTTGCAGGAAGTCCACAAAAGATTGCGTTTCTGTCCATGCTAATCGGATAGGCAAAACATTTGTGAACAGACCGAACATATTTTCAATTCCTTCTACTTCGGGAGGTCTGACTGATACTAGGTTAGGCAATACTACTTCTCTCGTTCCGTTGAATTTGCCAAGCAATATTCCCCATACAGCTAGTAATGCCGTATTCATAGTTATATTATTTTTAGTTACAAATGTTTGTAACTGATCAGTCAAATCCTTGTCTAATGTTAAATCCATAAAAGTGAAGTTTAACCCTTCACTTTTAGATGGGACTTTCTTTTTAGGAATACTAATTTTCTGATTGTATCCTGATAAATAATCTCGCCAAAAATGACGTGCTTTCTCATGATCTTGTGCCAAAGTCCAATCTATAAATGTTTCAAAAGGTTTTACCATGGGTAACCCCGCCGTAGTTCCGGCATTTGTAGTTTCGTAGAGCTGGAATAATTCGTCTATCAAAATGCTGACGCTCCAACCATCACATAATAGATGATGGGAACTCCAAATTACTTTATGCTCGTTATTACCTAGTTGGAATATACAGAGACGTGTCATAAGTTCATCATTTTTAAATCCTCGACTTAAATTTTCATTCATCCACTGTTTTAGGAATTCTTGCTGTTCTTGTTTCGTCATCTCAATCAAGTTTTTTATTTCTGAATTTATTTGAACATCATATAGAACAGCTTGCCAAGGTTTTGCTTGTTCATCTTGCACAATTATTGTTCTTAAAGAATCATGACGATCAACTAATTGTTGGAAACACTGAATAAAGAGTTTAATATCCAGCTCCCCCTCAAGTGCCCAAATTGTTTGTTCAAAATATGCATTTGTATCAGGTTCATTCGTAGCATGCTCATAAATAACTTCCTGGAAAGGTGCTAACGGGTAAATACGTTCTATTTTTATATCCGGCATTTTTTCTTGTATTTTGTTAAGTGTATGTTGATTAAGTTGTTTATCTTTAACATTTAGTAATGTAGCTTTATTATCGTTCATTATGTTTACATCATTTGTTTGTGAACTTGAAAACTGGTCTAGCTTTTTAACAAATTGAACCATGTCCCTTAATATAGGAAATGAAAATATATTTTTTGGTTCAAGCTCGAATCCTTGTCGATACAGTCTGACGGACACTTGAATCGCTTTTATCGAATCTCCACCTAAGGCGAAGAAATGATCATTTACTCCAACTTGATCTATTTTGAGTACTTCTTGCCAAATACTAGTTAATATTTTTTCCATTTCAGTTTTTGGGGCAATAAATACTTCATTTTTTTGTTTCTCCGGAGTAGGGAGCGCTTTTCTATCTAATTTCCCGTTTGGAGTCAGGGGTAATTGGTCCAAATAAACAAAATAAGAAGGAATCATATAATCTGGCAAGTGATCTTGCAAATGCTTTCGTAGTTCTGTTGTACTAATATTTTGCTCAGTTACCACATATGCAACTAAAAATTTTATTCCGTTCTCATCTGTTTGATCAATTACGACAGCATGTTCGACTTGTTTATAAGTTAGAAGACAATGAGAGATTTCTTCTAACTCTACTCGATATCCCTGAATTTTCACTTGGTAATCTTGGCGGCCTAAAAATTCAATATATCCCTCAGAATGCATTTTTCCACAATCCCCTGTTTTATATATAAGACCAAAATCAGGATGTGACACAAACGCTTCATTTGTTTTCTTTTCATCATTTAAATATCCTTTAGCAAGGCCCACTCCCCCGATATATAAATCTCCAATTACACCAACAGGGCACATTTTCTTTTCATAGTTCAACACATAATACGTTTGGTTTGCCAAGGGCATCCCGTATGGAATACTATTCCAATGTGATTCCACCTGTTTGACCGGATAATAAATTGACCAAATCGATGCTTCTGTTGCCCCTCCTAGTGAGACTACTTCTGCAATCGGAAAATGTCGTTTTATTTTTTCTGGTAAAGAAAGCGGAATCCAATCTCCACTATGTAAAACTAAACGTAAAGAAGGATATTCAAAATGAGAACCTACTTGCTCCAATGCCAAATCCATGATTGCAGGCACTGTATTCCAAATTGTAATCCCTCTACGTTCGACAGTGCGGATTAATTCTTGCATGTCTCTCGGATCACGAATCATTACTAACATTGCACCTGTGCTTAAAGCTCCGAAAATATCGTATACAGATAGGTCAAAACACATGGAAGAGATACCAATAATACGATCATCTTCATTCACCTCATATTTTTGATTTATGTCTTGAATAGTATTTGTAACCGCTTGGTGAGTAATAATTACTCCTTTTGGTTTTCCTGTACTTCCTGAAGTGTATATAATATAGGCAATATCTTCTGGACCAGCAATAGCGGGCATATCTTCTGTTGTATAAAATGACAAATGATTTTCTTCATAAAGACTAGGTTCTAATAAAAGCTTGCATGAGCTATTTTTTAAAATATATGTTTGGCGATCTAAAGGATGATCGGGATCAATCGGAACATAAGCGGCACCTGATTTTAAAACACCTAACATATTAACAATTGTGTCAACTCGCCTTTTTGCTAAAAGACCCACTTTGTCACCTAGACCAATACCTTGCTCTTTTAAGAAGTGGGCAATTTGATTAGAACGTTTATGAAGTTCCGAGTATGTTAACCATTCTTGTTCAAATACCACTGCTACTTCATCCGGTGTACGTTTTACTTGGTCTGTAAATAATTGATACAGAGTAGTTGAAGGTATTTTTTCTGTTGTTTCATTGTATTGCTTAATTAAAGTTTGATCCGATTCTTTCATCTGCAAAGATGTTATATCGCTTTGTTTCACCAATTGTTCCAATAAGTCAACAAATTGGGAAAACATTGCTTCTATTACATCAACATCAAACAACTCTTCAACATAGTTCCAGCTAATTAATAACTCTCCATTTTTTTCAATTACTACATTATCCAAATACACTTGTGGAGTCCGAGCATGAATATAGCGAAGAGAACCAAGTTGTTCCCAAGAGAAAGCACCTGCACCTGCTAACATCGAGGTGAAAACGATTGGCATAACTGCTTTTGGCGTCATTTGATGATATCGAGTAAAATCTCGAATAAAGTTAACTCCATCGTAATGACGATGTTCAAGGCCATCTAATAAAGTAGCTTGCGTTTCTTTTACTCTAGTAAAGAAAGTTTGCTCTGGTTTTACATCAACATCCAATAAAATAAGTGATGTGAAATCTCCAACAATCTGTTCTACTTCATCATGAACAGGATAACGGTTAAATACAGTCA
Organism: Bacillus cereus group sp. Bce041; assembly: GCF_052646455.1. NCBI lineage: Bacteria > Bacillati > Bacillota > Bacilli > Caryophanales > Bacillaceae > Bacillus > Bacillus cereus group sp. Bce041. The sequence goes on from NZ_JBQXON010000004.1 coordinate 227,291, forward strand.
AGTTAATTGCTAATCGACGTTGATTACTCCAATGTGCCAACACATCACCATATATTGTACAAAGTAGAGCGGAAGGCGTTACCTCTTTCTCTTGTGCTAACTTTCGTAGCTTTGTCCATTTTTTATTATCCAGGATTTTTGTAAGTGATTGGAATTTAGGAGTAGCAATCTCTGCTGGATCCTTTTTTAACAGCAAAGATGGTGCAAACGGAAAGTCAGGAAGCTTACTTGTCCAATAATCTTTTGCTGTTTTATATTCTTCGCTTTGTTCCATTTCATCATAGATAAACATATAATCTTGAAAATCAAAAGATAAAGATTCTAATTTTTGATTTGGTTTATAATAATAATGCAACAAATCCTGTCCAACAATGTTCATGCTTGCTCCGTCCATTAATAAAGCATCGTATCGAAAACATAATAAATACGTGTCTTCTTTTAAAAGAAAAGCTTTCAATTCAAACAAAGGCCATTGCCCCAAAGGGAATACATGGTTAGTCATTCGAGAACGCTCTTCTTGTAAGCGAGCATGTTGATTCCTATCATCTAAATCTATGAGACTCACTATTTCAATCTCGTAATCAGGAACGCTTTGTAATATTTGCTGTTTTCCCTCTGGTAAAATTACAGCTCGCAACATTGGATGACGATGAATTACCTTTTGAAAACTTTTTGAAAGACGATTGATATCCAAAGCTGTTTCATATTCAAAATATGTTTGAGGGGAAATACCACTTAATTCAAACTGTGAATTCCGTCCTATCATATACGCTGTCTGAACTTCTGTTAAGGAAAATGGCTTAGACAAATCTTTAACATGAGTTGGTCTACTTTCAAAGTTTTCCTCTTTATGCTCTAGCTTTACACAAGAACTCAGTTGAGCGATTGTGGGGTGCTTAAAAAAATCTGTTGTACTTATTTTTAAGCCGTCTTTTCTTAATAAATTAATTACCTGAAGTGCTTTAATAGATTCTCCTTTTAATGCAAAAAAATTATCATGAATACCGATTCCCTCGATCTCCATAACTTTTTCCCATGCACGCACTAATTTTTGTTCAATTTCATTGCGCGGAGCAAGGTATGGAATTGATACATAATCCGTTTGTGTTATATCCAACAATCTTTTTCTATCCACTTTTCCATTTGGATTCAATGGAATCTCTTCTACCTGAATCATTTTTTCAGGAATCATAAACTCAGGTAATTTATCACTTAAATATTTTCTGATTTCATCAAAAGACACCTTGTTATCCGATACATAGTAGGCAGCTAATAATTTCCTATTTCCATACACTTGATCAACAACGATAGCCTGGTTTATTTCTGGATATTCCCTTAATTGAGTTTCGATTTCTCTTAATTCAATCCGATACCCCCGAATTTTCACTTGATGATCCATTCTACCTAAATATTCAAGTTCTCCATTAGGCAACCAACGAACGAGATCACCTGTATGATACATCATTTCCCCTGCCGCAAAAGGACTCGGTACAAACTTTTCATCTGTCAGTTTATTTTTACCAAGATACCCTCGTGCTACCGCTACGCCAGCAATGCAGAGTTCACCGGGAATTCCAAATGGTTTTAATTGGCCATACTTATTCAATATATAGGAATGATAATTCGGGTTAGGTTTGCCAATCGTAACTTCTTTGGAAGTGCTCAAGTCTTTTACTGTTGCGCAAATGGTTGTTTCTGTGGGACCATAAATATTTAAAATTGTTGCTTCACTGATACAACGAATTTTTTCAACCAAATCAATGGAAAATGATTCTCCTGCTAATAAAATAGATTTTAAATCTTTTAGAAAAATCGCCCCTTCTGGATCACTCAAAATCACTTCCATTCGCGATGGCGTTGATTCCCATAAATCCACCTTATGTTTTTTGACCAAATGAGCCAATTCTTTTGTTGCAAACTGGTCCTCTGTAGCAATTACTACTTTTGAACCTTGCGTTAAAGGAAGACATATTTCTAACAAGGAAATATCAAAAGATACACTAGCAAGAAACAAGAATGATTGATTAGCTTTTACTTTTTCTCTCATTACATTTAAAAAATGAACTAGCGATTTTTGTTCTATCATTACCCCTTTTGGATTTCCTGTCGATCCTGATGTGTAAATAACATAAGCTAAATCATTAGGATTATGTTCTCGTACTAAATTACTTTCTTCACCTTGAAAAAGATATTCTTTATCAAGATACAGTACTTCACCTGCAAATTGTGGCAATACTTCCTCTGTTCGCTTACTAAGTAAATATTTTGCTTGACTATCTTGTAACATATATTCAATTCGTTCAGTTGGGTAGTTAGGGTCGATTGGTAAATACGCTGCTCCTGCTTTTAAAATCCCCATCATACCAATAATCATTTCTAATGACCGATCTACCATAACGCCAATAATACTTTCTTTTGAAACACCTTTACTTTGAAGAATCGAAGCCAATTGATTCGCTTTCTTATTCAATTCTCTATATGTCAAAGATTGATCATTACAAACAACAGCAATTTGATCTGGAGTTTTTAATACTTGCGCTTCAAACAAATCTTGAAATGATTGAAACAAGTCTATGCCCGTTTGAAAAGTATTCAATCCTTCTAACAACTCTTTTTCTTCTTCTGCAATAATACAAATATCTTTCAATGCCAAATTCGGATTTTGTGAAACTTGCTTTAAAACATAACAATACGAATTGGCAAAATGTTGCAAAGAAGAGAATGAACGGGACTTGCAAGAAATTTGAAATTCAAATTCATTATGTATTTCATTCCATTTTCTTCGTATCCATAGGGCTAAATTATTCTCTGCGTATTCTTCTAGCGAATTTTCATTATGTAATCCTTCCATCCCGATTACAATTTGAAAAGGAGTTAAATTGTGTTTAACTAATAATTCAGAGAGCGGATACTCCTGATTTTCATACCCGAATAAAGTCGTTTGTTCAATCTCATTTACTAATTGTTTAAAGGTGTGATGCGGCTGGATTTCACTTCCTAAAGGAATCAACTTATTAAGATTATCACTTTGTTCAAGATTCTTTTCAATTATAGGAATACCAATAGTAATTCTTTCTTGATCTGTATAATGTGCCAAACAAACCCTTAAAGCGGCTTGAAACCAGCTAAATAATAATAAATCTTGAGACTTACTTATTTTTTGTATACTTTTACTAAATTCTACATTCACTATGACTTGAACGTATTCACAAGGTGTTTCTTTATTTAGTCGGTAATCGCTATTAAATTTAAATACAGAAAAATCGAGAATCTCGGAAGATAATTGCTCCTTCCAAAACGCTTCTACTTCTTTATTTTCATGAATCGAACTTCGATCTTTAATTTGCATTTTTATCTTTATCCCCCTAATATTCATTTCTTCTACTCGTTAATTTTCAAGCCAACTTCAAGCCCATGGAGAAACACTTGATGATTATCCAAACATAAAAATTGCTGAATCTCTTCAAATTTCATATGACCGACTGAACAAACCCCTAAATTTAATGTCTCAGCAACCATATTTAAGGTAGCAGTGATAATGCCTGACTCAATACAAGCAAATAAATATCCATCTGAACCGTATTTCGGGATGGAAGCGTTCGCATTATAAACCAAATAAACTGAGAAGGCAGATTGAGTAAATAAATCCTGATTAATTAACTCATGATCACTTTTGATTACTTGATCAATGTTGTTTACAATCACAAGACTATTTTTTGATGGGTTATAATAATAAAATCCAGCTTTCATATCCTCTATACGTTTTGGTTTTACATAAACAAAGATATCAATGGGATAGAGCCCGCCTGCACTTGCGTAATGATAGTATATTTTTTCTTCCCTAACCTGTTTTAGAGTTGATAAGAATCGGGAAAATTCCGAAAAACTAATATGTTTTTCCATATCAAATTGACGACAAGACCTACGTTCCTTGATTATAGTAGGTAGCTCATTTGTTGTTTCAAGTTGAATTTCGGTCGACCGTGCAGCAACGTGCGTGCGATTTAATTGTTTACTCATATACTTATCTAACTTTTCTTTAGAAAAGCGAATCTGGTTGCTATATGGATTTGAAAAAATCTTTTCTTGTGAAGAAAATACTTCTCTTGGGTGTAATATATTACTTACTAACACACGATTTTTTATCATGAGCTCTATGTTTTTTTGTGTCTCTTCTACATTTCCTAACGAAAAGCGCTCTACTAGTTCACTAATTTTCACACCTTTTTGAGCCATAAAATAAAAATCTGGAAACCACTCAGACAGAATACCTGTAAATCTCATTTCCCCTATCAAAACTTCATTATGCAACTTCTCCCAATGCTTAATCGGAGACCAGTAATAAATTTTCTCGCTCATATAACCCTCCATAAACGTTTAACTTATTTTTGAAATGCAATTTTCTAATTTACAAAAATTTTTTCGGATTCTGCTCCTTGTCTCATAGTGATTATAAATACATGCACTTTAACGAAAATTGAAAATAATGAAATAACTTTTTCTTCATTAAAATTTTTTATTTCATCATAAAAAATGATTTCTTTTTGGATATTTCACATCCTTTCCCATAGTAATCCTATAAGGTATAAACCATTTATAACATTGAGAATATTCATGTATTTCCAATGTGAAATTATTGTAATGGATTGGAGAGCGGTTGAATATAGTTATTAAATCAAATAATGTTGAGAAAGTTTTATTTATTATATCGATAAAATTTTATGATGTAATTTATTACAAATAGATTAAGAAAAGAGTTTTAAATTTTTCTTAATCAGTTAGTGTGAAAATATCACATACTATTACATACAATCGAGTTACTTACATTTCATATTCAAAATAGAGAAAAGACACCTTGAATGGTGTCTTTTCTCTATTTTAATTCCATATACTTTTTACGCCTTTGTTATTTTTAAACGATTTGTAGGAGTTAATACAACTCGAACATCTAGTTCGTTATATGTTCGAATATATAATAAACATTATATGAATTACGAATGTATTTCAGGTAATTTTATAAATAAACTCAAAGATATCTTCTCCTCCTACTGTCATAAAAGAAATAATCTATTGCTTATTTCTTTTATTAAATTGTAATATAATTACAGTATGTGAAATTATATTACATTAACTTTAAAAGCGAAGTGAGAATAATCTTCACTTCGCTTTTTTCATTTGCAATCCTTATTAACTTTGCTCAATTCAGTATTTATTTCCACACTCTTCGCTTTTATTTAATTGGTTTTTCTGATTTTAAAACAATGGAACTTAATGCAGGAACTTTAATTTTATTGTCATGGACAACATAAAGTGGTTTACTTCCCGCCTGCTTGCCATCTACTAGTACTTTCCAAGGCCCTTTCGATGGAAGTGTTATTTCAACAGCTTCTCTATTTGCATTGTGAGCCACTGTAAAGTATTCATGTTTATTCCCCTCTATTATATAAGCTACAGTATTTTTGGGAGCATCAATAAATGATACGTGTGTTTTTATTTGCTCTGCAGATGTCATTCGAAAAGCTGAGTACTTTTTGCGTAATTCTATTAAACCCTTCATATAATCTACTTCATTATTAAACGTTGCACGGCGCAGCCAATCCATCTGGTTAATTGAGTCTGGAGATTTGTAACTATTATGATCACCGTATTTCGTCCGCATAAACTCTTGCCCTGCATGTAAAAATGGAATACCTTGTGATGTTAATAAAATCGAAGAAGACAATTTGTGCATTTGTTTTCGCACTTCTTCGTTATCACCTGAATTAGTCAACTCAAGTTTATCCCATAATGTATGATTGTCATGCGCTTCCACATAAGTTAGTACCTGTTCCGGATCTTGATAAGTAGACGAATTTGTATCGTAGTCAATACCTGCTGTAATGCCTTTTTTAATACGATCTTCCATGTTTTGCTTTCCATTTACAAATCCATTTTCTTTCTCCTCAAATACACTACCTTTCAATCCATCACGTATATCATCGTTGAAATGTGCAATCCCTTTCATTTTCTCTGCATTTTTTTGATTTGCTTTCAGCTCAGCTGCAAGAGGTGTATTTAAATCCCAGCCTTCTCCGTGTAGTATAATAGAAGGGTCAATTTGATTCACAGCTTTACGTATTTCATTCATCGTTTCATAATCATGAATACCCATTAAATCAAAACGGAATCCATCTAAATTGTATTCTTTTGCCCAATATGTGACGGACTCTACCATAAACTTCCTCATCATTTTTCTTTCTGAAGCAGTATCATTTCCTACACCGGTTCCATTTGCAAATGTTCCATCTTCATTGTAACGATAATAATAACCTGGAACTAACTTATGGAAATTAGATTCAGCAGCGTTATACATATGGTTATATACTACATCCATCACCACTCGAAGATTATTATCATGTAGTGTTTGAACCATTTGCTTTAATTCAGTTATTCGCACAGTCGGCTCATAAGGATTTGTAGAATAGGAGCCTTCTGGAACGTTGAAATTTTTAGGATCATATCCCCAGTTATATTGCGGTTCATTTAAAGTCTCTTCATTTACAGAAGCATAATCAAATATCGGTAAAAACTGAACGTGAGTAACACCGAGATCCTTTATATGATCAAGTCCTGTTTTTACACCTTCTGGCCCTTTTGTTCCTTTTTCTGTTACACCTAAATACTTCCCTTTCTGTTTAATACCACTTTCAGGTTGAATGGAAAGATCACGTACATGTAACTCATAAATAATAGCATCTTCCGGATTTTTAAATTTTGGCTTTTTGTTTGCTTTCCATTTTTTCGGATTTGTTTCTTCTAAATTAACGACTGCACCTTTATCCCCATTTACAGAAGCAGCACGCACATATGGATCAACCGCTTCAGTCCACTTATCACCAATTTTGACCTTATACGTATAAAAGAGCCCTTTTTGGTTCCCCTTTAGTTCTGATGTCCAAGTTCCCTTTTCACCTTGTTGCATGTTTATTTCAGCACCTATTTTATCGCTCCATTTTTTATATGTAACTAACTTCGCTTCGCTTGCAGTAGGAGCCCATAAACGGAACTTTGTATGTTGCGGAGTATATGTATTTCCTAAATCGTTACCACCATAATAAAATAAATTATCAAATTCTTCGCTACGAATGACTTTACCAATTTCAGTATTCGTATCAGCTAAGTTTTCTATTTTAACTTTGTATGTTTGTTTTAAATCAATTTTCTGTTCCGTAATTATTTTGACCTTATTAGTAATATCGCCACTGTTTATATCATAAGGAGTAATATTCTTAATTTTAATGCCTTCAATTTCAATTTTCTTTTCCTTAATATTAAACGGGACATTAGTCGTTACAGTAATTTCATGGAAACCATCAATAGTTGCTTTTTGAATTGAGAGATCCGATGAAGGCTTAGAGTTATATACTTTTTCATCACCCGAAAGGATCCATACTTCAGCACGACCGTCCTTTATATTTTCAATCCAACGATCCCCACCATCTTTTTCCCATTCATTTGTTCGAACTATAAATCCTACACGATTATAGTCACCGTCTATTTTTATCTTAGCGTATTTTCCAAATTCATCTTCACCAGTAAATTGATAAGATGTACCATTTGCATTTTCTCCCCATAACCAAAGATTCCAGTCTTTTGTATTTCCAAGCTTTTCTTTGTAATGAATGATAATTTCAGTTGTTTTCGAATTTGAAACTGCCTTCACACTCTGAAAGGAGAAAACAGATGATAACATAACGATTAAAGTAAGTAATAAAACTGTTTTGTTAATTAATCTTTTTGTAATTTGCATCACATACACCCTTTCTTCAAATATTACTAACGATTTATTATGCTTACACTGAATAACACTGCTTAAATTAATCTAGAAATCTCTTTTACTTCACCTCCATATCGGCTATTTTCACGTATGTATTTCAATGACCTTTTAATACGAAAACGTTTGCATTAGTACTTAAAAAAATAGATTTGTTTATGCCTTCATATATTTGTAAATACTAAAAGATCAGGGAAAACATTTTAAAGCAATCGTTTGTTATCGCTTTCATTTTATAGACTTTCTATCAAGAGGTCAATATATTATTAATTTTCTGTTTTTATATATTTTAAACCTTATTTATTTGTCACAACTTCTTACAGATAAAGTGCCTCATTATTGCTTAGTCAGTTTATTTTCAACGATACATTGCCACGTAAAAAACAGCTAATATCCTTAAAATGACATTAGCTGTTTTTCATAATGTATTAATATATGAATGATAACTATATTTCTAAATTACTTAATTTTTGCTGCATCAAATGCTTTTTGAACTGCTTGAACTTCAGCTGTATTCGCACCATATTTATTAGTTGCCACTCGAATACATGCTGATCTCAATTCTTTGAAATTAGAAGTCATGTTTAACTCATCTGTATTTGCATAATAGAAAATATCAAACATTTTATCTTCACCAATTCCTTTAACAGTTACTCCGTTATGAGTTCCGCCTTTTGCAATCAGATACGCAACTTTATTAATAATACTTGAATTAAAATGAACACCGCCTTGATCCCATCCATTAAAATCGTTAAATTCACTGTAATCATCTGGATAAGGCACTCCAAGTGAAGATGGAACAGAAGCTGGGTTTTCCATATCACGGAAAACAGATCCCGTTTGTTCTCCCATTGTCCAGTTAAAGTTTCCATTATTTACGTATTTCTCAATAGATGTTCCCATAATATCAGATAGCGCCTCATTAATCGCACCGGATTCCCCGTAATATTCAAGATTAGATTCGCTAGAAGTAACAGCATGTGTAAATTCATGTCCAGCTACGTCATATGCTTTAACAATAGGATCGCCATATACAAGCATACTTCCATTATTAGCACTTAATGCATTCTGCCAATTTTTCGGATCATTCGTCTCTTCAGAATCCCAAGCGTGTACAACTGAAACTACCTTTTGTCCCTTATTATCAAAGCTATTACGCTTGTATTTATCTTTATAAAAATCAAATACTTTTGTTGCTAAGTAATGAGCACTTACTGCTTTTGGATCGTTAAATGTTGCCGAAGTACTTGTCGCTAATGTACCAGGATAATAGCTTTCTTCTTTAGTAATATCTCTGTAATTCACATCATATGTTTCAATGCCTTGCCCTCTTGTATAATCAGCAAGAGCATATTTGCCATTACTTTGTTTAGAGATACCAAATGAACGATTAATACCTAAATCATCTTTTCCTGTTCCGGTTAATGATGTAAGACTGCTTTGTTTACTTTTCTTTAAAGCTCCAACTAGTTTGTCACTGGCCTTTAAGTTAGATTCTTGTACCATATTTTTTAACATATCACCATTTTGTGCATTTACTAAATAAGTACCAGAAACATAGTTTGGTGTTGCAGCTTCGAAGGTAACTTGGTATGCATTGCTAGCTTGTCCATTATTTTCATCAACAAAAATAACCTCTTTAACTTCTGGCTCAGAAATAAACTTGATATCGTTCCCGTATTTCGTATAAATATATTGTTTTGCTTCATCTTTTGATAGATTAATAGGTTTTTTCAATTCTTCTTGTTTTAAATTTTGCGCGCTATCACCTGAAACACTTTTAATAACACCCTTATTATCTACGTGTGCAGTTAATTGATGTCCATATACTTCTTTTCCTTCGTATGTTTGCTGCATACGCACAAGTGTAGTTCCATCATACGAACCACGTTTTTGAAGGACTTTATAATCTACTCCTGCTTCTCCATTGACTTGTTTTTGGGACAGAGCTTGTTCTGTTTTCTCCTTAAGTGCATCCTTTACTACATTTTCTGGTGCCTTTTGTGACGGCTGTGTAAGTTCACCCGAACGGAACGATTCCTCCTGAATTTGAACTTGTAGTTGATCTGTTTCCTCTGCATGACCTACCCCATATGGTGCCACAGCTGTTAAAGCTAATCCTGTTGTTAATGCTACCTTAGTTAATGTCTTTTTGTTTTTCATTATTTCACCTCGTATAATTTTTGAAATAGAAAGCTTGTACAAAGTATACTGTCTATTAATGTCTAAAAAAAGAGAAAATACACAATTTATGTAACATTATGCAAAATTACATAAATTGTGGTCAATATTATAAATAATGAACGGAACACATATGTACATTAATTTGAATAAAAGAGAGTCCTTATAGGTGCTCACCCAATTGGTTAGTTATTAATTATCTATATTCATTGTAATAAAAGTATACTTACCTCTAAATAACAACATAAAAACCCACTCTTTACTATTGTAAGAGTGGGTTTAATGTTATTAAAATAACAATTACTATAAGAAATTTTATAATTTATATTTTTTTAGTAATCCTACTAAGTTTTTTGTAAAATTCACCTTTTGTCTTTACATGATTAAACTGATTTGGATTAATATTTGCTTTTTGTGAGAGTAATATAATCTCTTCTTTTGAAATTGAGTCTTTCGTATTTATAGATGCTATATTTGTGTATTTTCCGTCTTCTGTTTTTGGAATTTCTAAAATCCCTTTATTCACAAGATCAACTACCGCCTTATGCTCTGAAGAATGTAAATCTACACCAGTAATTTTCCAATTATGCATAACTTTTGGTGTGTATACACCGTTCTTTACCTCTTTTAAATATGTAATAGCAAGGTTACGAATGGTTCCACCTGTTTCTCCAAATGCATTCTCTTGTTTAGATGACCAAATTTGTTCAAACTTACGCCCCTCTAAAGCTCCACCTTTTGCCTGAAGAGCCTCCATTCTATATGCATTCATTCCCAACGTCATAACATCGCTCATTTTGATTGGTTTGTTTGTACGAATAGAGCGTAAATTTGTAATTCTGCTTCCATATGGTTTTGTTAAGTCAATTTCGTATTTTACGCCTCCAAAGAAATCGTTCGTACTGTATTTAGATGCACGGCGGGTTTTATCAAAGCTAACGGTTACATCTCCGGCACGAGATGAGTTAAAATATCCTGCTGCCCATTCCATATAGTCTTTTAAATCTTTTCCAGAAATCTTATATACTGTAATTTCTCCCAAGGCATATTGGTAATTGTACGCAATATCTTTTTTCTTAATAGGACCTGTATCTAAACGGGCATAATCATTATCAATTTGATGGGCTACTACATCTGCTTTACTGTAGTAGAGCATAACTTCATGAAAGAAATCTGATAAAGGTGTTTCTTGAATCTGAACACTTGGAATACCCTTTATTTCATTTTCAGGAACAAGATTTCTACCCTTTAATTGAGCGACTACAACATTTGCATCTCCTCTCGCATATTCATGAAAAGGTGTTAATGTTTCTTCAAGTGTAGGATCGGATAATATCGTTGTTCCATCAGCATTTTTTACAGGTATAGCGGTAGCAGTTTTATTTTTTAAAGCCAACTTCCCATCTTGCTTTGTAAAAGTAAGGTCAATACGTGAAATATGTGTTCCATATTTATCTGGTTCTGTAATAATTACGTCATTTACAACTTCTTTTTTTACAAGTTTATGCATATGAGCCGCAAAAATAGCGTTTAGTTCCGGACAAGCATTTGCAATATCTTGAACACCAGTACCAGGGATACCATTCTCATTTTCTAGTCCCATATGCATAACTCCTACCATTACATCTACTTTACCTTCTAATTCCTTAATTGCCTTTTTCGTCTCTTCTACCGGATTTTTCACCACTAAACCATTTAAGTGATCTGTCCCTTTTTCAAAATCACTAATCATTGGTGTATTCATACCAATAATCCCAACTTTAATTCCACCTTTTTCTACAATTGTATATGCAGGAAGAAAGCGCTCTCCATTTTCCTTATAAATATTTCCTGCTAACGTTTTTCCCTTATATTGCTCACTAACTTTTTTCAATGTATCTAATCCAAAGTTGAATTCATGATTTCCAAATGCCCAGGCATCATATCCCATTGTATTCATCGCTACCATCATTGGCGATTGTGGCTTATCGTTGAATAATTCTACTGAGTTTCCTTGAATTGTATCCCCGGCATCTACTAATATGGTATTTGGATTTTCTTGACGGACCTTCTTTATAACCGTATAAAGCTGCGTCAAACTTCCACTCATATTTGCTCCATCAAGCGCATAATCCCAAGGCATAAATCTACCATGAATATCTGCAGTACCTAACAATGTAATATTAACTTCAGATTCCTCAGCCTTAGAGATAGATGGTTTGACTATTACTGCCGTTCCAAGCAGTAATAAAATTACAAAGTAACATACATAGTTCTTCCATTTCATTTTTTGCATAATAATAATATTTCTCCCCTTTTTGTACTTTCATAAAGTTGCTTGAACTTTAAAAATGTAACTTATTATTCAGGAAACTTCAACTACAAAAGATAATTTTGAAGGTGGTTCTGTTGCAAAAATAAAGAGAATAAATTGCATACATCCCCTAACAGAATTGTATTTTATCGTTTTCTGACAGAATACTCCTTCCTTAAGCGTGTGAAGTGTACTTTCAAAAAAATAACCCCGCTCTTCATTTAAGACGGGGTTACACTTATACAGAAAATCGGATAGTTTCATATTTTCTTAAGCTTATTGGTCACTTTCAACTAATTTCATTCTATTTTTGTTTTCTTCTGAATCAATATGAATCAACCGTTTCCCCTGTTTATAATACGTATCAATAAATAGGGAATAATTTTTACTTTTCAATTTCACAAAGCAATTTTATCTCTTTTATTTGTGAAATATGACGCTGTTCATGTAAATAGATCAATTCTATCCACTGATCAAGGGATAATTCTCCAAGAGCTGGATGCATCACTGATTTTTTCGCTAATATAGACTCATCTTCTATTGTACTCAGGAAACGCATCAATTCTTTTCTTGATTCGTTTAGCATATTGAGCATTTGCTCCACTTCAAATGGTTCTATACTTGGTTCAATCATTTCTGGAGCTATAAACTTTTTCGTTCTATCTAATAAAATAGTGTGAATTTCTTTACGCTCATTTTGGGTACTATCTAACTTTTTTAACCCTGAGGAAATAACTGTTATCACTCTCTCATCTAATAAAACTAAATGATGACAAACTTGTGCAATACTCCATTTATCCTTATCTGGTTTCCTATTAAATTGAGCATCACTCAACAAAGTAATTTCCTCAAATAATTGATCTCTCGTTTCATAAAACTTGTCATTTACAAATGTATCCATATGGATTCTCCTTTCATTGCAACCTACATACTTAAATTTCTACGCTAGAGATATTATCTTCAAAAAAAGTTTTTCTTTCACTACTATTCCAATTTTATTTTAAAGCCACAAATGAACTTATTTGTTTTTTTATATCTTTTTAATTGGCACAAATAAATCAACCTTTAACTTTCCGTCTAGATCTTCAGCAACATTATTTAAGCAAAACTCTAAATTATCTCTATCATAATCTGCATCATACTCACTATTTGGTAGCCACTCTACATACATGTATTGATACGCTTCACTTAATTTATGAGGTTCATCATAGAACTGGTATAGACCATATGTACCTCCATCTAATTTTTTAAATTGCACATCATGATACTTTTCTTTATCGAAGTTTTCAGGAATCGTAACACATGCATCATGCCGGCACTTATGACTTGCAACAAGTTCAGGATTATCCAATGATATTCCGATAAATGATTGCTCTGGTGGATACAGTTTATTTTCAATTGACCAATTCAGTAACTTTCCCCAGTGATCTTGCGGTTCAAAGTAGCTACCAGTTCGTCTTATATACGCTACTTCTAATGGTGGTAATTTTTTTATAACAACTTTCATTTATATCTTCTCCCCTATAAATATGTACACTGTTTAATTAGCTTTCTTTAACATTTATTCCTTCTTAAATAAAAAGAATTCTCTAATCATATAAAGTGAAACTTTAATCAGCGGGAGATGAATTTGAATTGAAATATAATTGATTACTATTACTACTAAAGTAGTATGTACTTTCATACTTTTATTTGATTTTACATTCTTTTTAAATCGATATATTAATTGTAAGAAAATAAAAAGGTGGAGGATTTTAATTGATTAAAGGAATATACGAAGCGCATTTACCAGTGAGTAATTTACAACAATCTATCGAATTTTATGAAAAACTAGGGTTGAAGTTAGCCTGGAGCGATGAATCAACAGCATTCTTTTGGATTGAGGAAGGGAAAAGTTGGCTAGGATTATGGGCGGGCTCTGAATACGAAACAAAATATCATCCTTCTTTACGTCATATTGCATTTAGAGTTTCCTATGAGGATTTAAAAGAATCATTACATTGGTTACACTCACTTCAAATTAAAGCTGTTCCGTTTGGGAGTAATGAATCTATTGAACCCTTTGTCCGTCCACATCAAGGTAATGCATCTGTTTATTTTATTGATCCAGATGGTAATAGCTTAGAACTTATTTGTCATATTGTTGTACCTAACGCACTAAAACATATAACTGATAAATTATCCTTTAAAGATTGGGAGACGCTATTAGCTGACACATTTGAATGAATATTAGTTATAAATCATAATGGCTCGCTTTTATTTTTATAACATGTATAACAATCTTGAATAATAATGTCCTATCAATTTATCATTAAATAAATGTAAAAAATGACCCTATTTATTCATTTTTAATGCGTATGTATGTACATTTGTTAATTTATTCGATATATTATGGGTATTGAATGATTACGTAAAGTGTATAGGTCGCTTATATAACACCTTATATTTTTATATCCGTGAAAACTACAAAGTGTATGAAAATCCATTTGTCAAATGAATTTAGTGCGGAAGGAGGTTTGTGGTTACTTCATAGGGTATAATAATCAGTTTTTTACTGATAAAAATATAGGAGGCGACATAATGTTTCGTACGATTTCAAATTTCATGAGAGTAGCTGAGATAAGAAGGAAAATCCTTTTTACACTAGCGATGTTAATCGTTTTTCGAATTGGCACGTTTATTCCAGTTCCTCATACTAACGCAGAGGTATTAAAAGTACAAGATCAAGCTAACGTTCTAGGTATGTTAAACGTATTTGGTGGAGGAGCATTGCAACATTTCTCAATCTTTGCTGTAGGTATTACACCATATATTACAGCTTCCATCATAGTACAATTACTACAAATGGATGTTATACCTAAGTTTTCGGAATGGGCAAAGCAAGGAGAAATGGGCCGTAAGAAATCAGCTCAATTCACTCGATACTTTACAATCATTCTCGCATTCATACAGGCCATCGGAATGTCTTATGGCTTTAATAATATAGCAGGTGGACAATTAATAACAGATCAAAGCTGGACTACATACTTATTTATTGCGACAGTTTTAACTGCAGGTACTGCATTTTTACTTTGGTTAGGCGAACAAATTACCGCTAACGGAGTTGGTAATGGTATTTCGATGATTATCTTCGCAGGTCTCGTTGCCGCGATTCCAAATGTTGCAAATCAAATTTATTTACAACAATTCCAAAATGCTGGCGATCAGCTATTTATGCACATAATAAAAATTGTTTTAATTGGACTCGTAATTTTAGCGATAGTTGTTGGTGTTATTTACATTCAACAAGCTGTACGTAAAATACCGATCCAATATGCAAAAGCTGTTTCAGGAAACACTCAATATCAAGGAGCAAAAAACACTCATTTACCGCTTAAAGTAAATAGTGCTGGTGTTATACCAGTTATCTTTGCTTCTGCATTTTTAATGACGCCGCGTACAATTGCGCAACTTTTCCCTGATTCAAGCGTATCAAAATGGTTAGTTGCAAATCTTGATTTCGCACATCCAATTGGAATGACACTTTATGTCGGTCTTATCGTTGCTTTCACATACTTCTACGCATTTATTCAAGTAAATCCTGAACAAATGGCTGAGAATTTGAAAAAGCAAAATGGATATGTTCCTGGTATTCGTCCTGGTAAAGCAACTGAACAATATGTAACTAAAATTCTATACCGTTTAACATTTATCGGTGCAATTTTCTTAGGTGCTATTTCTATATTACCGCTCGTATTCACGAAAATTGCTACGTTACCACCTTCTGCTCAAATTGGTGGTACAAGCTTACTTATCATTGTCGGTGTAGCACTAGAAACTATGAAGACGTTAGAAAGCCAGCTTGTAAAACGTCATTATAAAGGCTTTATTAAAAAAGTGAATTAATTATCAAAAACACAGTTGGTTATTTTTCCAACTGTGTTTTTGATTTTATCAGTCCTGTAATATACAGGGCTGTTGCTTTATTAAACTACATCTCCTTCTCTAATAACCGCCCTTTTTTGAAATAAGTCCGTAGTGTTGAACGATTGGCCAAAAATACACCAATCAATATAAGACAAGCCCCCATTCCCATTGTAGGATTTAAAGGCTCTCCTAAAATGATATATCCCACAATTATTGCAATTAATGGTGATACATATAACCACGTCGATGGAAATATTGGATTTGTTTTTGATAAGAGCCAGTAATATAATCCGTGTCCACCAATCGATCCGATAAATATGAGATATAAAATAGGCCATTGCACACTCCATGAAGTTAATACGGTTACATTTGGTTGTTCTACAATAATAGATGCGATTAGTAGTAAAATCCCTCCATAAAACATTTGAATACCGTTAATAAGAAATGGTGATACATTTGATAAATCTGACAGTATTTCTTTCGAACGAATAGAGCCTATTCCGTAAAATAGCTCCCCTATAACTAAAACAATACAAGCAATACTCCATATGAAACTTACTTGTTGATGCATTCCTGGTAAAGAAACAAATATAACACCTATTAGTGCAATAACTAAAGCAACGAGTTGTTCCTTTTGTAATTTCTCCCTATTCCTCTTTGCTTGTATTAATAAAATCATCATTGGTCCCGTAGCAGAAAGAACAGCAGCTAATCCCGAAGAAATATATTGTTCTGACCAATATAAACTTGCGAATGTCATAAATGTTAAACAAAATCCAGCATACATAATACGTTTTGAAAATATATGTGGCATAATTTCTTTTCGCTTTAATTTAAAAATAATCATAAGGATTATACCCGCTAAAAAGAAACGAATTCCTGCTGAAAACAACGGTGGCGCTCCTGCTTCAATTCCAATTTTAATCGTTAAAAATGTTGTCCCGAAAATAATACATACTAAAATGTAATTAAAAATGACCATTTTACTTCCTCCTTTTTACTCTTAAAATGAGTATAGAGGCTATGGTGTATAACAGTGTATCGGTACATATAACAGTTACTTCAAGTTGTAGTTGATTCCCTATATATTTTCCACTTTAATTAAATTAAAAAGAAAAATAGGTGAACCTATGAAGATTGTATTGCGTAAAGAATCAAACATACCGTATTACAAGCAAATATATATGCAAATTGTTGAAAGAGTACAAAGTGGTATGCTTTCACATGGTGAATCCCTTCCTTCTTTACGTTGTATGGCCACAGATTTACAAATCAATGTATTAACTGTTCGTAAAGCTTATAAACAGTTAGAAACGAAAGGGTATATACGCATCGAACAAGGAAAAGGTGCTTACATATATAAACGTGTAAAGAAAGATTTCAAACCGATACCGTATAAATGGCAACAATCAAGATCTATTAATGTTATGCGTTCTCAATATGCAATGAATAAACACCGTAAATATTATGATTTTTCACAAGCAATTCTGTATCCCCGTCTGTTACCAAATCCATTTTTGGCAGACGAAATGCATAAATTGCTGGATAAAAATCCGATGTTGTTAGCAACTTATGGGCCAGTTCAAGGCGATTATGAATTGCGAGTTGAAATAGTAAATTACTTATATGAACACCAGAATTTAGTGACAGACCCATCTCAATTATTAATTACAAGCGGAGCACAACAAGGAATTGATTTAATTGCTCAAACATTATTAAAACCTGGAGATATCGTATTAGTAGAAAGTCCATGTTACAGTGCCGCGCTTGATGTTTTCATCAATAAAGGTGTTCAAATCATTCCCGTTTCTCTTGATAATCATGGAGTTCGCTCCGACTTAATTGATGATATTTGTCAAAGTAAAAATCCCGTTTTATTGTATACGAATCCCACCTTTCAGAATCCGACAGGTACAGTAATGAGTAAAGAACGAAGAATGGAACTTATAGAACTAGCGGAGCTATATCAATTTTTTATTATTGAAGATGATTCTTTCGGAGAAATATATTTTGAGGATGCTATAGTCCCGCCCCCAATCAAAAGTTTTGATAAGGATGGCCACGTAATATATATAAAAGGATTTAGTAAAACGTTAGCACCAGGACTGCGTATCGCGGCACTTATTGCCGATGGTCCTATTTTTGAATGGCTATATGCAGTAAAAGGTTCAATGGATATCGGTAGTCCTTTATTAACACAAAAGGCACTTCTACCGTTTTTACGTGCAGAACGTATGAAAAACCATTTAGAAAAATTACGTACAGCTTTACAAATGAGACGTGATTTAACAATTGATATATTATCGCCATTAAAAGAACTACACTTTGAAATACCAAATGGAGGTTTTAATTTATGGGTGACACTGCCTGATTCGATAGATCCCTTTACCTTATTACAAAAAGCAAATGAAGTAGATGTCTCTTTTTTACCAGGAACAGCTTGTCTATTAAACTACGAAACAAATGATAACCAATTAAGAATTAGCTATTCAATGTTAAACGAGAAAGATATGGAAATTGGATTAGAGAAATTACATGATACAATACGAAAAAGTATTTGTTAGAAGCAATATCACATTAGCCAACAATAAATAATACCCGCAAATGAAAATGTATAGTATGGGATATTATCTATTGTTGAGCTTTTTCGTTATTCAAATCTAGTTACTCTATAAGCTGTAATCTTTATTATCATTCCACTTTAACTACAATCTTTCCTCTAACATGTTGTCCTTCACTCAAAATATGAGCTTCTCGAACTCCTGCTTCATTAAATGGCACCACTTTACTTATGATTGGTTTGATTTTTCCGTTTACAATTAAAGCTGATAATTCTTCTAATTGTTTTCCATTTGGTTTTAGCCATAAAAATCCTGATTTTATTCCTTCTACTTTTTGTAGTGGTTCATGAACAATGGAAACTAGAACACCACCAGGTTTAATAATTCGAAAACTTTTTTCTTGCACTTCGCCACCTATTGTATCTAACACAATATCAAAATCTGATACTAGTTCTTCAAATTTATCTTTTTTATAATCAATAACGAGATTCGCTCCTAAAGACTGTAAAAATTCTTTATTTTTACTACTAGCAGTCGTGGCAACAAAAGCTCCAAATGATTTTGCGATTTGGATTGCCATACTTCCAACGCCACCAGCTCCAGCATGAATGAATACACGGTCATTCTCTTTTATTTTTGCGTAATCTACAAGACTTTGCCACGCTGTAAGTCCTGCAAGAGGAATAGAAGCTGCTTCTTCGTAACTAATATTATTAGGCATATGTGATACTAAATCTAATTGTACTGCAATGAATTCAGCATAAGAGCCACTTCCTATATTTTCAGGTTTCGTAAACACTTTATCTCCTATATTGAAACACTCTACATCTTCTCCAACTTCTTCAATAACTCCAGCTACATCTAATCCTAAAGTGATTGGAAATGAAAAGCGTAACTGTTCTTGTAAGTCACCTTTTCTTATTTTCCAATCAACTGGATTAACAGATGTTGCATAAATACGTATTAATACCTCATTATTCTTAACAACCGGTTTTAAAACTTGTCTTTCTTTTAATTCTTCAACACTGCCATATCGATCAATAACGATTGCTTTCATTTCCTCTCCTCCTTGCTGTTTATTTTAATAACATACAATTATTTCTCAAAATTTTTTGTCTTGAATTACCATATACTTATTTTTGGGGGTAATTATGCAAAAAGCATTATAAAGTGAAACTTTAATCATTCCTCACCAATCGGGCTCTTACTGCCCGGCAAATAGCGGGATGAATTTCAAAAAGAATCTTACACACATCTTAGAATTATTCAAAACTGTATTATTAATTAAATTCAAAAGAAATGGGGCTAACTTTATGAGTGAAAAGATATTTAAAATAAACGGTATTGATATATGTACAGAAAGCTTCGGTAACTCTAATGATCCCGCTATTTTATTAATTATGGGAGCTACTTGTTCAATGATATATTGGGATGAAGAATTTTGTGAACAGTTGGCGAACACAGGAAAATTTGTTATTCGCTTTGATAATCGCGATGTTGGACGCTCTGTTACATATGAACCTGGCACTTCAAATTATTCAGTAACAGATATGGCTGAAGATGCAATCGGAGTATTAGACGCTTATCATATTGATAAAGCCCATCTTTTTGGTATGTCATTAGGTGGTATGATTGCTCAAATTGCCGCTGTAAAACATCCCGAAAGAATTTTGACGCTAACTTTACTAGCGACTAGTGTAATAGGATCTGATAATAATACTCGCGATTTACCCCCAATGGATGAAAGGATTTTAAAACATCATGTAAAGAGCGCAAGTATAGATTGGACAAATAAAAATGATGTGGCAGAATATTTAGTTTCAGGATCTCGTCTATTATGTGGATCAGAACGAATATTTGATGAAAATAGAGTTTATACACAAGTAAAACAAGAAATAGAACGCGCAAACAATTTATTAAGTATGTTTAATCACGCTTTACTTCAAGGTGATGATGCATATGAAGGTATACTTCACTCCATACAAGCACCAACATTGGTTATTCACGGAACAGACGATACAGCACTCCCATTTGAACATGGCCTCGCACTAATTGATGAAATTCCAAACTCAGTACTATTAACTCTTAAAGGGGCAGGCCATGAAAACCATCCAGATGACTGGGAAAGCATAATTAACGCTGTTTCTAAACATACATCTAAAATTTAGATAAATAACTAATGGAAGGGGGCACAAATTGTGCCCCCTTCTAGTTACAAACAAAAACCCATCACTGTATTCGTATGTATAGTGATGGGGACTTTTTATATTTTTCTATGTTTAAAAAAATGGACAATCTAATTGATCAACAGATTCCCATAATTTTTTTTTTGCATTTTCGGTGGATGTATTTGTGTCTAGTGTCATGTTTTTAAAAGGGTTTACTTCGACTTTTAATAAGGATGAAGGCTCCACATATAATGAGAAAACATGGCTGCTTGGTAAAGCTTTTGAAACGTCAATATCTCCAACTTGTTTAAATAGTTGCTGCGCAGCAAAAAAGAAGAAATTAGTTGGATTTGATTGTTTATTCAGCCACGCAAGCATTTCAGGTGATACCGATTTATGAATATTGATTTTTACTCGATCACCACGTTTATATCGCCTAGATCGCATACTTCCACCAACTAACTTATCGTTAAGTTTGTAAATCCTAACTCTTTTTGCTTATGCTCTCTATATTTTGGCGAACAAGTATAAACTAATAATCCTCGTGCATTTGTAAATAACGGATTATCTACAAAGATTACATTTTTGAGTCGTCCTTTTTGCTTTAAAATCATTTTTAAACTGTTTTTAATAATTACTGCACCCCCGCCATAAATAAACACGTATGGATCGTCTTTCATATCATCAATTTTATTTATAATATCTGTTGCAACACGTGCTGCTAAACCTAATAGCGCTGGCTGTGATTCCTCAACTAATAAGGTATTTCTCGGATGCTTATCATTTAAATAAATTTGATTGAATTCTGTAATACTATCAATCGTTTTAGTTGGATACTTCCGGTTCCATCTCGTAATGATTTGTAGTAACGTCTCTTTTACACCATAAGATAAACCTTTACTTAGTTGCGGACGGAAATTCACCCCTAATGAAACGACTTCTTCTGTCGTCCCTGCACCAATATCAAAAGAGAGTAGAGTTTTATCTACAAAATCAATTTCAGAAACTTGATTTTGCTCACATTCTATTTTATGTTTCACAACATTTCCTTCTTCATCGTATACAATGCCCCACGTACCAGAAGCGCCCTCAGGCAGGCATTTACAATACTCAATTGAAACATTAATTGTCACATCGCGTCCGTTCGGATAATGGAAAATAACCTTATGATTTCCCATATAACGTTTTGCATTTTCAGCAGCTATTTCTTGTGTAATAAGCTGCATAGGAAGAGCGACAGATAAATCATAACGAATATTAATATGGCTAGAAGTTGGACTTTGACGCATAGCGCTTACCGCCAAACCTGATAGTATTGTAATAACCATTAACTCATCCGTTGACTTATTCGATTTCTTCTCTACCTCAGTACCTTTTAATTGATCTTGAATAACTTTTTCTCCAACGATGTATCGTACATTATTTAGCATTAACGATGGCGAACTTATAGTCACATCAATGTGGTTTTCTAATTCAGATAATGAAACATCTACCTCATCTAAGAGTCCTGTAGGCTCACCTATATATAAAGAATAAATACTCGGAATAAAAATAGGGTCTTGCCCTTTCACCATTAACTTCAAACCGTTGTTTCCTGCATCTGCACCAGCTTTTAAAAGTATAGACATAACTACCCCCTAAATTAATCTGACATCCCTTCCAAATATATGCGAGCCCATTCTTTTACATTCAAATGTATTGTAATTTTTTATTTATCATAAAAACAAAATATTGCATACTTACATATTGTGTGTAAAAAGTATTTGACATGACACTTTTCCAATTTTATACTTATATTTGTAAAGAGTTTTTTACAATCGAGGGGGCAATTATTTATTGAATACTAAAAAAACTATTTTTATAATCATTGTTTTAGCATTAATTGCAATACTAGTACATGGCACATATAAATACATAACTGAAGGTTCTATTTTAGGTGGTACGATTTTTGCTATTTCGTTAATACTTAGTAATTTAATTAATCACATTACTTGGGGAGATCCCCACGGTGTGTCAGAAGAAAGTCAAGATGAGATGGGACAACAAATTACATATAAAAGCTTTAAAATTGCGTATTTTGTGCTTGTAGTTGTAATGTTCCTTTTATTAATCTTCTCCGAAGGATTTTCTATGGGGGCTAATTTAGATGGAGTAAAAAACCTCCCCCTGTTCATCGCAATTTGCTCTTCATTCTTTATTTATCCTATTGTCGAACTCATAGTTGCAAAACAATATAAGTAAAAAGATGAGGTTTTCTACATGTAGAAAACCTCATCTTTTTATATTTACATACTCTCTACAATTGCTTTTAATTTATTCACAGTCCGCCAATTCCTAACTGTAGCTGGTGTATGTAACTTCTGAAACTGGTTCATTAATTTAGAATTTCGAATGCTATTTTTGAAAAATAAATAAACGACCTTCTCATCTATATAGCAATCTTCAAGTTCACTTTTAAATGTAAGCAATTGACTACTCTCTTCTTCAGAAAGTACATTAGCTAAAAAAGCAATATGAACACTTTCTCCTTCTAACAATGAATGAACTTCATATGGACATTGTTTAATAATATTTATAAATTCATCATGTGTTCTTAGCATGACTGGAACATCGAAATCAAATTCTTTTTTTATTTCAGATTGTATTTGGTCCTTTAGAAAGTTTATACCTTCCTCAGATTCGAACACAATATTACCACTTTGTATATATGTTTTCACTTGTTTTAACCCTATTGATTCAAACACTCGTTTTAAATCAGCCATTTTGATTACTTTATGGCCACCGACATTGATTCCTCTTAGTAATGCAATATAAAGTGTCATATTATCCCCCCACAGTAAAATGAACTTATCAATTGAATCGGTTTTCCCACTCATATTTCTCGGATATTTGTTTTAATTCTTCTAACATATCATGAATAGATAATACCTCAAATAAAATAATAGATTCACTTGAAAAATGGTGATGATAATGATTTGGTTTATAATCTTTTAAATCATTTTTATAACTCCAAAATTGCTTGTCTAATTCAGCAATAAGTTTGAAATGTTCCTCATCAATTTCATTACAACGGTTTCTCAATATAGCAATTATAGAATGAATTGTTCGTTGTAATATTTCTCTTTCACTTTGTGACCAGTCACAAGTCTCAATTGATACCCGAGCTAAATTATCTATATGGTAAATGATTTGCTGTAATATATGAATTTGCTTCTGCATCGTTAAAAAGCTTCTCATTTCCTTCTTTGTATGTTGATGATATTTCCAATCTTTCTGCTCATATTGAACAAATTGTATCGCCTTATGCAATAATAAAGTCAATTTAGATAAATCCTGAGCAGTCTCCTTTTTCACACCTTTTCCTGCAACTAATGCAGGAATCCATTCTTCCATAATATTTGCTGTTTTAGCAAATAGATCCTCTGTACATCCAAAAATCATTTTCGTGTAGTGGGGTGGAAAAATGAAAAAATTCACTAAAGTAGATACTATAATACCAGTAGATGTAGTAGCTAAACGAATTAAAAATGCAGTAAAATAATGATTTGCCGTAATTGGAATCATTGCTACGGCAGTTAAAGTTGCAACTAAAGTTCCCGCATGTAACCTTAGTTTTTGACATGTAACGATCGTAAACATTGCAGCTAATGCATAAGAAATTGCTTGGTGGCCTAGGAAAAATGTGAAAGTCATGGCATATGCCGATCCAATTGTTGAGGCCGGAAAGCGAATAAGTCCTTTTTTTATTGAGTCTGTTGCAGTTGGTTCAATTGTAACAATTGCTGTTATTACAGCAAAAATAGTTGGGATGTTAAAAAAATCACAAACTAACACTGTAAGAAAAACTGCAATCCCAGTTTTAATCACTCTTCCTCCAACGATATTCCATTTTCTATCTTGATTCATTTTTTATATCCTTCATTCCGGTTTCATTTTATATACATATATTATATATTGTTAAAATAAAAAAACCTACTACTTGAATATTCAAGAGTAAGTTTTCTATCTCATTATTTCATTATAGGTAAATGCATTATTATTTGTTCGCCAATTGGTCCCATTCTTCTAAAACCTTTATCTTGGAAACCAACTTTTGCATATAAATTTTGTGCAGGAATATTTCTTTCATTCACAGCAAGTACAACTTCATTTTTTATTGGAAAATAACGTTTTACAAACTCTTCTAATAATAACAATGACTTTTTAGCGAATCCTTTTCTTTGTCTATTGTGATTAATAGAAAATGACGTTAAAAGTAAAGCATCCTCATTATCTGTGAACTCCTTTACTCTATCTCCCGTTTCCAATGCGAAAAGACCCACCGGTACCCCATTGTGATCTAAAATAACAATCACATTTTTTGTATGATCACTTTTTGCTTTCTCCAGTAATGCGCTTGGATCTGATGTAAACTGAACTTGTTCACTTGGTAAAGTAAATGTTTGTATAACTTCTTTATATTTCTCCTTATACGGAGCTAATTGAATTTCCCCTGTGTGTATGTTCATGCTAAACTCTCCCATTTTTTAGCTTATTAACTTATACCTTGCTGTGCTTTTGAATGCACTCTTCCATCTAAAAAGGTAATTTCAACAAATGAATTTGGATCGTTCCCTTTCCAAGCAAAAATTTGTTTAATTTGTGTAGAATGCTCTACCCCTTCTTCTATAAGTAAATCTCCTTCAAAACCAATTAAATCTTTCACTTCTGTATAAGTCATTCCTTCATTTATACTCGAGAAATGATTTATATTGATAGACTCTTTCTGTTGCCTTTCCATCACAGTAGAAGAAGTTGCTGTTTGGTTTTTCACTTCTTTTCTCTGTTCACACGCTGTCATACTGAAACCTAAGCATAAACTAAACAATATACATGCGCTTTTTTTCATCATAACAGTTGTCCCTCCCATGATAATTAAACCATATATTCCCTTAAAAATAAACTGAATATTTAATATTATATTTAAAAACCTCGTACAATTAAGTACGAGGCTAATTTCATTTATTCAAATGATTATTTGATTGATCATCCTGTTCTTTTCTTAACTCTTGTTCTTCATCTTTTGGTAATTGTTTATCATTATCTTTAATTGGATTCGTTTCTCTATTTTCTATCATATCATTTGGAACTTGTGGCATTACTCGGCCCACAATAGCGGCTAATTCATCTAGTATACCTTCACCTGTTTTTCCTTTTTTAATTTGCTTTCCGATTTGTTTGAGGCGTTCATACGTATCAACATCTGCTACAACGACTGCATTAGCACCGTCAGGGTCATTTTTTAAACTTTCTGCAACAGAGTATTTAATTGATTCAACTCGAGTTCGATCAAGTTTTGCTTTTACATCAATACCTACAATAGCATATTTTCCAACAACGACCGCTGTTGCATCATTCACACCTGGCACACTTGCTGCTAAAGATGCTAAATGATCTGCTGCTTTTTCATTTGGCTTATTTGATTTATTCGTATAATTAACATTTTTCATTGAAACATTTTTTTGTTCCGGCTTTTCGTTTGGATTGTCTTTTTTTCCAATACTGCATCCAGTTATAACGAAGCAAAGCATCAATATATATATTAGAGTTTTCATTATTTTCACCACTTCACTATTAAGGTTTAATCATAAATTTTTTCAACAGCTTGCATTTTCTTTACCTTTTCCTCGGCCCCGCTATTAGCATTAATGAATATTTGGTACGTATCTTTTCCTAAAGTGCCTACAAATTCATAGCAAAGCACTTCATTATGCAAATCATTGACTACTAAAGCTTTACGTTCTTCCATGACTTTTACATCCGGATTGATTTTCTTTCTTGCTTCTGCTGCAGTTAGCTTTGCCGATGGAACTGTTCGCTTTTGATGTGACGCTAAGTATTCTTTTGCGGAGAACCCAACGATAGAACCATCATCTAAAGCAATTTTCATTTGGATTGCTTCTGGATAAATTCGTACTCCATTTTCATTTACTACATACGTAAATACACCAACATTATCATATTGAGAGCTATCATAAAGCTCCATATTATTAAACTTATGTTCCTTTAAAAATTTTAAACCTTTACTACCTGCATCGTTTAAACTAACTTTCTGTTCTTTAATTTCGCGGTTATTCATAACCCAAATTGGATATCCGCCTTTTCCGGTAATATCCATATAGAACTCATTGTTCGTTGCTTCATCTTTAATTTTCACACTATAGAAGGATTCTTTCGCACCTTTTCCACTTTTCTCTACATCTACTTTTTCATTTCCTTTTAAATTCAAAAACGATTTGGCAATTTTCGCCGCTTCATCTTTAGAAATTGCCTTTCCTTCCGCTTCAAATCCGCCTTTTTTATTTTTTTGCGCACTTGTAAAGGTCGGTCCGAAGTTTGTAGAAGAATATGATGTTACGTTTTTCTCTACAGTTTTCAATCCATCAATAATTGTGTTATCTGCTGGATCGCGATTTGATGCAAGTGCCATTTCTACATCCATCCAGCGTAAATTATTTTTCAAAACAAGATGTTGTACTTTTCTTAGTTCATCTTGTATATTTCCTGCATTTGAATATAAAGTTTGTAGCGTTTTATATTCTTGCTCATTTAACGGCTCTTTTTCTAAATCACGAATGGCTGCACGGTAACTGAAATCACCGATATTCGCTAAAAATTCTTCCGTTTTATTAAATGGCATTAATGTTAAAGGTAGTTGTCCTACATCTGAGCGAGCTTCAGATGTTAAACGCCATACATCCGCTAATGCAGGTGATAAAGATGATCGTGAATTCATCGCAAGTGTTGTGCCAATTTTATCGTGTAATAAATCGACTTCGTATGCTAAATCATGGAATGCACGTTGATAGCTATTTTCCGCTCGAATTAAAACCGCATTTTTCTCTTGGTGCTCTTTATAGCCCCAATAGCCTGTTCCTACTACACCGACTGTTAATAATACAATGATAATACCTCGTAACATTGTCCCACCTCCGCTCTATTTACAGAAAATATGTTTACCGATTTTTTTAATTTGTGGACGAGTCCAAATCCATTTACTAGTCGCAGTATCTGGATTGAAATAATATAAAGCATTTCCTGTTGGATCCCATCCGTTAATCGCATCTAAAACTGCTTTTTTTGCTGTTTCATTTGGTGTTAAATATATTTGTCCATCGGCTACCGCTGTAAATGCTCTAGGTTCAAAGATTACACCTGAAACAGTATTTGGGAATGACGCACTTGTAACACGGTTCAAAATAACAGCAGCTACTGCAACTTGTCCTAAATACGGTTCACCACGTGATTCTCCGTATACTGCGTTTGCCATCAGCTGAATATCATTTTGAGAATAACCGTTCGGAACATTTGTCCCTTTATTTTGAGGTGGTTTATTCTCTTGTGCAGTGCCACCACTATTTCCTTTATTCGTTGTCGTTCCTTTATTAGCAGTTGATTTGTCATACTTCGTTGCCTTCACGAGCATTTGCTTCGTTTTAGCTCCAGCTAAACCATCAACGGGTAATCCAAATTTCTCTTGAAAATTCCGAAGTGCCCAATATGTACCCCATCCGAAAACACCATCTACTTTTCCCGTATAAAATCCGTTATATTTTAAACGAGATTGCAGTTCAATGACATCTTCGCCCGACGCTCCTCTTTGAATGACTTGATTAGAAAATGCTTCTACATTCTTTAGTTGTATACTACTGACCATTAAAGACAGTCCTATGAACGCAAGTAAAACCGCTATTTTAAACATAGCTTTTTGGCGCATAATTTTCCCTCCTTAATTATGTAAATGATTTCTTGGTTATGTTTTGTAAAAGCCTCGCTTTTATGTAAAGAAGACAAAAAAATCCAAACTAATATCGTAGAAAGAAAATGTAAACAATATAAAAAAAGGATAAAAGGAGTTCATCATGAAGAATTTGTTAAAGCGTGTCGCACTCGTCCTTCTGTTCCTAACAACATGTTCAAATGTATATACAGGCTCATCAATTGTTCATGCGCAGCCGCCGTATGCAAAATGGGGTAAGCTTGCTGTAGAGAAAACGAAAGAACAGTACCCAAAAGCAGAGATTATTGATTACCTTCATATAGGTAGAAAACCAAAAACCGTTCAAATAACAGTTGAAAAATTCAAATTGTGGCTACGTGAAGACGGAAAAGAATATGGTGTTTTTGTTGATGTGGAATTTGAAACGAAGACGGAGAAATTTATTAAAATGTCGTTTCAGAAGACGAGTAGATAAAATGAAAGAAACCCGGCTATTTAGATTCATAACAGCCGGGTTTCTTTCATTTCTAAAATTCTTTTCTAAAATATCGATTCCCTAAAAATCTTACCAATATACAAATAGTGCCAATTACAACTGCTATCCCTATACTGTATAAAAGTACTCTACCATATCCACCTATTCTCGGATCTAAAAATGGATAAGGATACCAATTCACGATTGGACCACGAATTAAGCTATATACAACGTAAAAAAACGGGAATAAGAGCCAACTTGAAGCTTGTTTCCAAGCGATTTTCTTATTTGGTGGATTTAATATCCAATCTAAAAGCATAGCAATTGGCATGATATAATGTAACACCGTATTTACCCATGGTATTGCCGTTTGAAGTGATTCTTCTAACCCTCTTAATAATAAAAAATAAATGAGTCCAGTCGTAAGTATGTATACCGTTGCTGCACCACGAAGTATACTAAACTGTTCTGAGCGACCAAATGTAGCTGTTCCGATACTGCTTAAAAGGAGAATACATGCAACTAAAATGTTACTTTCGATCGTAAAGAAACTAAAAAAGTTAACTGGATTAAACGGTTTCACTTGTGCCCTAATTATGAATTGCGTAATAATGGCGCTACATACTAGAAGACTTAAACAGAATCTAAATAAAGATAAAATTTTTTCATCCTTCATACATTCCCTCCTTTTCTTATATATAATTAGAATTTCCCTGTACATGCTCAATAAATAATTTTAACGGAACGAGCCCACGTTTTGGCATATGACTACTTATAATAGCTACTATTTCTAACTGAGGAATGATAACGATGTATTGTCCGCCGTATCCCATAGCGAAATATATACAATACGGTATGTGAAATCTTTCGTTATGTAATACCCACCAGTGATATCCATATGCGCCGACATGTTCATATGTTTCAAATTGCGCCCTACTTGATTCTTCTAACCATTTCGCTGATACAATTTCTTTTTCATTCCAATATCCATTTTGCAAACATAATTTTCCTAATTTTAATAAATCGGTAGATTTCATTTTCATACCGAAGCCACCTACATATATACCCTGCGGATCTTGTTGCCACTCGTATTCGTTAATTTTTAATGGATCAAATAAATATTTCTTTGCAAACCGCTCTGTCGACATTCCAGTAGCTTCTTGAATAATATAGCTCAGTAAATGAGAAGAACCTGAATTATAATTCATTTTTGTAGCAGGTTCTTCAATTATTGGCTTTTCTAATATGTACTGTACCCAGTTCTCTGATTCTACAAAGTCATTTGGGAATACTACTCCATTCCCAAACTCTTTCCAGTCCTCACCAGTAGTCATTGTTAATAAGTGATATAGCGTTAAATCATGTTTTTCCCCAGGTACATTTTCAATCCACTCTGTAATTGATGTATGTATATCATTTATATAGCCCTTATCAATTGCAATACCAATTAATAAAGATACGATACTTTTTGTAATCGAATTTATTTTATATAAGTTATTTGCACATTCGGGTGTTTTATAATACTCCGTTGTTAATTCCCCTTTTTGATAAACAAGAAATGTATTCACTTTTTTCTTTTCGAATTTATTTTCTAGTTGCTTGAAATCCAAAAACTTTACCTCCATTTAAATAGTTACTCCATTTATTATATCTTGTTCCTTCATTTTAAACATAATTGTGCTCAAATAAAAATAAACCTGTCAGCCATAATGAACTGACAGGTTTATTTTTATAATTTCGTACGAACATTCCAAAGCTCTGGGAAGAATTGTTGATCAAGTACTCGCTTTAAATAAGAAACACCGGAGGATCCACCTGTACCCATTTTATGTCCAATAATTCTTTCTACTGTTTTCATATGACGGAAACGCCATTGTTGTAGCCAGTCTTCAATATCAATCAATTTTTCAGCAAGCTGATATAAATTCCAATATTTTTTCACATCCGCATACACTTCCAACCATGCTGCTTCTACTGTTGCATCTTCTTCATAAGGCTGCGTAATATCACGGTTTAACACATCTTTATGAATAGGGAATCCTTCTTTTACTAATGCTTGAATCGCGACATCATATAGACTTGGTGCATGTAGCGCTTTATGAAGTCGTGCATGTAATTCTGGATCCTTTTCATAAATTTTTAATGCGTGTGGCGTTTTATAGCCAAGTGCATACTCAATCATACGATATTGATACGATTGAAAACCTGAAGCTTGACCGAGTGAATCACGAAACTCAATATATTCTGATGGTGTTAATGTCGCAAGAATATCCCAAGATTGAATAATTTGAGACTGAATTTTTGATACACGTGCTAACATTTTAAAAGCTGGTTGTAATTTATCTTGTTTAATAGATTCAATCGCCGCATTTAGCTCATGTAAAATGAGCTTCATCCAAAGCTCACTTGCTTGGTGAATAACGATAAATAACATTTCATCATGATGGTCCGATAATCTTTTTTGAGAAGATAGTAAACTATCTAATTGTAAATACTCCCCATACGTCATATTCTCTTTAAAATCCGTATGAATCCCTTTTTCCATAATTACTTTTTCATTTTCTTTCATATTAGCCAAACGCCCCTTTTATATGATTCTACTTATATTGGTCTAATAACGGCTCGAACTGGACTTCCATCTGCATCAGTTAATGCAAGTGGTAATGCAATAAGTTCATAATCACCGTCTGCTACATGATCTAGTACGACATTTTCTAAAATATGAATTCCATGTTTAAATAATTGATGATGCGCTGCTAATTCTTTATCATCTAGCGGATCAACTGATGGTACATCTACTCCGATTAAACGAATACCTTTCTCTGAAAGAAACGACGCTATGTCTGCACGTAAATGAGGGATCACCTCTGGAAATTCTTCAGCTTTTCCATGTGAAGATGTACGTAATAATAATCGTTCTACACCTTCTAAATGAAAGCTTTCTAATTCCTTTTTCCCGATGCTTTCAAGATTAGAAACGTCAATAATCCGTGCTGGGCCAACATAAACTTGAACATCTAAATCCAATACTTTCTTTCCATCATTATCAAAATGAAATGGTGCATCAATATGAGTGCCTGTATGAATACTCATCGTTAACTTTCCGACATTTACTGAGCCACTTTCTTCTTTTGACCATGAAACTTCATACGAGAACGGTGTGTCTCCTGGCCACGTTGCAATATTATTATTTAGCGGTTGTGAAATATCAATCCACTCTGATGTTTTCATATTTATGCCACAACCTCTCGCTTATTTTCAAACTGCTTATACTCTTCATTTTTCATAATTTTCTTTAATATTTGTACAGATTTCCACACTTCTTCGTATGTGTTATATAAAGCGACCGGCGCCAGTCTCACCCCATTTGGCGCTCTAAAATCTGGAATTACTCCATTTGCTTTTAGTGCTTTACATATACGTGCTGCTTCTGCATGCTCTAAATAAATGTGCCCGCCTCGTTTTTCATCCTCTAATGGATTTCCAATTGTAAATTCGAAATCTTTTAATTCATGTCCAATTAAATTCAGCATGTATCTCGTAATATGTAAAGATTTTTCACGTAAACGTTCAATACCAGCATCTTTGAAAATTTCAAGTGAACCAATTAATGGTGCTGTACTTAAAACGTGCGGCGTACCAATTTGATAAGCACCTGCATGATCAGCAGCTGTTAATGTATGCTCCATATCAAACTGCTTATCTTTTCTAGAACTAAACCATCCAGACAACCCTGGTAGTCTATTAAAATGTTTATTATTCACATAAATTCCTGCAACGCCACCCGGTCCTGCATTTAAATATTTATAATTGCACCAAACAGCAAAATCGACATCCCAATCTTTGAAATGATGCGGAATAGATCCTATTGAATGGCATAAATCAAATCCGATATGAATGCCGCGTTTATGAGCTTCCGTTGTTAAACGTTTCATATCCAGAATTTGACCACTTCTATATAAAACAGAAGGTAATAAAATTAAAGCGATATCATCTTCCATCGCATAAATAATATCTTCTTCAGAAAGTGTTCTACCATCTCGGCTTTTCACTCTTACTAAATGCTCCTCTGGATCTAATCCTTTTAAACGAATTTGACTTTGAAGTGCATAAATATCTGATGGGAAAGTTAATTCATCCGCAAGTATTTTTGTACGTATTCCTTTTGGTTCGTAAAACGTCGCAATAACTTGATGTATATTTGTAGTTGTAGAACCGGTTACAATAGTTTCTTCCGGTAAAGCACCAATAAGAGGGGCTGTAAGTTTACCTAATTTCTCTGAAAGGAAAAACCACGGGTGCTCACCTTCTGTCCAGCCGTCAATGCCATACTCTTTCCACGAATCTAGCAACGTAAGTAATGATTTCTCTGCTCTTTTTGAAAGTAGCCCTAATGAGTTTCCATCTAAATATATAGTACCTTCTTTTTTATAGAATTCAGTTTGAAAATCTTTCAGTTCATCATGTTTATCACATTCAAGCGCATACTCATAAGTTGGTTGAAATGGTTCTTTATACATGGTGTCACCTTCTCTTAATTTTCTTTTTATTCTAACTAATTGAAATATATCACCTTAATTGATACAACGTCAATGATATTATGTCAGTTGACTTTATATATGAACTTCTTTTACAATACAGTTATATTTTCAGATATTTCAGTATAAAGAGGTGATTCTTTGAAAAACTCTACTCTTTCATCAAGAAAACACCGCTCCTTAGAAACGAAGAAGAAACTATTACACTCTGGTTACACTATTTTTATAAATAATGGATTTCAAAAAACGACAATTACACAAATTATTAAACATGCAGAAACTGGTTATGGAACAGCATATGTATACTTCAAAAACAAAGATGATCTCCTAATTAGTTTAATGGAAGATGTTATGAATCAATTTTATAATATTGCTGAGCGCTCTTTTTCTCCACAAACAAAAGAGGAAGCACGTATAATGATCCAAAATCAAGTTAGAGCATTCCTGCAATTAGCAGATGCAGAACGCGCTATTTTGCAAGTTGTAGAGGAAGCGATAGGATTATCAAGAGAAATACGGCAAAAATGGGATGAGATTCGGGAACGTTTTATAACAAGTATTAAACAGGATATTACTTACTCTCAAGAAAGTAGATTAGCACAACCTAATTTAAATAAAGAGATTGTAGCACGCGGTTGGTTCGCGATGAATGAATCGTTTCTTTGGACTATTACGCAAAATGATAAAAAGATTAACTTAGAGGAAATTGTGTATACGTTAACGGAGATGTATACAACCGGGTTATATAAATAGCACACCTTCAATAAGTAAGGTGTGTTATTTTACATCTATAAAAATATATTATCTGGGTATGGTAGCGCTAAAGTAGGCTTTTCAGAAAATGAGAAATATTGTAGTTTTAAAGATTCACCATCTATCGATTTCAGTTTTCCACTAGTAATTTCACATTCAAACACAACAACAATATATTCTACTTGATCGCCATTCGGATATATATGGCGGAACCTTTCCCCTCCAAATACCCCTTTTTGTTTTTTTACTCGTACTTTCAATCCTGTTTCTTCCCATACTTCCCGAATTACTGCTTCTTCTGGAGTTTCCCCAGGTTCAATTGCTCCAGCCGGCAAACTCCAATATTCTCCGCCAGGATATTGAAATAAGATTTCTCCCTGCTCGTTTTTAATAACTGCAGCTACACTTGGCATGAATATTAGTTCATGGCCTAATTGCTCACGGATTTTTTTATAATATAGCGACATCGACATATAATTCTCTCCCACCCCAATAATAAACAACTGTATTTTCTGACACCTATTGTATAATAATACCAATAGCAATTTCTATATAGAAAGGATAAGAAAATGACCCCAGTACAACTAGTAAATAGCTTTCTATCATTTTTAGGTACGACAAAACAGCCTACTAGCTTAAAGTTTTTAAATGAGCTTATTAAAGCTCATCAAGAAAAAATAAAATGGGAAACCCTTACTAAAATAATTGACTGGGAAAAGGGTAATGAAACAGGTAATTATTTTCCTTCCATTGAGACATACATAAACCGTATTACAACAAAAGGTCTCGGGGGTACTTGTTGGACGCACTCAATTGGATTCCATTGGTTATTATCAAATCTTGGTTTTAATATTCATTATATGTATATGGATCCCGGACATTTATGCTTACGGGTTAACTTAGACCAACCTTATTATGTTGATGTTGGTTATTGTGCACCTTTATTCCAAGCTTACCCACTTTATGAATCATTTCAAGTAAGTAATGTAAGAGAAACTTTCACTTATGAAGTCTCAAATAATAGGATTAAAATTGCTAGAAATCCAGGTCCAGCAAAAATCTTACATACAGATCCAATACATTTATCAAGTATGAAAGAACTCGTTAAAAAGTCTAACGATTGGCATACATCTCCTGTATTAAAGAAAATTCAGATTTTCGGTTATATCGATGGTATTCCAACTTCTATTAATGATAATGTTTTAAAACGATATTTCCAAGGTAAGAAAAGAGAACAAATCATTACATCTTCTGAACTTAATTATTGGATAACAGAAAGATTTTGTGTTGATAAAGAAATATATGAAAGAGCTATTGAGATTTTCAATGAAAAATCTTCAAACAGTAAAAGCGTTACTCATGAGATTGAGTAACGCTTTTACCTTAATATATTTTAATATTAATCTTCTTTATGATAAGCAGCTTCTACACATTCTACTAGACGTTCCATTTGTTCCATAGTTAAACCTCGTGAAATCCAACCTGTTAACTTATACATCATTTTATAATAAAAATTACTAGGTTCATATTCTGAAATTAATGTTAGTGCTGTACCTTCCTCATCTTCTTCTAACATATAAGTCATTGCTGAATATCCTTGCTTCATTTCACTACCAAGTGAAATAATATGCGGTGTATCGTATTCAAGAATTTCTACTTCTGCCTCGAATATTTTCTTACCGACTTTTTGAACAGTAATATATTTATCTCCTACACGTGGATTCTCTTTATCCATATTTGAAGGATAGCGATTTTCTATTATAAACGTATTCCATTCTTTTATTTTTTCATCTTCTATTATATAGTCACATACAATATCCATTGGTGCTTTTATTACTATTTCAATTGCAAAACTCATTATACTGCCCCTCTCAAATACCCTATCCATTTCTATTTAACTAAATCATTATGCCATATTTTATATAGTGAAATACAAGTGGAATTTTAACTTTTATTGCGAGAATGTTTTTCGTAATAAGAAAATCATGAATAAATAATTTAAATACTTATTCATGCAAAATGTTTTACTAACAATACAACAATTAAATATAATGCAACGAGTAGTCAAGCGATGTCCATACTTTTATTTTCTTTTTTTAAAAAATTTTGCACTCCTAAACTAACTAACATAATCCCTATAAGCGTTTGTAAAATTAGCATACTCTGTTCCGAAACAGCATTCCAACTATAAATGGAATACCCCATTACAATAATTGCAAGTACAATCGTTAAGATCCTATTCATATGAAAATCCTTCCTATAAAAAAAGAAGCCACTAAGTTTCCTTAGTGGTTTTATTAACAATTTATATTTAGTAAAATTACTTTTTATGAGTTTGATATAAGTCAAAAGAATTTCCTGTCCAATATAACTACGTATGTTAGCCCACTTCTTCTTTATCCAGTCTACTTACAATTCCAACTATAAATTTATATTCAACCCTCCTCTTCTTATCTTTCTTAAACCCCTCTTTCGTATCAAAAATAAAACAAGTTTTCCGAAACCAAATACGTATGTATAAAGACTCAAAATAAATAGGTTTTATAATTCCTCGTTCTTCAAATTCAGTTCCATCTTTATTTTCAGTTTCCGTTCGAACGAACCACCTATTCCCGATTCCAATTTCAATGTACTTCACACACTAACCCCCATTAGGAAATTTCCCTTCTAACAATTCTATTATTTCCCCGGTAAGCGCACATTCCGACAGAACATGAGCCCACAAAGAAAAAGTAGATTACAAAAATCTACTTTATAACTTATATTTTTGCATTCGTTTATAAAATGTACTACGGGGTACATCTAATAGTTTTGCAGCTAATGAAACATTTCCGTTTGTCTTTTGTAATGCTTCAATCATGCTATCACGCTGTATTTTTTCGCGAAAATTCAATGTATGTTCGGTTTTATTTTCAACTTGTAACTCAAGTTGTTGTTGATTTCCCATCATTGTTTGTATCAAAAAAGCGACTTGTTTTTCGCATATTTCCCGTCCTTGCGACAAAATGTAAATGCGTTCTAATGCATTTACTAGTTCTCGAATATTTCCGGGCCATGTATGTTGTAAAAATTGATTACAAATACTCTTCGGAAATACAACATTCCAATTCTTCCGTTCGCAAAAGTGTTGTATAAAATATGGAATATCCTCTTTTCTTTCTATTAACGATGGAACATATAGTGGATAAACATGTAAACGATAATATAAATCTTGACGGAATTTCCCTTCTTCTACTAACCTTAGTAAATCTTTATGTGTGGCAGTAATAATACGAATATTTACTGGTACCTCTTTTGAACTTCCTATTGGAGTTATTGTGCGTTCTTGTAAAACACGCAATAAGGCTACTTGCATCTCTGGTGGTACTTCACCAATTTCATCTAAAAATAATGTTCCTCCATTCGCTTGTTCAAATTTCCCTTTATACCCTTGACGTCGCGCACCTGTAAACGCACCTTCAGCATAACCGAACAATTCACTTTCCATTAATTCTTTAGGCAAAGAACCACAATTAACAGCTATAAAGGGCCCGTCTTTTCTTGGACTATTTTCATGAATCGCTCTCGCGACATATTCCTTTCCTACTCCTGTCTCACCACATACATACACACTAGCATCAGTCGGTGAAACAAGCTTAATTTCTTCTAGTGTGTGTTGAAATGCTTTGCTTGTCCCGGTAACTCCTGGAAAAGTAATTCCTTTTATAAATGTGAAAGCAGAATATGTATTCATTTGTTTGTTTTCCTTTAAATACATACATTTCCCGATCATTCTTTCATTACTATATACCGGTATCTCTAATTTAGTTTCCAATCCATGGTGCACTAAATCTTCAAGTTTCATTCTTGACCAATTAGTTACTCGTTCCCGAACGCTCTTACTCGCAGAAACGATAACATCACGATGATTACAAATAACTACTTGTTCATCACTATCAATGACATCTAAAAAACGATGGATTAAGTGTAATTCATTTTGATGAACTCTTATGCTACATTCACGTTCAATCGCATGTGCAATTGAAGTTACCATACCGAGCATATATGGATGTGAAAATTCAATTGGACAGGAGAAATCTAGAATACCAATTAATTTCCCGTCATCGTTATGAATGGGAGCAGCCGCACAACTCCAGCTATGAGATGCCACGGAGTAATGTTCAGTACCACTTATCATAATAGCTTCTTCAATTTCTAGCGCTGTTCCTATTGCGTTTGTCCCCACAGCTGCTTCCGTCCATTTTACACCTTCAATAAAATTAATATGTTTCGCTCGCTTTAACGTTTGTTTATTTCCACTTAAGGATAGAACATAACCATCTGGATCGATTAATAATGCCATCATTTGTAGTTCATCAATGGTTTTTCTCAAATTTTGTATTTGGGGTAATGCTATATCAAGGAAAATTTCACTCTTTTTCTTTTGTTCTCGAAAAATATTAGAAGACAAAACTTTCTGACCTTTATTCATGTGAGGATTAACATTAGCCTGTTTACATCGATGCCACGATTCTGAAATTCTTTGATTTATGCGATTTGAATCAAGAACACCTTCATTAACAAACTTTTTCCATGCATGTAAGTAAAACGGTGAAGCTAACATTGTATCATCTCCCTTTTAATTGTTTTGGAGATTTATAAAACATACTTTTATTATAAAACTGAATAAAAGCGTTTTCAATACAACTAGCAATACGACACAAATATGTTAATAATTTGAATATCCTAATGCACTTCTTTATTCTTTTTTAGTAGCACTATATTTTGTATAATGGACGCAAACAAAATACATAACCAAAACCACTTTTGTGGATTACCATTTATAAAGAAAACAATCACGGCTATTGCAAATAAAATAGCGGATGCTAAACTAAAATATAATTTTGTTTTAATTTCTATTATCCCTCACCCCTCTGTTACTTTACAGTACATACTAACTCTTCATTTTTCATCTCTACTATGTACTCCTGTAAAACATATTCTTTCCCGCCATGGTTTTCATACCATTCATGTATTCCTTTAATATGCCTCTCGTCACTTCTAATTTTCGATTCTATTTCATTATACTGTTCATAACTATCATATTCCCATATGGCAAATACTTCAGACGTACCATTCTTATTATCTTTCATCCAGCGTCCTATTAGCCTAGAACCATGCTTTAATTGATTAGGTAAGTTCGTATTATTGAAATGATCATTAAATACTTCTATGAATTCATTTTTCACTACATAGTACTTCCTTCTGTAAAACATACTTCTTCACCTCTTTCATGAAAAGTATTAGTAAATCTTCCCATCAATACCGTATTATAATACTTTCCATCCGATAGTCTTTTGTCATTTTTCAAAATGCCTTCTACTTCAAAACCTAATTTTTTATACAGATGAATAGCTTTCTCGTTTGTCTCTAATACTTGTAAAGATATTTTATTTACTGCATTTTCGTCAGCCCATTTAATAGATTGTTGTAATAGGCTCTTCCCCATTCTATATCCCCAAAACTCTTTTAAAATGCAAACGCCAAACTCCACTTTATGAGATAATCTCTTAAAATTTGATCCTTCACATCTTGAAAATCCAACGATTCGATTGTGCACTTCTGCAACTAAAAAGAGATTCTTAGTCTCTTCACTATCTGTTTTTATTATTTTTTGAAACCCTAGGTCATCTATAAATCCCTCTCCAGCATCTCTATCCATATTTTCAGTTTCTCCATCAATCTGAACTCTAATTTTCGATAACTGCTCAGCATCTTTCTCAGCTGCAGAACGAATTGTATAAGTTAATCCATTTATATAAAACTCTTGCTCTTTTACAATCATGTCAAACTCCTTTCAAATGAATATAATGGTGCTATTACAACTTGTTTACCTTGTTTCTCAAAGTCCTGAACAGTTTCTTTACTAGCCTCTTCGTCAGTTATAATAATGTCAATTTCTTTTAGAGACTCTCCTCTTATAAAACAATCTATTCCAAGTTTATTATGCGGAACTAAACAAATATTTCTTCTAGCAATTTCACTTACTCTTTTACTAAAATAAGCAACTTCAGGTGTTGCAGTACTAATACCTTGTAATGAAATGCCTCCACCTGTGGAGAAATAAAGATCAATAGAAAATCTACTTATCAATTCAGAGGCAAGTGTATCAGTAATATTCCCTGAAGGTTTTACTTTTCCGCCAATTAAATACGTATCAATATTCTTATATTCTCGTAGATAACCAGCTATTTCTATAGAATTCGTAATAACCGTAAATGATACTTCCGGTAAATATTTCAGCATCGCATTATGAACGGGAGCCCCGCCAATAAAAATTGAATCACCTTCTTGTATATAAGATACCGCAACTCTTGCAATTGTGTCCTCATATATTGAGCTATCACTATAACGTTTAGTTGGTTCCGCAGCTAAGTTTCTCACTCGCGTAAGTTCAATTGCACCTCCGTGCGTTCTTTTTAATAAACCATCCTTTTCCATAATAGACAAATCTCTTCTTATAGAATCAATAGACATATCAAATCTTTCCGCAAGATCCTTTGCTATTACTCTTCCATCTGTATTAAGTCGTTCTAAAATTTTCTCTCGACGTTCTTCAGTAAACATGTCATCACCACCGTTATTGAAGGTTCAGAAACTTAAACTTTATTTTAATTATATGCATGCCTCTTCCGTTTTACAATATTTTCAATTCTTATTTATTCCGTTTTATACAGTCTTCTCCCTCTTTCTATCCTGTTAACTTGACAACCAAATAAATGTATATCTGTATATTACGCAAAAACACTTCCATTTACCTTCCTATTGATGTAAAATTATTCCTATGTTTTACTTTTTAATACAGAAAGGGATTACTATGAAATCATTAATCAAAACGACATGTACAGCATTATTATTTACTGGAATATTGACAGGATGTAATAGCAATACTACATCAAAACAAGAAAAGAGCGCTCTCGAAAAGAATGCAATGCACTATGGAGAAATAGTTAAAAACGAATACTATAGAGCGACAGTTGAGAATGCAAAGTTTGAAAAAATAGACAAAGAGCGGCGCCTTACTACTCGTGTTATGATTAATAATGTTCGAGACGATGGACAAACTATTGATCTTTCGGAAATAAAATATTTCATACAAGATGAAAAAACTGGTGAGAAATATGAAGGTGAAGCTCATCCGATAGATGACGAGCACTATAAAAATGTTCCACACGAGTTCTCTTTAACTACTGACGTTGTATTTGAACTGAAAACTTCACCAAAAGATTTAAATAATATGTATTTATACATAGATAGCAAAGCAGCGCCGTTAACAGATACATATTGGAAGCTTGATAATTTAGTATCTAAATAGAAAGACCAGTCTTACATGACTGGTCTTTTACATTCATACATTTAACTTTCATTAACACTTATATTCATTTTCTAATAACAACTTGAATAACATCAGCTAAACCAGTGTGCCCTTTCCCTTCAATTCGCTCTTGTTCGCCATTAAAGAAATGAATTACCTTATGTTCTTCACACCAAGTAAGGATATCAATTGGATCATACAGCATATCAACATCTTTTGGTCCACCAGTACCATAGTTTATTTGTTTTTTTGAGTAAACTTCAAACATAATTAAACCACCAGGCTTTATCGTTTGTATCATTTTACCTAATATCATTTTTTTATAATCATCATGAAAATGTCCAAATACCATAATTGCTGCATCATATTCATTTTCTGGCAAACTATCAGCTAATAAATCTACTTTTTTTGTATGCACGTTTACGTTATGCTTCTCTGCCAATTTTTTTGTCTTCTCTAATCCATCTTCCGAATAATCAATAGCTGTTACTTCGTTCCCTTGTCTTGCTAGAAATACAGCA
The DNA here is from genome assembly GCF_052646455.1 of Bacillus cereus group sp. Bce041. Taxonomy (NCBI): domain Bacteria; kingdom Bacillati; phylum Bacillota; class Bacilli; order Caryophanales; family Bacillaceae; genus Bacillus; species Bacillus cereus group sp. Bce041. The sequence goes on from NZ_JBQXON010000004.1 coordinate 269,613, forward strand.
TTTCTACCTTCTCCCTCCGCGAAAGCTATTACTTTATTGTGATTTGCTAAACGAAATGCTTGTTCTTTAATAAATGTATTAGGTTCTTCCCCGTAAAAATATTCATCTGATTTATATCGATCATTCCAAAATTTAGTCATCATCTTCTCTCCTTCTTCATATCATTTTCTAACTACAATTAAAGATATCAAAGAGTCTTTTTATCCTTAATTAATTTAAAAATAAAAGCAGATTAAAAATCCACTTTTATTTTTTTCGCAAGATCTACGATTTTTTGATTTCGTAACTCTTCTTCCATTTTCTCTTCTGCTGCAAGCATTACTTCATTAATTAAACATCCCGGTTTGTCATGTAAACAACATTCAAACAATGATGTTTTACCTTCAATTGCATGTATAATATCTAAAAATGAAATATCTTCCCAATTCTTACTAAGCGAGTAACCGCCCTTTGGACCAGATGATGAATGTATCATCCCTTCCTTCGTCAACTTAGTTAGTATTTTAGACAAGTACGTTGGTGAAACATTTTGCATTTCTGCTAATTGGTGAACACTAACTAACTTATTTGGTGTAGCCTTTGCCAGAAAAAGTATTGTATGAAGAGCATAATTTGTAGCTTTAGAATATTTCATAGTACAGCCCCTATTGTAGACTTCATGTATCTACAATAACTTTATTTTTTTATTATGTCAAACGTTTGTAATGCTCCATAAAAAATTATTTATTCACAAGTAATACATCTGTCGCACAAATCGTCACTTCTCTAAATGGACAGTCAAATAAAACACCTAGTTCAAAACCATCTTCAGTAAGAGCTATTTCATGATATAACCACCAAGCATTTTCAAAGTTTTCCGGCATAGAACAATTTGTTACTCCTATAAAGGTTACTTCAAGTTTATCAAATTCACTAAAAGTACCACTGCAATCTAATACGATAGACAAAGTATCTTCTGATTCTCTCTTTATTACTTTAATTACACTATCGTGTAGTGATGTCTTGTGTAACTGAGCGACATTTGACGGAAGTTTTTTCTCAATGGAATTAAAATATTCTACGTATGATTGATCTAATTGTGCCATTCTTTTCTCATAATCTGTTGTCCACTCTTGCATACGTTTTTTCAGTTCACCTGATGGATATTCTGAATTAATTGTGATGTTTTGTATAATTGAGTATATCGATTCAGGAAGGAATTTTAATAAATCTATTTTCCTTTCCTCTATTTCTTCCTTTAAACTTTGTATATCCATTTCCGACCATTCTTTTATAGACTCTATAAAACTTACAAATTCTAAAACTTGCATTTTTTATACCATTCTCTTGTAAAATATTTCAATGACACCTCTCCTAAAATATCTTTACATCCAGTAAAAGCAATACATCCACTTATTATATCATTCCAATAACCATTTTTTCTAAAGAAATAATGTAAAAATGTAAATATTCCACCTATCATTTCTAAAACTTCAGAATATTTACAAAAGTATAAAATTAGAATACATTTTAGCTGTACAAGATTCACCTGTACAAAAATTCAAACAAAAAGGGATGGTTATATGTTGAAGAAATTAGTAGCAGGGACATTAGTAGCGGGTTTTGCACTAACTGGAGGACTAGGTGCGGTAAGTGCTGAAGAAAAAAGTAACACAATTAAGTCATTTGATTATTTAAAAGTGGATGAACAAAATGTTAATTCATTTGCAAAATTAAGTGATCAGGATAAGAAAGATATCCAAATTACTATGGTATTACCTAAGCAAAATGAAAATGGAGATTGGCTAGCTTATGGTTTTACTAGCCGTGAAACATTAGATGCGTATATTGAAAAGGATAAAAAAGCAATTAAAAATAAAATTAATCCTTTAGGTAGCGGTGCTGGTAGTACTGATTTTTATGAACATAAAGATAAAGGTGGCCAATATATTTACTGGAGTAGCGGCTTTAAAAACTTACCATCTAGCTGGAATGACAGAATTTCTTCTGTAAGTACAGCGTCACCTTCTGCAAGTTATTCAACGACACTTTGGGAGCACACTTCAACACAAGGATATGGAAAAGGCGTTTTATTTAAACATGCTGATTGGTACGGTAAAACTGCTAATTTAGCTGCTGATTGGAACGATATTACTTCAGCGATTGAAATTAAATAGTAATAAGATATTTAATTTCTTCTATAAAAATTCAAACCACTGTTCTCTCTTTCGTTTAGAGAATAGTGGTTTATCATATTTCCATTTAAGCATGTACAGCATGTCCTACCGCTTGCATTAACGCTTCATGAATCGCCTCAGATAAAGTTGGATGTGCTGCAATATAATCTCTCATTATATCAGCGGTAACTTCTGTATGAATCATTACGGTTCCTTGACCAATAAGTTCAGTTGCATAAGGACCGATAATAGAAATCCCTACAATTTCTTGGTATTTAGGTTCCACAATGACTTTTACTTTCCCTACTTGTTCTCCTAAAATAAGAGCTTTTCCGTTCGCTGTAAAAGGAAATTCTCCGATGAGAATATCACCATATTGTTCTCTTGCACCTTTTTCACTTAACCCGACACTAGCTATTTCTGGAGCTGTGTATATACATCGAGGCACAGCGTGATAATTTACTTTCACGTCTTCTCCACTTGCGTGTAATGCTGCTGTCGTTCCTTCATGGAAGGCAACGTGAGCAAGCTGAATTCCACCGATTACATCACCAGCTGCGTAAATATGCGATACGTTCGTTTGCATATGTTCATTCACAGAAATCCCTTTATTTGAAAACTGAACCCCTGCCTTTTCTAATCCTAATTGTTGCACTCGTGGTTTTCTTCCTACAGAAACAAGAACAAATTCTGGAGTTACTTCGTGAGTAATTCCCTCGTACTCAAATGAAGCTTGCTTCTTATAGTTATTTAATCCTTTTAAAACTGCTCCCGTAAAAATTTTCACACCATCTTTTTCTAATTTCTCTCTTAAAATATTCGCGATATCTTCATCTTCACCAGGTAGTAATTGCGGTGCCATTTCAACTATCGATACTTTTGTGCCAAGTCTACTATAAATACTTGCAAACTCACATCCTATTACACCACCGCCAACGATTAACAATGAAGATGGTACACTCTCAAGAGACATGGCATGGCTACTATTTAAAATCCATTTTCCATCGAACGGAGCGAATGGTAATTCTGTAGGTTCGGAACCAGATGCGATAATAAAGCTCTCTCCATCAACTACTTCTTCTTTATTTCCTTGTACAACTCGCACACGATGATCCGTTTCGAATTTCGCTTTTCCTTTTACAACTTTAATTTTATTTTTCTTCATTAAATATTGTATTCCTTGGACGAGTTGCATTACGATTTGTGATTTTCTCGCCTGTATTTGATCCCAATCAATTGATATACTTCCTGTATTAAGCGTAACTCCATAATCATTCGCTTTTCTCACAATGTCATGTATTTCAGCACTTTCTAACAGTGATTTCGTAGGCATACAACCAACATTTAAACACGTTCCGCCAAGTTCAGCTTCATCAATAAGAGTGACACCTTTGCCATTTTGAGCCGCGGTAATTGCCGCTACATATCCAGCTGGTCCGCCTCCCATTACAACTAGTTTACTCATTCTCTCACCTTCTCTTTATAAAAGAATTGTTATAGGTTCTTCTAAATAATGTTTAATTGTGCGTAAAAATGCAGCTGCTGGTGCACCGTCTAGTACACGATGATCGAATGTTAAACTTAAAGGTAACATACTACCTTTTTTTAATTTTTTCCCTTTATATACAGGAACATGTTCAATTGCGCCAATACCTAAAATGCCAGTCTCAGGTGTATTTAATACAGGTGTGAAATATTCAATACCAAAGCTACCTAAATTACTAATTGTAAATGTCGTTCCGTGCATATCATCACTACTTAAGCTACTTGCTCGCGCCTTTTGTGCCACATTCTTAATCTCTTTAGACAATTCTACTAAAGATAAATTATTTGCAAAGCGAATAGCTGGAACGATTAACCCTTTTTCTAATGCGACTGCCATGCCTAAATGCACATGTTCAAATTGATGAATTGCATCATCTATATAAGCGCTGTTCATTTCTTTATGCTCTCCAAGTGCTAATACAGCAGCACGCGAGACAAAATCCGTAATGGTTAATTTATTATCATATCTTTTTTGTACAACTTTCGCTATTTCTTTATGTAAAGCAACTAAATCTGTTACATCTACTTTCATCGTTAACGTTAATTGTGCGCTATTTTTTAAGCTTGCGTGCATACGATTTGCAATCGCTTTACGCATACCAGTAACAGGAATCACGTTACTTTCTTCTTGTTCAGATATTTCCGGAACGATTCCTCTTACCTCAAGTGCTTTTAATACATCTGCCTTTGTAATCCTTCCGCCAGGACCTGTACCAACTAATGCCTTGATATCCAGATTTTCAGACTTTGCAATTTTCTTGGCTACAGGTGAAATTTTAATTCTTTGCTTCGATACTTCTTTCCCATTTGCTTCTTGATTTTGTACATTTTGTACTTCTATATTAGATGTTTTTTCTTCTACAACATGTGTACTTTCCTGCATTTCTACCTTTTCATTCGGTTTACCGATGTAGCAAATTACAGTACCAGGCGGCACTCCTTCATCTTCACTTACAGCTATATCAAGTACCGTACCATCAGCTGGCGCTTCAATTTCCGTTTCAATTTTTTCTGAATTAATACTAGCAATTAGTTCTCCTTTTGCTACATTATCGCCTGCTTTAATATTCCAGCTCGTAATAATACCTTCTTTCATCGCCATACCTAACTTCGGCATTACAACTTCTACAGCCATGTCTCTCTCTCCCTTCTCATCGTTTTATTACACATGTAATAAAGATTGGTCTCCAATCATTTCTGATACAGTTTCAATTACTTTTTCTGGTGTTGGCAAATACAACTTTTCAAGTGGTGGTGAGAACGGAACAGGTGTATGTGGTGCTGTAATTCGTTTAATAGGTGCATCTAACAAATCAAAACCTTTATCCGCTACAATTGCCGCAATATCTGTTGCAATACTACATCTAGGATTCGCTTCGTCAATGACGATAAGACGATTTGTTTTTTCAACAGATGATAAAATAGTATCTTCATCAAGTGGTGATAAAGATCGTGGATCAATTACTTCTACTTCAAGCCCCTTTTTCGATAATTGCTTTGCAGCTGCAAGCGCTGTATGAACTTGCTTTCCGATTGCGACAATTGTTACATCAGAACCTTCCCGTTTAATATCTGCTTTTCCTAATGGAATTGTATAGTATCCTTCTGGCACTTCACCTTTCATATTGTAAAGTGTTTTATCCTCAAAGAAGATTACTGGATCATCATCTTCAATTGCCGCTAATAATAAGCCTTTTGCATCATACGGTGTGGAAGGAACAACAACTTTAATACCTGGTATGCTCGTAAATAATGCGTACAAACTTTGTGAATGTTGAGCTGCTGCACTAAAACCAGCGCCATGCATCGTACGTACTGTAACGGGTACTTTTGCTTTACCTCCAAACATATAACGGAATTTCGCACCTTGGTTTAATACTTGGTCAAGACAACTACCGATAAAATCATTAAACATTAACTCAGCTATCGGACGTAACCCAGTTGCAGCAGCTGCCATCGCAGCTCCCATATAACCCGCTTCAGAAATTGGTGTATCCAATATACGATTTCGGCCAAACTCTTGTACAAGTCCTTTCGTAACACCAAGAACACCACCCCAAGCTTCATCATCTTGCAGGTGATCAACTTGTGCACCTCCTGCAACATCTTCACCTATTAAAATTACATTTTCATCACGACGCATTGAGATTTTCATCGCTTCATTAATTGCAGTTGACATACTTACTGTTCTAGTCATAATTTTTCACCCTCCTCTTATTTGTAAGAAACGTATACATCTTTTAATAATTCTTCATCGTCTGGGTATGGACTATTTTCACTAAATTCAATGGATCTTTGTACTGCATCATCTACTGCTTTTTCCATATCAACAAGTTCAGATTCTGTTAATAAACCTTCATGAATTAAATGCTTACGGAAATTCACAATTGCATCTTTTTCGTTTAAATGTTCTTCTTTTTCTTCTGATGTTTTATATGTTTGCGCTTCACCTTCGAAATGACCATAATTACGATATGTCATACATTCAATAATTGTTGGACCATCACCATTACGCGCACGTTCCACTGCTTCTGCAGCAGCTTTATATACAGCTAGAAGATCTTTTCCATCTACTTGAACACCTGGAATATTATAAGCTTTTGCGCGATCAGCGATAGAATCACAACTTGAAGCATATTCAAATGTAGTTGCTTCACCGTAACCGTTATTTTCTGCAATAAAAATAACTGGTAACTTCCAAATCGCCGCTAAATTAACCCCTTCATGGAATGTTCCTTCATTATTTGCTCCGTCACCGAAGAAGCAAACACTTACATCTTTTGTTCCTTTATATTTAGCTGTTAATGCTGAACCGCAAGCAAGTGGGAAACCCCCGCCTACAATGCCATTCGCACCAAGCATTCCTTTATCTAAATCGGCAATATGCATGGAACCGCCTTTACCTTTACATAATCCTGTCGCTTTCCCGAAAAGTTCAGCCATCATACCATTTAAATCACAACCTTTTGCGATACAATGTCCATGACCTCTATGTGTACTTGTAATATTGTCACTATCCGTTAAGTGGGCACATACACCAACTGCTACCGCTTCTTCACCTGCGTATAAATGAACGAAACCTGGCAAAACGCCTTGCGCGAACAATTCATGCACCTTATCTTCAAACTTACGAATCTCTAACATTTTTTCGTACATCCAACGAGCTTGTTCTTTCGTAATTTCATTCCCTTTACTTTCAGTTGTTTTTAACATGTCCAGCCCTCCTATTTTCTTGTTCGTCTTTTATATTGCAAGTATTGTGCCAAATTCTAATCCTTGTTTTAATAGGTTTTCTCTATCTTTTAACAATAAAAAAGTGGACAAAATGAGACGTTTGTCTCGTTTTGTCCACTTTTGTTCCCTTAATAAGAGAATTGTTACTTTATTCATTATCAAAGCTCTTCTGTAATTTTCGGATGTAAATAATTTGACCAATATGATATGCATTATGAGTTGTTACATTCGCTAGCACTTCCCACCACTTTGCAGAAACAGGAAATCCCACTACATCACTTTCAACCTTTTCTTCATTTATGAGATTTTGCCATTGTAACAGTTTTTCTAGTAGTTTTTCCCGTAATTCATCGAAAGTTTGATTATCTGAGAGCATAAAACTTTTGTTATTATCTCCTATAGCGGGTACTGCATTCACATTTGATTCTTTATACCTAGTTTGCCACGTAGAGTTCCAATACAGTAAATGTTGTACGATTTCAGCTATACTATTACTCTCTTCATTCGGTTTCCAGAAAGCTTCCCTCTCAGATAAATCCTTAACTGCATCTGAAAATGGCATATACCAACTGGGATCATTTGCATTCGCTAATAGCTGATCTGCTAATACAGCTTTTACATGGACCATTTTTCTTCCCTCATTTCATTATCATATTAATATACACTACTCTATATACGCTGATTCCCTATAATCCCCTTTTTTTACATACAAATTGATTTCATAATGAATGTAAGAATAATAGATTTTCTTATCATAACTCGTTATGATAAAAGAAAAAGAAAGCTGGCGAAAAATGAATAAAAAAATCGCAATAATTACTGGAGCCTCAAGTGGATTTGGACTATTAACTACACTCGAACTCGCAAAAAAAGATTATTTAGTTATCGCTACAATGCGAAACCTTGAAAAACAAGGAACCTTACTATCCCAAGTTACTCAACTTAACTTACAGCAAAATATAAAAGTTCAACAATTAGATGTAACAGATCAAAATTCTATACATAATTTCCAATTATTTTTAAAAGAAATTAATAGAATAGATCTCCTTATAAATAATGCAGGATATGCAAATGGGGGCTTTGTAGAAGAAATCCAAGTAGACGAATATCGAAAGCAATTTGAAACGAACCTTTTTGGAGCTATATCAATTACCCAGCTTGTTTTACCATATATGAGAAAACAAAGAAGTGGAAAAATCATTAATATAAGCAGCATTAGCGGCCAAGTTGGATTCCCTGGTTTATCTCCTTATGTATCTTCAAAATATGCATTAGAAGGCTGGAGTGAATCGCTTCGCTTAGAATTAAAACCTTTCGGAATAGATGTCGCTTTAATTGAACCTGGTTCTTACAACACAAATATATGGGAGGTTGGTAAACAACTAGCTGAAAACCAATCTGATACAACATCTCCTTACAAAGAATATATGGATAAAATACAAAAACATATTAATAGCGGTAGTGATACATTTGGTAATCCGATAGATGTTGCTAATAAAATCGTTGAAATTGCTGAAACAAAGCGTACTACTTTACGATATCCTATTGGAAAAGGTGTAAAATTTATGATCTTTACGAAGAAGATTCTTCCTTGGAGATTGTGGGAATACCTTGTTTTGAGAAGCTTTAAGAAGATGTAAATATAAAGAGTAACTATCAAGATAAATAATGGTAGCTACTCTTTTTAAATATTCATCATGAAAAACCAAAACGACATTAGTATGTAGAAAGAGGATCAAAATAAAGTAACATTGAAACCATAAAAACAAATGCAAAGAATCCAATTATAGAAAGAATATATTCCTTTGTCTCTCTGCTATACTTCCATTCCATCCATACGCGTAATAAGGAAATTGCTCCAAAATAAGTAAGTACAGCAATTCCTATATTAGCATTTTCTACTTTGAACAGATAAATAAAACTTACTATAAGATATACGATAAAAAGACCTATTTCTAATTTTACATGTAAACTATTTACATGCTTATATATCCAAGCATTGCCCTTTGGCATATTTAGTTTTTTTCTTAAAAACTTTTCTAAAAAATATCCTCCAATTATCATAATAATAACTATAATCCAAATAGTAGAGTTGCCCATTGCATTCCCTCCTATTAAATTAATTATGTTTTCGTAACAAAATGGATTATATATTTTTTAATATGTAGATAATGTATTCATTTTCTTTATCTTCTTTAGTAGTAGTTTTATCAAGACATGTTTTATGTATTGTATAACAACAATCTATTTCCCATCCCTTTTGTTTCGGGATGTTTAATCCTTTTTCTTTCTATTTTTTCAAAAACGAATATAGATAGTACCGATAAAATTAATAGAGTTATTTTTATAATTGACAGAAAACCCTATCCTTTTATTTTCTTACTTGCATTTTCTACGGCTGATCACTCGGATACGTGGCATTCCTTTTATTTTCTACGTCCCAACTAATAATTGTCGCACTATCACGTCCCAACTGATGATGCACGTGTTCTAAAACATTGTGAATATTTTCTTTAAGTGTTTTATCATTTCTGTTCATAGCATTATACAAATTTACAGGTGTTTCATATCGGCGTTCCCCGCATTCTAATACTCCATCTGTCACCATTACAATTCGGTTCTTTCCAGTACGTAATTCACGAATACCTGATGAATAACAAGGAACAGGTAAATCAAATGTGTTTACATTTCCAATCCATTCGTAAAAATGACGTTGATTTAATGCATATTGTCCTAACTTATGTAACTCTTCATGAAATACATACACTAAACAATCACCAATAGAAATCCACCATATATAATTTTCTTTTCTTACACATAGTAAGCAAGCTGTTTCACCTTGTATTCTTTTGCACTTTTCCTTAAATGAAGATGACTGAAAAATTGTAAGTATATGATTTTCAACATACTGAAATACTGTATCAATTGGTTCATTCAAAATTACGCTTATATTTTCATATTCTTTTTCGATTGTATTTACTACTAAATCAACACTTTCTGCACTATTATGTCCATCTAATATAGCTGCAAATTCCCATTCACCATTTGACCAAACTAATGCACCATCTTCGTTCTTTTTTGCTCCGGCACTAATATTCCCACCATATGCACCGAGCACGATATCACCATATTGCTTTACCGAAATTTCGTCTAAACACATTTCTCTACTTCCAACCCATGAATGTTGTCTATTATTTTTTGTATGCATATTCACTCACCATATACTCTCGTATTCTTTCGCATAGTTTTTTGATTTTCGCTGCGTCACCATATGGTGCGCCAGTCCATTTCGCTATCTCGCTTGGTGACCAAAACTCTTTTGGTGTATTCGGATAACGCGGAATAATGTGCATATGCATATGTGGTACACCATTTCCTGAAACAAAAGTATAAATATGCTCTGCACCTTCGCTTTCTTTTAGCGCTTTACTTACTCTACTTGTTATAAGTCCGAACGCTTTCGCTTCTTCATCTGTTAGTTCAGCAAGTCCAGGTACATGTCTTTTTATATCTATCATTACATAACCCAGGTATGTTTCTTCACTATCCCAGTGGACATGTCCAACGTAAACGAGTTCATCTTCGTAAATAGCTCCACCTGGAACTATAATATTTCCTTTATGCTTTTTGCAAATGAAGCAGTTTTGTTCTACTTGATTGTTTGTTGACATATCCATCACCTTCCTTTTCATATATAATATCACAAAAAAAGGAAAAACAGGTTTTGTATTCCGAATTTTCATTCTTTTGATACAGCAATTTTTGAAATGAATTTACACCTCATTATTTCTTCAAAAACGCAATCCCAATTATAATCCCAATCACAATTCCGATTACTAAATTATTTGTAAAGTGCCCTTGAAATACACCAATTACAACCCCTATACCGACACCTATTGCCAAAGCATCATTTCTTTTTTTATTTTTAGCCAATATTGCATCTCCTCCTACCATTTCTCGCTAAATAGCATACGTTTACTTGAATGTATTAATATACGCACTATCTCGCTTAAATATTTCTAAAAAATGTACTGTAACTTCACATATAATATTTTCCATTTTCTGTACATACTCCTTTTATATTAAAAAATTTTCAAGTAACCATTAATTATACATAGGCATTTACTATAAGAAAGCTTCGTAATTTATTGAAGGAGGAACGATTCAAATGTATCCTCATTGGAATCCAAATATAAATCAACAGTATGTTTATTCCCCCCATCCCGCAAGGAATACATTGCATCATGATTCACAATATATGATGCAATGTATCGCAAGTCTTGAAAATCAATTAACTAAATTAATCTCATTAATCGAGGAAAATAATCAATTCATCAAATCAATGGAACAACAACAAAACCAAGTTTGCGCACCAGCTGGAGGTTCTGTTATCGTTCGTATGTGATCTGGATGCAATAAAAAACACACTTTGTATTATAAAAGTGTGTCTTTTGGTCATTATTTTCTTTTCGTATGGAACCCTTGTGTAATACGGTCTAATATAATTGCGATTACTACGATAGCTAATCCAGCTTCAAATCCCATACCGATATTAACTTGTGTTACAGAGCGATATACATCAACTCCAAGTCCTGGAGCTCCTACAAGTGATGCTGTTACGACCATCGATAACGAAAGCATAATGCTTTGGTTCACACCAGCCATAATCGTTCCGGTTGCAAGTGGTAATTGTACTTTAAATAGTTTTTGTGATGCAGTGGATCCAAATGCATTCGCTGCTTCAATTAAATCTTCTGGAACTTGTCTAATTCCTAAGTCAGTAAAACGAATTGTCGGTGGCATTGCAAAGATTACTGATGCAATAATTCCAGGTACTACACCTACTCCGAAAAATGTGATCGCTGGAATAAGGTATACGAATGCAGGCATTGTTTGCATAAAATCTAATGTTGGTTTTAAAAATTTTGAGAAACGTTCATTTTGAGATGCTAATATACCAATTGGAATTCCGACAATAATTGAAATAATAACAGACGTAAGTACGAGTGCTAATGTTTGCATCGTTTGTGCCCAGTAGTTAATATTCAAAATGAATAATAATCCAATAAGCGTAAAAATGACTAAAGATAATTTCCTCGTTGTGTACCAAATGAAGAAACACAAGATAATAATCATCAATATGGCAGGTATTATTGTTAAAAAATTAGTGAGTAAATCAACGAATCCACCAATAATATAAGAGAATCCTCGGAATAAGCCTTCAAAGTGCTCATATAAACTTGCAACAAATGAGTCGACCCATTCCCCTAATGGAATACGTGGTATACTATTCATCGTCTTTCACCTCTTCCTCAATGTTTCCTGCAAGAGCTTGAATGACACTTTCACGTTTAATAATTCCTCTTAGCCTTTTCTTCTCATCGATTACTGGTAACGGATATTTCATCTCTGCCATTTTTGCATATGTCTCTTCCAGTAAAGTATCCAAATACACATGCGGAATATCATTAAGTAATAAATCAGCAATCGGCCACTGTTTTTGTACTGCTTTACTCGCATCATCCGCAGTTAATATACCTAAAAACTCATACTTTTTGTTTACAACATATACAGTTGAGACACCTGCATTCCTCATAATTTGAAGGGCCACACGAGGTCCACGATCAATTAATAAAGTTTCTGGTCGTTTTAAAATAGACTCCGCCGTAATTACTTTTCCTAAATTCACGTCCGCAACAAACTTTTCTACAAATTCATTTGCGGGGCTCATCATAATTTCTTCTGGCGTTCCAATTTGGACGATTTCTCCATCTTTCATTAATGCGATACGATCTCCAATTCGAAGCGCTTCATCTAAATCATGCGTAATAAATATAATCGTTTTTTCCATTTTATCTTGTAACTCTAACAATTCATCTTGCATTTCTTTTCGAATAAGTGGATCTAATGCACTAAATGACTCGTCCATTAGTAATACATCTGGATTATTCGTTAGTGCCCTTGCGATTCCAACGCGCTGCTGCATACCACCACTAAGTTGACTTGGATAATTATCTTTATGATGATCGAGTCCTACTAACTGTAGCGATTCTAACGCTTTTTTCTCTCGCTCTTCAACCGGAACTCCTTGTATTTCTAAACCATATGCAACATTTTGTATAACTGTACGATGCGGAAATAGAGCAAATTTCTGAAATACCATACTCATTTTCGTTCTTCTTACTCTCCGTAACTCTTCTTTTCCCATCGTTGCGATGTCTTCACCATCTATGTATATATGACCTGCAGTTGGTTTAATCAATTGATTTAACATACGAACTAGCGTAGATTTCCCGCTACCAGACAAACCCATAATAACGAAAATCTCTCCAGAGTAAACTTCAAACGTTGCTTTTTTCACCCCAACGTTCATTCCTGTCTCTTTTAAAATTTCCGATTTACTTTTTCCTTCTTTTAATAAGGAAAGGGCTCTTTGCGGATGTTTCCCGAATACTTTTGTTACGTTTTCAACACGCACCTTTGTATTATCCATGTCACTACTCCTTTTCTACCCATCTATTCACATAGTGTTGCGATTTTACAAAGAAATATTACATAAAAATGACATTCATAAGATTTCTTTAAAATTCTCGTTTCCGTTCATAATAAGAATGCTTACTTATACATTTATTTTATAAAGCAAACGTTACTTAGGAGGTTTTCGATGCGAAAGAAAATTTGGTTTATATGCCTTGCATTATTTATTACTATGATTTTCACTTCATGTAATGCAACAAATGCAAATTCGAAAGGAAAAATTAAACTTGGTGTAACAAGTTGGAAAGAAAATATTGCAACTGCAAACATGTGGAAAGTTTTATTAGAAGAAAAAGGCTACAAAGTTGAGCTCATGTATTTAGAAAAAGCCGCAATTTGGACTGGTGTCGCTCGTGGCGATGTTGATGCGAATTTAGAAGTATGGCTACCAGTTACAGATAAACCGCTAAACGATCGTTATAAAGATGATATTGTCTTAAAATCAAAATGGTACGAAGGTACTGGACTAGGTTTAGTCGTCCCTTCTTATATGAAAAACATAAACAGTATCGAAGATTTAAATGCTCATAAAGATGAACTAGATAATAAAATTGTCGGTATCGAACCCGGTAGTAGTCTTATGAATTTAACGAATAAAGCAATGAAAGAATATGATATAAAACTAAAACTTGTCCAATCTTCTGAAGCTGCGATGATGAGTGAACTAAAGAAAGCATATACAAAAAAGAAACCAATCGCTGTTACGCTTTGGAATCCGCATTGGGGTTTTTCAGAATTTGACTTAAAATATTTAAAAGACCCTAAGAAAGTATATGGTGAAAAAGATGACATTTATTACTCCGTTCGTAAAGGTTTCGAAAAAGATCACCCGGATATCATAAAATACTTTGATAAATGGAAAATGAACGATGAACAGCTCGGTACGTTAATGGTCATGTTAAATAAAACAAAAGATCCTGAAGAAGCTGCGCGAAAATGGATTAAAAAAAATCAAGCATTAGTTGATGAATGGGTAAAGGATTAATAAAAAGGCTAGAGAATTAATATATCCTCTAGCCTTTTTCATCTTATTTTTTCGTAACAACATCATCTACAATCCCATATTCCTTCGCTTCTTCTGCAGTCATAAAATAATCTCTTTCTGTATCATGTGCTACTCTTTCAATCGGTTGGCCTGTTTTTTCTGCAATCATTTTATTAATATCATGCTTTAACTTTAATATTCTTTTCGCAGTTATTTCAATTTCTGTTGCTTGCCCTTGTGCACCACCAAGCGGCTGATGAATCATAATTTCACTGTTAGGGAGCGCAAACCGTTTTCCTTTTGCTCCAGATAATAATAGCAATGCACCAAATGATGCCGCAAAGCCCATGCACAGCGTTTGCACATCTGGTTTAATTAAATTCATTGTATCTAATATAGCAAATCCCGCTGTCGTTGATCCGCCGGGGCTATTAATGTATAAAAATATATCTTTCTCTGCATCTTCTGCTTCTAAAAATAATAATTGAGCTACGACACTACTCGCTACTTGATCATTTATTTCTGAACCGATAATAATAATACGATCTTTTAATAACCTTGAATATATATCATAGGAACGTTCTCCTAATTTCGTTTGTTCCACTACATATGGAATTGCATTCATTTTATATCCCTCCAATAATTGTTATGCTGCTAAAAGCATACAACTGTAGGAAGAAGGTTTTTTCGCATTAAATAATAAGACTGGCTGTTTAGATGGTAACTTAGTAAAATCTATTGTCGGAAGCAGTTTCGTTAATAATTCCGGTCTCTCCTCTCGAATAGACGTTACTACAACTTCCATATCATCTGTGAATTCAACTATCTCAATCCCTTCTTCACTTACAGTTTTCAGCCTATTTCTACTACGAAACAAAGAAGCTTTTACTGCCCCTTCTGATACAGAACACACTTTAGCAATATCAGCGATACTATATTGAAAAACATCTTTTAATAATAAAATTGCGGATTGCTGTACATTTAATGAAGACAATACTTTCCCTACCATTTCATGCAAATCTGCAATGTTCTCATGTGGTTCTTCAAAAGTGATTTGTTCTCTTATTTTTTCATGAACAGACTTAGACTTTATCTGATCTAACCAACGATTTCTTGCTATTTTATAGACGAGTGTCATACAAATATCTTTATTTCTATATTTTTGAAGCACTTTACACACTGTTTCTTGGGCGAGATCTTCCCCATCCCATTTGTTTTTCGTTAAAAAAGTACAGTATCTTTTTAACTCTCCATATTGTTCAATTAAAAAGTTTATATTTGAATGATTCATATCGATATGGTTCTTTAAAACATGAGTTACTTTTGTGCACAAAATAACCACTCCTTTTTAGCGCTTACTTAATAAACGATTCAACATTAAAAAAAGTTACGGGGATATAAAAAAATAATGTTTATGTTCAATAATTCGCGGTCATAAATATGTTATGTACAATTTTACGTGAGGAGGAACAAATTTGCCAAAATTAACAATTGAAGGTGCGGGAACATTTGATGTAAAAGAAGGAACGAAGTTAGTATTAGCAATTGAAGATAGCGGTGTCAACATTCTTCATCGTTGCGGCGGGAATGCACGTTGCACAACTTGTAGAGTAGAAATACTAGCAGGTGATTTCTGTGAAGCGAGTGCGAATGAGAAACATGCAATGACGGAAAAAGGGATTGAAGATCATTTACGATTATCTTGTCAAATGCGTGTACATAAAGATATAGTCGTTCGTCCGGTACTTACAGTTGAAAATTCAGGTCTTGATGCTGGACCGCGTCCAGCGGAGTAAAGCGATGAATTTAAAACAGCTCGCTGGCGAATATGCCGCTAACTTTGTAAATGATGGCATGAAGATTGGGCTTGGTACAGGTTCTACTGTATATTGGACAATACAAAAATTAGGTGAGCGTGTAAAAGAAGGATTATCATTTCAAGCTGTACCGACATCAAAGGAAACTGAAGCATTAGCACATCAACTAAATATCCCCCTAATTTCGTTAAACGACGTACAAAGTCTTGATCTTACAATTGATGGAGCGGATGAAATTGATTCAAATTTACAACTTATAAAAGGCGGTGGCGGTGCATTACTTCGTGAAAAAATCGTTGCCTCTTCCTCTAAAGAACTAATTATCATTGCTGATGAATCGAAACTTGTAACACATTTAGGTACTTTTCCATTACCTATTGAAATCATCCCTTTTTCATGGAAACAAACCGAAAATAAAATTCAGTCTTTAGGATGTCAAACAACATTACGTTTGAAAAATAATGAAACCTATATAACCGATAACAATAACATGATTATCGATTGTATATTCCCTAATCATATTTCTAATCCTGCCCATTTACACACTCAATTAAAAATGATTACTGGTGTAGTTGAAACAGGGTTGTTTATAAGTATGACGAGTAAAGTAATTATCGGCGCTAAAAATGGGATAAAGGAATTGTAATAAAAGCTAACTTTTTAAAGTTGGCTTTTTAGTATGTTCTTCTCTTTATAGTGCATTATTATGATATACTATGAAAACACAAGCTGATTACACTAGAAAGGACTGAACATTTTGCAATCCAAACTTATAACAGAACTTACTGATTTAGAAACTGCCTTTCATATTCGAAAAGAAGTATTTGTAAAAGAACAAGGTGTTCCTCTTACAGATGAATTCGATACATTCGATGAAATCGGAGAGCAATGTAAACATATTTTAGTTTATTATCATGAGCTTCCTGTAGGTACAGGGCGTATACGATTTGTTGATGGCGTCGGAAAATTAGAACGTATTTGCATTTTAAAAGATTATCGTACATACGGATTAGGTAAAGTCATCATTCAAACGTTAGAAGAAATTGCTCGTAACGAACAAGCTACAAAAGTGAAACTACACGGGCAAACACAAGCTGAAGGATTTTATAAAAAATTAGGTTATGAAACTTCTTCTGATATATTTATGGAAGATGGCATTCCGCATATACTTATGACGAAAGTGTTATCATAATAAAAAGGGTAGTATATGAATCTTATGTATTCATACACTACCCTTTTTTATTAATAGAAAAGTGAATTCTCAAGATTCTCTTTTGAAATCAAAGCCCATCATCTCTTAGTTCATATCTAGGTAAAGCTTACACTGTTTTCCATAATGATAATGCATAAATCCAGTTCGGATCACCATTTCCTTGATAACTCTGGACTGCTTCATATACTTTTCCTTCGTGCAGAACTCTATCTCCCTTTTTATATGCTTTTTTTGCATCCCACGCTTCATATGAAGCGCTTTCGGTTTTTGTAGTAATTGTGAATATATCACTCTGTACGGATTCATTTCCAGCTACATCAACAGCTTTTACTACATATTTATAAGTAGTATTAGCGAGCAGATTTTTATCCAAATAAGAAGTTGTATTGGATGTTGCAATCTTGTTCATTGCCCCTTCTGTTTCTCTATAAATATCATAATGGTCTACACCAATATTATCGTCAGATGGACTCCACATTAAATCCACACTTGACGCTGTTGTTCCCATACTATGTAATCCTTTTGGTTGTGTTGGTGCTTCTGTATCAGGAGTCTCAACTGTCGTTTTTACTGTAAGCGCTGCACTTTCTTTCGATACATTGCCAGCTGCATCAATTGCTTTTACAGTATAAGAGTATTCTGTACTTGGTTGTAATTTCTTATCAATAAAATGAGTGCCTAGTACTGTATCAATCATCTCTCCGTTACGGAAGATTTGATATCCTTTTACCCCTACATTATCCGTAGAAGCGTTCCATGTTAGTTCTACACTATTCGCTGTTACTTTTTGCGTCTGAAGTCCATTTGGAATACTTGGCGCTTCTATGTCTGGTTTCACATCATTAATAAGATTAACATCAATTACATTATAGAATGCATTTGCTGTATCAGCTACATCCCATACTGCTAAAATCACATGATATCCACTACGATCAGTAGGTACATTGATTTTATGAGTTAAATTATTTGAAGCTGCAGAACCATCATGTTGTACTGTTCCAATTGGTTCAAAATCTGCTCTTGTTAGCGCTTTATTTGGATTCCATCCTTTTTTAGTAATATAGTAATGCCACTTACTCGTTAAGTGAGGCGCAGTATACTTCCAAGTAAATGTATTTTCCCCACCAGTGATTGTATTTTTAAACCAACGATTTGCTGTTTGTTGATCTAAAATACCACCAAATTTTCCGCCTGCTGAAGCAATTTGTCCATCTACTGGACCACCTTGTGGGAACCCTTTTGGAGCTTCTAAACTTTGTGGTTCATACATAACACTTCCACAGTTTACATTTAGCGCACCATAAGTTGGACTACATAAAGCAGATCGGCTACCAGGCTTTTCAACAAAACCGTGCGCATAAGCATTTTGAGGAATAAGTGTCGTACTAATAATTCCAGCTGTTAATGCTACAGCTCCTAAACTTTTTTTGTTCATTTTCATATTTTGTAGTTGTTTTAAAAATCGATTATTCATGTTCATGTCTCCTTCTTGTTATACTTTGTAGTGGAATGTGGGCTTTGATGTAAAAGAATAACAAGAGACAAACTTGTACCGATGTATGTGTTAATTATGCATACACCGCAGTGAAATTATATTTTTCTTGTGAAATATTTCACTTTATGAATATATCATGACATAGAAATTACCTGAGTATGTGCAGAAGTTGTGCAGAAACAGTGAAATTATTACTAACATGTAAAACTAAGTCCTAACATTTTAAAATAAAATTTGAATATATTTATCTATCATCTTTACTTCATAATTGACAATACATTTAACTAGTTAACTTTTATTCTTATACTTATATCTCTCAGTGCCTTAGTTTTAACCATACTAGATATTAAAAATAAGAATTATAAAGTTAAATAAAAAGCATCCTATTTAGATGCTTTTCTAATGTATAATTTCATTTTTTCACTGACCTACAAATATAAAAATTTCATCAACAGCTTCCTTATATCCATCTGATTTTTGGAAAGATTTCTTCAAATTCAAAGCAACTTCTTTAAATGACGGATTATTTAATACCATTTCTACACTTTCACTTAGTTGATCCGCAGTTAATCCTTGCATTTGTAATTTTATTCCTGCTCCAAGACTCTCCACTTGCTTTGCGACTACTGGCTGATCTGCACTTTGCGGTATTACAACGAGCGGAACCCCGTTATACAGTCCTTCATGCGCACTGTTCATCCCGCCGTGTGTAATAAATAGTTTCGTATATGTAAGCAGCTCAGTTTGGGGTACATAGTTTTTCACAATGAAGTTTTTAGGAATTTCGCCTAGATCACTTATTTTTGTTTTACTACCAATAGACATAACAATTGTATGCTCACTATTCTCAAAGGCCTTCATACACAGTTTATAAAAGTCAATCGCTTCATTAAAAACAGTACCTAATGAAATATAAATCGGACTTTTTTCTTCAATTGAAGTAAAATCAACGTCTCTGTTTTTCATTTGTGCAGAGATAGATGGTCCTACAAATTTATATATTTCATCAAACGTATCACCAAAAGGCTGGAACTCCTTAATTGTATATACAATAGTAAGGGGTGCAGGATTACAGAAAACTTCATACGATGATTTTATTTCAACACCATATTTTTCAGCAATTCCCTTCGTTAAGTTTTGAAAATCATTCTGTATTTTATCATAAATTTCTACTGGGATATTTTTTGATAGATGACCTAACATTTGCTCAAAAGATTTTTCATCCTGCGCAAAAGATGTGCATGAATTTATGGCTGGAAGTTTAAGGATTTGAGCAATTAAATGGCCACAGCCAAACATAGAATCATGAATTATGTAATCAAAATGTTCACCTTCAATTTGTTCTAAAACGCTAGGTATTACAATATCCGCTGTATGTAGAAGGCCATTTATTCTTTCCTGTAAATAATTTCTGCCTCCAGATAGAAACGCTTTTATAAATTTTTGATCATCAATCGTTCGTACAGTAGCACCTGTCTTCTCAATCCGCTCCCTGAAAGCTTCTATTGAAAAATAAACGACCTCTTCACCACGAGAAATCAATTCATCTACAACTTGTAAAGTTGGATTTATATGTCCTTCTGATCCAGCATTAATAAATAAAACACGCGCCATAATAAACACTCCTTACGTTAAATCATTTCTATGTTGGCAAGAGTACGGATTCTCTCCATACTCTTTTCCTAGCTGTTCGTATCATGTTCCTACTAAATTGACCTAGCGAGTCTAAAACCGAGATCATCTATATGAAATGTAGGATGGCTTCGACGACGACAAGTAGCGCCGCACCCTCTCGCTGTTTCAGCCCAACTACCACCACGAAAAATACGGTATGATCCGTACACTGTTTCATCATACAAATCATAACACCATTCCCAAACGTTCCCTAGCATATCATAAAGTCCCCATGCATTCGGTTCTTTTTGGCCAACGTCATGAATCTCTCCATTTGAATTTTCATTATACCACGCTATATCATGAAGTTTTCCGTATGTATATCCGGTTGTACTTGCTTTACATGCATATTGCCACTCCGCCTCAGATGGTAATCGGTAGCCATTTGAACCTAAATTACATTTCACAATTTGACCACCATCACTAATAGAATAATATTCTTTTAATCCCGCTTTTTTTGAAAGTACATTACAAAACGAAATGGCATCGTTCCATGAAATATTGACAACTGGTTTATGATTTTCATCAAAATTATTTAATGTACTATTTGTAATAGCATCATATAGTTCCATTGTTACAGCATACTTTGCAAGAAGAAATGGTTGAATTTGTACTAGCCATTCTTTTTTTATTCGATCATCTCTTAATACTACCTCTCCAGCTGGAATATTGACCATTAATGAATTGATTAGTTGAATTAAATCGTTAGTCATTTTCTATTCCTCCAAACGTTCATTTTATATGAACTTAAAGTCATATACTCATTACAAAATAGAATTTTCAAAAAGCGTTAAATTTTTCATAATAAAAAACGATTAGTTTTATTAAACTAATCGGTAAGATTCACAAAGAATTTTTGTGTTACATTCTATAATTATATGTGCTCTAAAAATTTCCGAACCTCATTTGGAGATTTTAAAACAATAACCTTTTTCTCTTCCGGCAATTGCTCTAACCCTTTTAAAATTGTAGGTCGTTTAGCATTAGGATATTCCCATATCCATTTAAAAAATTGCAAATCAAATCTTTCTTCACATCCCGCGCCCATATCTGGTCTTGTTTTATTCTGGTATTTTACAATTCTTTTAAAAGCACGATAAATACAAATTGTTCTATGAATATCAAGGAAGATAATTGTATCAGCTGCATTCAGTCTTATACCCATCGTCCCGCCATAATTCCCATCAATAATCCATTTCTCATCTTTAATTAAGTTATTTTGAACTGTTATTTGTTCTTCTCTCGGAACACCTTCCCAATTCGGTTTCCAAAATAATGCATCAAGATGATGCACCTTAATATTTAATTTATTTCCTAACTGCCTTGCTAATGTAGATTTTCCTGAACCACCAGAACCAATTAATATTATTTTTTTCATACCTTTACGATACCTTCTATAACTTCTTCAATAGTTTCCTTATTAGCGAAAATCCAGAAGAACATTTCTTCATTTAACTTTAATAAATCTGGTAACTGGACAAAATAAGCAATAAAGATAATTTGAATTGAAAGCATAACATACCAAATAGCTTTTAGTTCTTCTTTCGTTAAATCATTTTGTTTATAATAACCTTCAAAGACTTTGCTAACGATATGTAACCATTTCCCTCTTAATCTTTCATCACTAAATAGCTCGCTTAATATACTTGTACAGCAATAACATAAATCAAATATTTTTACATTATTTTCTAAAATCTCAAAATCTATAAACCCTTCCAGTTTATCATCTTTAAAGATTACATTTGATAGATGCATATCACGATGAATAATTTGTCTCGGTAATGGATGGACCGTTTCCTTGAAAGCTGCGTGCATTCGCTCCATCTTTTGAATTACCTGTCGATGAACATACTCATTCTTTTCTAAAATCGGTATAGCCCATTCAAATGCCATCCTATATAAATCTCTTTTTATTAACTCATGGTCACTATTCACCGAATGTAATGCTTTGTGCAGATTAGCTATTTCTTCTCCAATTGTACTTGCTAGCCTTTCCAGCTTATTCGTATCTTTTATTTCTAAAACACTTCCGGCAACATACTCATATAAGCAATAATATTTTTCTTTATATAATACATATTGTTCATCATTTTCTGTCTTTACTACTCTCTGTACTTTAATTCCCTTTTCATACAGTTGCTTCAAAACATCGAATTCAACTAGAAGTTGCTTTATTGATCCTGTTTTCTTTAAAATATACTCTTTATTCTTGCATATAACCTTCGCTACTTTTTGTTGAATTACAGTAGCTGTGACATGTTCATTTTGAAACCAAAACTTTGCAATTTCCAGTGCTTGTTCCATTTACAAATACCCCTTTTACAATTCTTATGTCTTCCGAAAAATAACCTCACACAGTACTCCCACTCCAACACCAATTGTATAGGCCACTAAATCACTCCACAAAAAACCGTATCCCAACACGAGTCCGCCCAAAGTCGTTGCACGCATGCTATCTATCCATTCCGCATGATACAATTGGCTCGCTTCAATCCCGTAGCAAAACATTAAACTAATAAAAGCCAACTTCTTCGTCTCTGTTTTAGGAAACAAAAATCCAAAGCCAGTGAAAATCATTAATGCCCATAAAGCATCGCCTAAGTAATCATTTAATAGATGTGGTAGTGCAAAAGAAAACTTTCTTGAGCTAAGACCTAAAATAATAATAACTATAGTAAATAGTGCATATACTACTCTATTTCGTTTCGTATTCATTTTAAAGTCCCCTAATATGTAATGTAAAACTGTAAATAGCTAGTAAAACAAAGTTATTTTACTAGCTATTTATTAGTTGCTTTAATGATAAGAAAATGTGGATTCGTATTTAGATAATAATATGATTTTTCGTCTACTTCTTTCATTTTTTCAATTGCCTTCGGTTCTACTATCTCTTCTAATACAAAATAATTTGTAGTTTCATTTAGTATGTCTTGTAATGATCTTCTAAAAAACTTGACTTCAATAGTAATATTCGGTTTAACCCAAGTATCTATTA
Organism: Bacillus cereus group sp. Bce041; assembly: GCF_052646455.1. Taxonomy (NCBI): domain Bacteria; kingdom Bacillati; phylum Bacillota; class Bacilli; order Caryophanales; family Bacillaceae; genus Bacillus; species Bacillus cereus group sp. Bce041. The sequence continues at coordinate 293,264 of NZ_JBQXON010000004.1, forward strand.
ATAACTGTTTTTCAAAATAATTTTCACATGGAAACTTTGTGAAATCCATAAAAGGATGATGAATAGAATATATAAGTTCTCCACCTGGCTTCAATACACGACGAAATTCTTGAAATACTTGATTCCAATTTTCTATATAATGAAGAGTTAATGAACTTACAATCACATCATATGTATTATCTTTAAATGGCAATGTTTCTTGCAGATCATGACAAAGGAACGTTGCTTCTTCTCCTATATTTTCTTTTGCTGCTTTTACCATTTCAGGACTTACATCAATTGCTGTAACATTTGCTCCTCTTTTTATGAATTGAGAAGTATACCATCCAGCTGCACATCCAGCATCTAGTATCTTTTTTCCTTCTAGTTCCTTTGGAATAAGCTCCATCATCGCCGGTCTTTCATAATAACTGTTATATGGATTTGCGAAATCTAGATTTTCTTTATATGTACTCGCTAATTTATCATACGTATCTTTAATAGAATCTTTCATTACACACACTCCTAATACATATTAATCTATTAACTCCTGCTGCTTTTTCTTTGAAAATGATTGTAGTACTAAATCATACGACCAATCAATCATTTTATTAATTTGCTCCTGCTCTATATCCTTATGAATATAAACAGTATTCCAATGTTTTTTATTCATATGATACCCTGGAATAATGGTTTCTGGATAATCTTCTCTTATTCTTAATGCGACTTCTGGATCACACTTCAATGTAATCGTAGCTTTTTCGCCTTCTTCATGATTTACTATCGCAAATATTTTATTATTAAGCCTCATACATGTTGCACTCCAACCATCTGGAGAATCTTCTGTCGCTTTTCTTTTCGATAAACAGTACGCTCTTGTTGCATTCATTTTAATTGGCACCTCTTATTCTTTCCCTGTTTGATTACGATGCATCACAATTTGCTTCGTTGCTTGAAATTGCTGCTCACCGTAAAACTTTATTAGCTTCTCTCCGCAAAATAGACTAACAATATGAATATGAGATATTTCCTCGAGTAACATTGTAAGCATCTTCTCTCCAATACCTTTATTTCTTACACTCTCATGTACGACAACATCTTCAATGTATGCTCGAAAAATACCATCAGAAACGACTCTAGCAAATCCAACTAATTCATTTTCTTCCCATACTCCAATGGCTATGCTATTCTTTAACATTTTTTCAATATCGACTTCTTTTCTTTCTGGCCACCAACCGACAGAATCATAAAGTTTTTTTATTTTTTCTGCACAGATTGGTTGTTCTTGTTGCAATTTATACGTGTACATATTCTTTCTCCTATCAAACAGTATACATAATATTATTATAATCTCTTTTCAAAAAAGTGCTGACTATGACCTTTCGGATGATCTTCAACGACACCATACTCCCTGTAACCGTGCTTTTTATAAAATTCTGGTGCTTGAAAACTAAATGAATCTAGCAATATTAATCTACACCCTTTCTCCTTCGCAATCCCTTCAATTTCATGTAAAAGTTGGCTGCCATAACCGTCATGACGAACTGATTCATCAACCCATAAAAAGTCGATATGAAGGTGATAAAAATACATCGTACCTGTTACGCCACCAAAAATTTTTCCTTCTTCATTTTTTACTACGAGGCGTACTTCTTCCATCGTCTGTCTTGCCTCATCTGTTAAGATGGACATATTATATTGAATAACTTTATTTTTAATATATTCTCCTTCAGTACGTGTACCGTTCTTTATATGTTTCATTTATATTGCTTCCTTTCAGCTTAGTAATCTACATTTTATTTTTTCTCTTTAAAATACTAATGCATACGAATCCACCATATGTAACAAAGCATGAAAAGCCAATTATACCTGGTACAGAGACATATCCTACCCTTATGTAACTTATAACCGCAAAACAAACGATAGACAATAAAATAGATGGCCAAAATATAAGAGCTGTTTTTCTTCTTCCTCGTTGCGATGTACTTTCTTTCTCTCCAGAAACACGTGTGCCAAAAAGCAATACAATACAAATAAGGATCGCTGCAAAGTAAATTGTATCTAATGACAAATTGTGATCATATAGTGCGATTCCAACTTCAAGAGCAATAATCGTTAAAATTAAAATAATGATTGTTGAAGTCTTTAAGTTTCTTTTCAATCGCTCACTCCTAGCATGCTTTCACTATATTCTTTGTATATGTACTTTAAAACTGCTGCAAAAGCTTCATCTACCTCTTTATTTTCACGTCGATTCGGTAAATCTTTTCCCCCCATCACATAAAGAAGCGGAAATTCGTTAAACATTCCTATTATACCAATAAATTCAATATCGAATATAAAAAAACTTTTCGGCAGCTCATATCAGCTATTTAAATAAGAAAAAGGTAGCATGAATTTTTTCTTGCTACCGAAAAATATTTATTCTTCTATAGGATTTTCAGGACCGTTAAGTTCCAGCTGATAAAAAGCTAAATCTAGCCATTTATTAAACTTATAACCAGCTTTTTTTATTGTTCCTGCATGAATAAATCCATAGTTTTGATGCAAGGCAATACTTTTCTCATTCTCTGCATCAATTCCAGCAATTAAGGTCATATACTCTCTTTCCTTCGCAATTTTGATTAATTCTTTCATTAATGAAGACCCAATGCCATTTTTTCTATATGCCTTATCTACATACACAGAATGTTCAACTGAATATTTATAAGCAGGCCACGCTCTAAATGGGCCGAATGTCGCAAATCCTACTACTTTATTATCTAATTCATATACGAAAATTGGATACCCTTCAGCCTTTTTTTGTTCATACCAATCTATTCTATTTTCAAGGGTTACAGGTTTATACGCATATACAGCTGTTGTATAAAGTATCGCATCGTTATAAATATCTAAAATGTATGCTAAATCTCTTTTCGTTGCTTCCCTTATCATTATTTTCTTCCTTTCATCATGTTCATCTTATTTCACTATCTTTTCAATAGTTTTATTTTATCGAAATTTCCGATTTTTATCTACATACGAATACTAGCTTTTCGGAAACCATCAAGTATATTTATTGCAGCAGATAACATGTAGAAGAAAATTCCTCCCCCAATGAGCCACGTTTTAAACTCCTCTGGGGAAATAGTAAATGCATTTGCCAAATACGTAATAAATCCTGCGTTTAATAAATGTGGATTTACTACAATTACAATGAATATGATTGTTCCGACTACTTGAAGAATAGCATTTCCAATTGCCAACCTTTTCGTCCATTGTCCCTGTACTAACTTATAAAGTGATATAGCTACTTCGAAAACGATCATAACCAAAATTAGGGGCCAGTATTGAAGCAAAACATCTTGATTAAACGTTGGCGCGACAAACTTCAATCCGTTTTCTGTACCATGATATACGCCTACAAGATGATTCGCATAAAAGTAAAGTGTAGCCCATATTGCTGTCCACATTAAACCTCCAAAAACTTCAAACTTTGAAATCGCCTTTTTCTTCGGGATATACGAAACATTTTTCAAGTCATCTGGTGTCCATTTTTTTAAGCTTGTTGTTAATGGGTGTGGATCCTTTTCTTTATCAGTTCTTTCTAAAATAGCAAATACAAGTGTTAACCAGAAAAATACATGGAGACCCACTTCAAAAATTTCCCCTATACCTTTACCTATCAATTGTAAAATAACATTTAATACCGCTTGATCACCATTATAGCCTATAAAATTTTCTGCAACCATTGGAATGAGCGCAATAACAGCTGCAAGTGGTATAATCATTTTTAATAGCGTCGTATATACATCAAAATAACGTGGTCCAATTAAATGCATTGGTCTATCCAAGTACCCATTAGCCAATGAAACTGGACTTCCCAATTTTTCGAGTATACTCTTCACATCTTCCTCATTATAATCGTCTGGTAACATATCCTCTATTGTTGACCGTAGTTCAAGTGTAATATCTTCACGATTTTGTTCAGGCAATCTCTTCGCAACTTCATGGACATACATATCAATCAAACTCATTTTCGTCCTCCTCCTTTAATAAGTTATAAAGTTCTTTCGAATCCTTTACCCACTGCTTTTTCAATTGTAAAAATATCTCTAATCCATATTCACTTAAAACATAATACTTACGAGGTCTACTCTCTGTTTTATCCCAACTACTCGTCACTAACTCCTGCTTTTCTAATCGGCGAAGTAGTGGATATAAAGTACTTTGATCAATTGTAATCCCTGATTGCTCCAATAACTGGACAAGTGAATATCCGTACTGCGGCGTTCTTAATTGACTTAAAACAGCTAACGTTAATGTCCCTCTTCTTAACTCAGTAATTAACGAGTTTAATAAAGTATCCATTCACTCACCTCATTTCCATTACTATATGTCATACAGTATGTGTTTTATACTATGTATCGTACAGTATTAATGTGACAAAAACTATAATCATTTACCAAAAAACGGATAATAAAAAGCGCAAATTATATGATTTTTGCTTTTTTAGCTAAGTTATATATCTATAGCACTCTAAAAGGTAGCACCTTAACTACTAATTTTGAAGTTCTAGTAATGCTATATTAAGTTACAAGTATCGTACACATATGATGTGACCATAACATATCACTATAGGAAGCTAATAAAACGGCAAATTACCATGGTTGAATGATTCCTGTTTTATTCTTTAGGCACTGTTGATTTCACACTGTTTTCAGCACCTAATCAACGTTATTTCCTTCATAAACTTCATCTTGTTCAAAATCTCTATTTTTATTTGGTTTATTAGAGAAAAATAAAAAAACAATTAAATTAGGTTAATTGTTTTTCAAATGCAAAATCTTTATTTTTTTAAATAATCTATGATATTCGAAAAGACAAACTCTCCAAATGCAAGTGGTATATAAATAAACCATAACTTTAATATTGCCTTTGTTTCTTTGTGATCAGAATCCCCCATTAAAACCAACCCTATCCTTTTTCTTCTAATATTTTCATTTTAATTCCAATAACAAGGAAATTATACCATTTATTAATGTTGTAGTCTATGTTTTCTAAAAATTAAATAAATACAATATTGCATTACCTTAATATCCAGATAAACACAATAACTTTTTTTACGTTTCATCTTCAAAGTCTATAATGAGTCCTGTTAGAACTGCTTCATTACCAATCGATTGGATCCCGTGACCAATAAAATCCATCTTAAATTCTTCCCACTTTAATTTATGTAATGATATAATAACACTAAATTTTCAACACGTGCTTAATAGATTGGGGACTTATAATGGATAAACCTCTCACTGCATTACAAACTATTATTATACATATGAATACAACTGAGCATTGGCATGATTTTATTTGTTACTGTCAGCATCGCGAAGCGGGACTTCGAAAATTAGCTTATAAACATTTAGAGACATTTATTACAAATGCAAAGAAATGGGAATCAAAAGATCAAGAGGAGTTTGCCATTTCACTGTTTACTATTTTAGATGCATCAAACGAAAAAGATGAGGTGTTAACTTTCTCACTAAATAGTTTTCTAATTGACATTCTATATAGATGGACAGAAAACACCCCATTTGATTCAAGGCCTTTTAGATGGATAGGAATTTATATGGACTCTAGCAATAAAGAAGACGATTTAGAAAAATCCCTTCGAAAAGCGATTGAATTAGGTGGTGATACCGAACAAGAAGCCATGATATACCTAGTTTCTAATTACATCAATACTTTAAAATTTGGTACACATGAATTCCCTTCAGGTTATTGCGGAGATTTAAGCGAATGTATAGAAAAACTTCCCTATATGCTTCAATTAACTAATAGAATTCAGAATAAGAACATAAAGGAGCAAAACATTGGTCAAATACAAGAACAACTACACTTAATTCTAGATTGGTTAAAACATACACAAATTCCAGTAGATGCTGTTCGTATATGGGAAAAAGAACAAACTAAGGAATTAGAAAAAAGCATCGTATATCATTTAAACAACAGCTCAAGTCATTAATTCGTCTACTATTTCAATATAAAAAAGAGGATTTTCATACAGTACTAGAAAATCCTCTTTTTATATTTATCCCACATTAGCTTGCAGTAAAACTCCCCACTGATTATAGTTTTACTTTATTTTAATCCTTTAATTAAAGGTGACGCTTCCCCACTATAGAAAATCCATAAGTCATGAAGTGATCTCGTACATCCGACATATAGTAATTTTGCATCATGTTTTGTGTTTTTGTAATGTTCTTCATCCACATCAATTAAAAGCACCGCATCAAATTCTAAACCTTTCGCTAAATAGACAGGTACTACTGATATACCACCTTCATATTTACTTTGGTTTGCTTCAATTACGTTGACCGTTAATCCTGCATTTGTTAATTTCACATATATATCACGGCATTCATCTTCTGTTCTTCCGATTACCGCAATTGTTTTCACATCTGCATTTTGCAAATGTTTTACCGTCTTCACAATTTCAGTAAATTGATTTTCTGCATGAATTACTTTCACATCTTCTCCACTGCGGAAGACTGGTGTTGCGAGTCCTACTGGGATTTCTGCATTTTTAATTATTTCATTTGCAAATTCAATAATTTCTTTTGTAGAACGATAACTTCTTGTCAATTCATAATAACCGGTTTCTTGGAATACTTCCTTAAAAGCATTCCAATCTTCAATTCCTTGGTAATCATAAATCGCTTGCGATAAATCACCTAATATAGTGAAAGAATTACCTAATGTAATTTCTTTTAATACATAAACTTGGAAAGGCGAAAAATCTTGCGCTTCATCAATAACAACGTGATGAAACTTCTGCCCGATTTCAATCCCTGTTATACGATGATGTATGTATATTAAAGCTGGTAAATCTTCTACATACACTTCTTTTTTACGACAACTCTTTTCTGTTTCTTTAACAAGTTCTTCAGGTAATGCCTCAAGTATTTCTTTACTTTTTACTATTGAACTATACAGTGAAAGAGCACTCATTTTCGGCCAAAACTTCATATATGCGTTCAGTCTCTTAGTCGCTTCTTTTTTTAGTAATTTTTTCTCGTTTGTTTCCCCGAATTTTTTAAGCTCAATTTCAATCCAGCGCTTCATTCGTCCTACTAATCGTTCTCTTCTTTTCTGTAAAGGATAATGTTTATATTCAACTTGCATCCATTTTTTAATATCTTCTACTGGAATAATCGCTCTATCCCACGCCTCAAAATCTTTTGTCGGAACTAACTCATTTTCAAATTGGATCATTCTCTCTTCAATAAACGTCTTAAATTCCAACGTACCTTTTAATTTACCTAGCATTACCTTCTTTTCATCACGATTAATTGAAAATGCTTCTTTCAATTTTTCTTCTGTCTGCTTTAGTTTCACTGAATCATCTAACGTACGTAATGCCCAATCAGGAAACGTTGTTTGATTAATATTCCCTACACCTAATTCAGGAAGTACACTCGAAATATAGTCTAAAAACAGACTATTCGGCGCAAATACGATCATTCTTTCTGCTTCTAGTTGTTCACGATATTCATAAATTAAAAAAGCAAGGCGATGTAAAGCAATTGTTGTCTTTCCACTCCCTGCAACCCCTTGAATAAGTAATGGTAAATTTCTTTCCGCTCGAATAATATCATTTTGTTCCGATTGAATCGTTGAAACAATATCCTTTAGCTTATTATCTTTATTCTCACCTAATCGATATAGAAGAAAATCATCGGCATGCGATACATCTTCATTTCCTTTTACATATGTATCAACAACACGTTCAAGTTCTCTTTTTCGAATGGAAATGTTTCGTTTTAAATACACATCACCTTCTACTAACCCATCTGGTGATTGATAAAATGCTAATTCGTCTCCACCGGTAAATGAATAAAACATACTTGCGACAGGTGCCCGCCAATCGATAATGATTGGCTTCATCGTGTCCATATCCGAAACCCCTACTTTTCCGATATAAATCGGCATAACTTCTTCTTTTCCATCTTCCTGAAAATCTAATCTTCCAAAGTACGGCTCTTGCACACCAATACGTAAGTTTTGTCTATTAGACTCCCTCATACTTTCAAGAATTTGCTCTTTAAAATCTTCTCCATAATAAACTGGGATTTTTTCAAGCTTATCCAATTGCTCATCCATCGTATGTAAAGTATCCTTCATTTTTTGTAACTCATCTTCAAATATGTTGCTCATTTCGACGATTCCCTCCTGTCCGTTCTAATTTTTCAGTCGAAGTATCATTGTATTAAAAATCCAATCATAAAGTCAATAGTTTCTATTTAAATTTTCCGAAAAAACTTACTTTTCATCTTTCTAATTTAAAAAGAATATGCAACATCTAAATCACACAAATACACATATAGTATAATGATGCATGCAAAAGATACTACTTTCTATTTGTCTCCTATTTAATTTATCTATTAAAAAACATTGTAAAAATTAAAGAATTTAATCAATGGGCGTTTTACTGCCCATAAATAGTAGGATAAATAAAAGTAAAGGAGGCTCTTCAAATGAATATTTTGAATCTATCTCAAGATTAAATATGCTTCTATCTGGCTGTATCCTTATGGTTTGTTGGTCAATTATGTATGTTGAAATATATAGACTTACAAAATCCGTCTGGCCATGCGTTATCATGCATGCGATTGAGGATGCTGTTCCTACTGTTTTAGTTACCCTAACAGGGATTATTACCCTTACAAACAGTAGTGATTTTTGGTTAAATCCTATTAGCGGGGTCGCTGCTACTGTTTTATTTCTCGGAATTGGAATCGTACTAAGAACTATAAGAATAAAAAGAGAACGATAATTATTCACACAATAAAAGTAAAAAGAGTAAGGATTTAATCCCTACTCTTTTTCACTTTTACTCGATATGATAAACATTCATTTAAAGATGATTGCTCTTCATATTTCCCAGCTTCAAAATCATACGCTCCTCCTGGGAAAATCCCAACTATACTTAAATGAGCCTCGGCACATAAATTACTAATCTCATCTACAGCATAGCAGCGTAAAGATTGTGTCACGATATCATTTGAAGAATCTATTTCCCACCAATGGTCTAGCATTCTTGCATTTTCACTATCATATTCATACTTTCGTATTGCAGAACCTATCGGCATTTCTTGTCCATTGGCTTTTTCCCAATATAACGGTTGATAAATATCAATAAGTGCACATCCATCATCTTTCAACCAGTTATTTATACGCTTTAATAAAAATAATTGTTCCTCATCTGTTCCTACACCAAATCCGTCTAAATAAATAACAACATCAAACTTTTCTTTAAAGTTAATTTTATAAAAATCGGCGCAATGAACCTCAATGTCATTAGTAGAATGTTCTTTTGCAAACATAGCTAACTCCGGTACAAGCTCAACAGTAGTCATTTTTACATTCAAATTAGACATCGCCCTTGCAAATCCGCCATTTCCAGCTCCTAGTTCTAACATCGTCTGAATTGGATATCCAACTTGTTCTTGCACTTCTTTAGCAACTTCCTGTAACCAATTTTCATTATTTATATCATAGCTCATTAGTTCAAATTGTTTTTTATAAAATTCTTTTACATTTAATTCGTTCATTATTATTCTCCTCCTGCAAATTATTTTTCTGTTACAGGTGAGAAACTAAATTTCTAATCCCCATGAAAAATCCTCCTTTTGATTTCCCTACATTTACAATTTATCAAAATAATAAGAATTTTGAAAGTGAAAGTATAAAAAATAGATAATGGATTATTCCACTATCTACTCTTTAGCTACTCTTATTTTTCTTTTTGATACTCCACCCAGTCACCAGAATCAATAACTTTCAATATCATCTTTTTATCTTGAGCGATATACACATATGCCTCTATTTTCCTATCAGCAACATATACTTTTTGCGTGATTCGATCATATAAATCAGTCTCCGCATTACCTGTATATTCTTCTAATTCATCTAACTTACACAATATCTCATCATTTACTACATAAACTTCTCCATACACCTTTTCTTCAATCGAATAAGTCATGGCCGGATATCCTTCGTTCGTATCAAATAATTTTCCATATGTCCAAGCTCTGTCTGCAATGCATGTTGCACCTAACATATAATGAGCATTCGTTTGTCCTCTTCTTAACGTGCCATAAACGAAAACATGATACATAAATTCTTATCCCCTTTATATGTCTCTACTTTCTTATTTGTAAATAAGCACGAATCATAAAGTAACTCACTTCATTCGGAAGCTGTTCTTTAATAGATTTCAGACCACCCTCTGCATTTTGAACGGCAGTTTCAATAAGAGATTCATACTCTGATGGAACAAAACTTTGCCACTCTACTTCCATTCCATCCTCGTAGCAGCGAATTAAATGGTTTTCGATTGTTTGTCTTGATAAGTTACGTTCTTTTGCAATCTCATTCAAATCAATACCTTGTTTATACATTTCATACGTTTCTAAATGAGAATTTGCGGACGCTTTTCCTGACTTTTTACGCTCTGAAACTACTTCTGTCTTAATCGTTTCAGCATAATTTGGATTTTCTTCAATAAAATGCTGAACTGCTTGTAAGAAGTGCGAACCATATTTCACAAGTTTGTGTTCTCCGATACCTTTTACCGTCAACAATTCGGAATCACTTTGCGGCATTTTCACACACATATCTTTTAATGTTTGGTCAGAGAAAATAACGAACGGAGGTACACCTTCTCCTTGTGCAATTTCTTTACGTACTTCACGAAGCACTTCAAATAAAGGATGGTCTTGAACAATTTGTCTTGTCTCTACTCGTTCTTTTCGTAAAACATTCTCTTTACCAAGTAATACTTCTTTCCCTTTTTCAGTTACTTTTAACGTCGGATAAGTGCCATGTTCAACTGCAATTAACTCGTCTGAAATTAAAAACTCGATAAACTCACTGACCTCTTTTACACTACGGTTCGATAAAAGCCCATACGTTGGTAAAGTATGAAAATTAAATTCAATAACTTTCTTATTCTTCGACCCAGTTAATACTTGCGCTATCATTTGCTTTCCAAAGCGTTGGTTCGTTCTAATCATGCATGATAAAACCATTTGTGATTCCCTTGTCACATCGATGCTCTCGCGATTGTCTGTACAATTACCACAGCGTCCACAATCTTCTTTCGGTTCTTCTCCAAAGTATTGCAAAATGAATGATTGTAAACATTGTTCTGTATGACAGTAATCGGTCATATTTTGCAATTTTTCAAGTTCATTTGAAAAACGTGATTCTCCAGTTGATTGATCAATTAAAAAACGCTGTACTTGTACATCTTGAGAAGAATATAACAATATACATGTACTATCTAATCCGTCACGACCAGCACGTCCTGCTTCTTGATAGTAACTTTCCATATTTTTTGGAAGCTGATAATGAATTACGTAACGAATATTCGATTTATCAATACCCATCCCGAATGCAGATGTTGCTACCATTACACTTACTTCATCTCGTAAAAAGAGTTCTTGTTGCTCATTTCGATCAATATCACTCATACCAGCGTGATATTTTGATACAGAAACTCCTGCCTTCATTAAATCTTCATATAACTGATCGACTACTTTTCTAGTAGCTGCATATATAATCCCAGATTCCTTTTGATTTTGACGAATATAATCCGCCAAATATGCATTTCGATCTTGCCCTTTAATAACAGAAAACGATAAGTTCTCACGCTCAAACGTTGTCATAATTGTATTTTCTTGATTAATTTCAAGTGTATTACAAATATCATCACGTACTTGCGGTGTTGCTGTTGCTGTTAATGCTAATACAAGCGGCTTTTCTGGAAGATAATTTAATATGCGATGTATATGTAAATAACTTGGACGAAAATCATGTCCCCACTGTGAAATACAGTGTGCTTCATCAATCGCAATCATAGGGATTTTCATATCGATAAGTTGGTCAACAAACTCCATCGAATCAAGACGCTCAGGCGCGACATAAAGTAATTTGTAATGTCCTTGTTTCGCTAATTGAATTCGCTGATTTGCTTCAGCAATAGAAATAGAACTATTAATATATGTAGCTGAAATGCCATTCTGTACCAATGTATCTACTTGATCCTTCATAAGTGATATTAAAGGTGATATAACCAACGTCGTTCCTTCAAATACTAATGCCGGAATTTGATAACAAATCGACTTACCGCCACCCGTTGGCATAATACAAACCGTATCTTTCCCATCTAATACGTTTTTAATTGTTTCATCTTGTCCTCTTCGAAACGAAGAATAACCAAAGTAGGACGCTAAAAGTTCTTGTGCTTTAGTAAACAAAAAAGAGTCACCTGCTTTTCTTTATCTTTCATCTACTTCTATTATATCAATCACTTATGCGACTTGAAAGGGATGATTAGATGCTTATTGTTTTTTCATTATTCTATGTTTCTCCACCTATTTAATACTAACTAGCATCATTATTTTATATGTTTTACAACATTTATAATATAAATCCAGTACACAAGAAGAAAGAGTTTCAATTTAAACGTTCATTTTATTTCCCTTTCTTGAATACTACTAATCGTATACATATAAATTCAGGAGGTTACTATATGAAGCATCGTAATATGAGTTCCATCACGGCGAAAACGAAAACACAAAAACTCCAATTCTCTAATAATGATGCGTGGAAATATGAATCATACTATAAGTATCAGCCATTATTCTCTTATAAAAAGCTTTTTAATTTTCTTTCTCAACTTTTTAGACGTTAATATATGCGCAAAAAATATATCATTCACAAAATTTTTCTCAATATTAAATGTATAGACTTACTACAATTCAGTTGTTACCATATATAATAATCTGTTGGATAAACCCCTTAAGTTGACCTGCTTATATTAGCAGGTCTTTTTCATGATTACATACTTCTGTGTACCTCGATCTCACTTCCAAGTCTTTTCTCCATTTTATAACCATATTTAACTCCCAACAATTCATGATTATCATGAATTGTTGGGAGTTAAATTGTTCACATATAATTATGCAATTCTTCTTTCTCAATACACAAAAGACATTTTACTTGTTACTATAAAAGTACTCCAGATGAGTTTTTTGCTCATCGACATTATCTAGTTATTGGGGCCTGCCGCGGGAAGCAGGTCCCTTTGACTGTATGAAGGTCCTAATTTTATTTGGACACATTTACCAGGTTTTTTCAAAAGAATTTTATGATAACATTACGTAGTCGAGTCCGACATCTCGGCAATACCCTTTTGAGGGTCTGCAACTTCCCTTGCAGACCCTCTTTTACTTTATATTCAATTTATTCATATATACCACAACATCATTCATTGAATTTCTCCATTTCAAATTCCCTAAAAATAATCTAGGACACGTAACTAAAAATAAATCTTCATCATACTTTGAGTTATACATGTTCAAAGGAGTGTTACTATTTATGTATTCTTATTGGCAATCGTATTACTCCCCCTACCATAACCCTTATGTAAACTATGATTTATCCGTACGGAACTACCGAATTAGTAAAAATGAGAATTTTTTAAAAGGGTATATGCGTTCTTTATGGGAACAACACGTCGCTTGGACGAGATTGGCTATTATAAGTATAGTCTTTAATTTACCAGATGTTAACGTTACTGTTGGACGACTTCTACAAAACGCAACACATATGGGACTATCACTTGAACCATTTTACGGTGAGGATGCAGTGAAAAAATATAGTGCATTAATTAAAGATCACTTAGTAATTGCAGCGGATCTTGTTAAAGCCGCAAAAGCTGGTAATCAAAATGCAGCGGCCGCTATAGAGAAAAAATGGTACGCTAATGGTGATGAAATTATTGAATTTCTTAACAGTATCAACCCATATATAGATAAAGAAGAATTTAGAAAAATGTTTTATGAACATTTAGCACTAACGAAAGCAGAAGCACTTGCCTTCCTAAATAAAGATTATGAAGCAGGAGTAAAACTTTACGATAAAATTGAAAAAGAAGCATTGGAAATGGCCGACATGATAACAAACGCAATCGTAAAACAATTCCCGCAAGTATTTCAATAAAGTGAAACTTTAATCAGAGTAGGTATTACTACTAAGTAATACTTGATAAAAATAAGTCGGTTTCCAAACATAAATCGGCTTATTTAGTTTTCTCTCCATGATATTTCACCTCTCCTCTTTACATTTAGCTTATATCGATATATTTTATTAATATCCGTTTTTTATAGGAGGAAATAGTTTGATTAACGCAATTGGTCTCGTTTTTATACTTACAAATAAACAAGAGAAAAAAAAGAAAGTTTACTTAAATGAAAAATTTGCACTAATAGATATTATTGATTCTAAAGAAGTATTTGATGATGAAGGGAATCCTTTAGTAGAACTAACATGTAAATACAGTATATATTTAGATGAAAAATATTACTGTAAATCTCTCGATGATTATACCGGACAAGTATTTCCTTTCTTAAGTGCAAAAATAGGAAAAGGTCTTCTAAGAAACTTAAACTACTACTTTTCTTACGTTGATGACTATGATAAGAAACCACCAGTTAAAGAAATAAGACCACTTATGAAACAAGTAACGAACAGATAGCCAAAAATACAAAAAAAGAAAGCATCTAACTCTGGATGTTTTCTTTTTTATTGAAAACTCATTAACTTTCATCCTCTTCTAAAAGTATGTATCCAAGCATATTTTAAATTAAAAACATTGGAGGATTAGAGTGAATGAAATACTCAGAAACAATTATAAGCAAACGACTTCGAATACTTAAAATGACGGGTATGTTTTTCATGCTAGTGTTAATAGCATGGATTGGCTATACAAAATTACTTTATGAAAACGGCTTTCTTCAAGAAAAAAAGAATTCAGTAGAAGTAATGAACACTAGCATTACAGGAGAAATAGAGCAGCTTTTTCATATAAACTTGCAAGGTTATCGAAAAACAAGCCTTGATGCTGTTATAGAAGCAAGCAAAACCGATCCAAGTGAACTATCCCTAATTGAACTGGTCAACAAATCCTGCTCGCGAGATTGCATAGGCGAACCAGTAACATATGTAAACTCAAACAATGGATATATCTTTTATAAGGAATCTAATGGAACTAATGTAGCTATAACGGTTAAAAAGAAAGACACATGGGTAATTGTAAAGAAATCTGTTCAAGATGGAATATAATCACCCAAAAAAAGAGTACGTATCGTACTCTTTTTTATTATTAATACCCTTCCTCTTCATGAATACAATGGCATTTCGGTTTTGTTTTACAATGACATTTTTCACATTCACATTTCGGTTTCTCTTTGCAACAACATTCGTGAAAATCATTGCGTTTACATCTACATCTCCCAAACATTAAATTATCCCAAAATGTATTACAATTTTGGGAATGCCCACAATGACAAGTATTCCCCATGAATCTGCTTCCTCCTTAATAGAATTCATCATATTCTATGTTTAAAAGTATACAAAGGCTTGTTTATTAGTCTATTTTCTCCATATTATAAGTAGAGTTAAAAGATTACATAAAAATAAAAAAACGTCACATGACGGCTTTTTATTTAGCAAACTACTCTTTTGTATAAAAATATTTAATTCCTTTCGTATCTAACCAAGCAGTTGCTTTGTCCAGTTCGTTCCCTTGACGATAATCTGTTTCGAAATACACAAGCCCTTGGTTATCTCCACGAGATATTATTTTAGAAGTATATCCAAGCTTATCCATCATTTGAATCATGTCAGGAACTAAATTTACACCAAATTCATAAGTAACTACTTTGTTATATTTATTCACTATAATTCCAACCCCTTCTTGTTTTTTTATCGGCTCAACAATTGGATTTGTAAACCAAGCTAACGGCTTATTTCCAATCAGCTTATTTAAATCACACTTGCCGATACCAGCCACATTCCCTGTTTCTGTGTATTGCCAAATATCACATGAATACGCCGGTTTGTTACCACCATAACGAGGAATCCATACAAAATCAGAATTGACATTTGCCATTCCAAATGGAGCATACATATGATGAGCAATATATAAACCAGCCTTCTTAGCTCCTAATCTGCGTAATTCATCAATAAAAGCTTGTGCACCCGCTCTCATATCGTTCATTGTTCTTACTTCTACGTCAGCTACCCAAACTGTTGCATTTTTATCACCACGGTTCCAAAAGTCTCTTGCTTCTATCCGTGCATCCTCTACTGAAACGAAACGACAGAACGCATAATTACCAAACGGAATATTCCTTGCTTTCATTGCTTGTACATAATTTTTATATAAAGGATCTACATAGTTTGAACCATCTTGCACACGTGCAATTACGAAATCCAATTGTGGTGCTGCGATATCCCAGTTAATGTCGCCATTCCATTTCGAAATATCTACAATATAACCCATTATTTAACATCTCCTTTTTCATTATTATATTCAAAGCTTGTTTTTTTGCTATTATCAACTAATAAATAGTATGAGAGGTAGTATATTATTGGGTAATAATTTAAAATTCGGCTTATGTATTGAGAAAACAAAATATTATTACAGGTTTAACAAGTAAAGATTTACAAAGCTCTAAACTATATAAAGTGAAACTATAATTAGTAGGAGGCTACGAGCAGTGAAATTCCCACTTAATTTCTTAGCTTCATCCGAATTTTGAGGTGAGAATTTTACTTCCCGCAAATAGCTTGATAAATAAAACCACCTTTCTGACAGGTGGTTTTGTGTACTAATTTACATATACATTGTCCATATTTTTATAGTTACTTAATATACTTGTTAACTAAAAATAAGACAATTTTTAGTTTTTAATCAAACCAATTTTCGTTTTATCTCACGTACTCATAGTACCATTTACGTGCATCTAACCAAGCTGTAAATTTATCAATATTCCCGGACGGATAACCATTCGTTATAGCATAACCAATGCCATCTTTTTGAACGACAATTTGTCCATCAATACCCGCATCAACCATAGCTTGAGCCAAAGCTTGTAAATTACTAAATGCTACACCACCAGTTTTTACTTTGAGCAAATTCGCTGCACCTCCTCCAGTTTGTCCTGTAAGAGCAAATACAATAGAATTAGCGATTTTATCAACATTCCATTTTGCCATGTCGGATTCATTATCAATAAACCCTAATTCAATAAGAATAGCCGGTGCCTTCGTTCCATTTAATACTGCTAAATCTGTACGTTGTTTCGCACCTCGATCACGCCATCCAATATCTTTTGCTAGTTGAGCTGAGATTTTAGCCGCCAAATCTTTCTGATCATAATATAAAACCTCAACACCCTGTCCATTTCCATCACTTGCATTAAGATGAAAAGAAATAACTAAATCCACAGCATGGGAATTGCTATTCCGAATGATATTATTTAAATTTTGTGATTGAGTTGCCCCTACCTCGTCCGTATCGTCATAAACCGTGTGTCCTAGGGCTCTTAACTTAGCCGCCACGGCATCTTTAACTTGCCTATCTAGAACGTGTTCTTTCCGATTCCCGAAATTAGCACCTTGAACAATACTATTGTGTCCTCCGTGCAAACTATATCTAGCCATTATTCATCAACATCTCCTTTCTTAATATCTTATTCAAAACTTGTCTTATTGCTATTCCCACTTACAATCTTAACTGTGCCCATACGTCCTATATTTTCTAAAAGTGACGCAATTTGTTTTCGATATAAAAAAGCTATCGCTTCATAAATCGAATGATTTATTCTCTAAATTACTTTTACATGAATGACGACACGAACAAAAAAGCATCACCCTTTCGGCGATGCATAAAAACTCTATTTTACTTTTCAGCTCCCTAAATAAATAGAGTTTAAAATCACTGAAACTACACCTATATTTCCTCCCCTTCCTTCACAGCTTCTTTCAACCTCTGCAACATATATCCAATTCCTTTACACCCCTCTAGCGGATATGTAATCATTTCTTCTGGATATAACTTTGTCACTACTTTTTTATGCTTCTTCCCTGCTAGTAAGACGATTTCGTCAAACTGTAGTAAACTTTTATCTACCATCTGTTTTTGTAATTGCTCTATACTTATTACCTCATCGCTTTTTGAATCAAATGCAAGATCATAGTTTTCTAATACAATATCACTTGGTCTTAAAAATCCATGTTTCGCTGATAATATAACCCAGTTTTCGAAAAACATAGTTGCGTACGCCTGACATGCTTTTCCGAACGGACTAATATATACATCTTTTGCTTCCATCGGTCCGTAGTCTGAATGTTTATCCCAAATTTTCTTTTTTCCGCATGGAATTATACATAGCCTTTTCATATATATTTCTACTCCCTTTACTTTGGTAAATAAAATTCGTTATTTTGTACATTTTTTTCTCGAGATACTATATAATAATTCTGAAAGTTAAAATTACACATTTTACCATATGCGTACTATAGATTACTCTCATTGCAAATATTATAATACCATAAAAAATTTTTCATTTTTTCTTCAAAATAACGAAACTAAATTATAATACAAGTATGTATAAATAAAACAATAAAGGAGGTTCATAAAAATGAAAAATATTATCCCTGCACTATTAGTCTATTTTATCGTTTGCGTTATTTCCGTTATCATCCCAGCATCTGAAGGCTATAATTATGTCGGCTGGAAGTTATTTGTTGGGCAAGTGTATGCGATACCTATTTTCTTCATTACTACGATAATCACATTTTATATAAACAAGAAAAAATCTTACGAATAAACGATTATAAGGATAGCTAACGCTATCCTTATTTTAATTCGTTAATCAAAACTTTATATCCTTTCTTCTAAAAAGTTAAACGCAACATCTGTATTTCAGCGTTTAAACGCAGTTCCTCCGAAATCCAGCTCTCTAATTTTGAAACAGATGCAATATTTTTTCAAAAAGCCCCTGTAATTTACTTTTCAATACTTCCATATCATTAAGCATACACAATGCGACTGTTTAAAAGTTAAAAATTTATGCTTATTATAAATAAAAAAGGACAAGTAGCCAATCTGACTACTTGTCCTTACTGTTCATCTGTACGCAATACGATTAAGCTTGGAATGCTTCTGTTAATACTGGTACGATTTGTTTTTTACGAGATACAACACCTTTTAAAGTAGCTGTATTGTTTTCTAGTGATACGTTGTATGCTTTCTCAACAACGTTTGCTGCTTTACCGATCGCAAGACCGACAGAATCGTTAGTTAAGATATCAGTTACAACGAATAAGAATAGGTCTAAACCTTTTTCTTCTACTACTGCAGAAATTACTTTTTCAAGTTCCGCTTGGTGTACAAGAACGTCGTTTGTATCAACAGCGTTTACTTGTGCGATTTCAACTTTCGCATTATCCATTTGGAATTCTTTAGCGTCAAGAGAGATTAATTGCTCCATTGTTTTTCCGCTTAAGTCAGCACCAGCTTTTAACATTTCTAAGCCGTAGTTATCTGCATCTACACCAGCGATTTGCGCTAATTCACGAGCAGCTGCTACGTCTTGTTCTGTGCAAGTTGGAGATTTGAATAGTAAAGAATCTGAAATGATTGCAGATAACATTAAACCTGCAACTTCTTTACGAATTGTTACGCCATTTTCTTTGTACATTTTGTTTAAGATTGTAGCTGTACAGCCAACTGGCTCACAACGATAGTATATAGGATCGCTTGTTTCAAAGTTAGCAATACGGTGATGGTCAATGACTTCTAACACACGAACTGATTCGATATCGTTAGCACTTTGTTGACGCTCGTTATGGTCAACTAAAATAACGTTGTCCACTTCGCTTGCTACTGTCTCAACAAAACGCGGTCCTTCTACTTTAAAATAGTCTAACGCAAATTGAGTTTCACCGCTGATTTCGCCTAAACGTACAGGCTCAGCATTCATTCCTAATTCTTTTTTCAATTCTGCATAAGCAATTGCAGAACAAATTGCATCTGTATCTGGGTTTTTATGCCCGAAAACTAGTACTTTTTCCATGTTTTCCACCTCTTCATGAAAAGGATATCTTAAAGAAGCAAATATGACAATATTTAAAGCATATTTTTTTATAAATAATTGCACTTTCTTCTATATTTTTCATCATTTTCATAAAAAAAATCATCTAAAATGAATTAGATGATCGAAATGTATGTTTCAATTAAAATAGTGTAGGGGCTTGCACTACATTGTTAAAAACGAAATTTGAGGATAAGCCATTATTCAAAAGGTTTACATCTATAACTTGATAAAACGCATTTCCAGTGTCTGCAATTTCCCAAACAGCTAAAATAAGATGGTATCCACTACGGTCAGTTGGTACATTTGCTTCGTGCGTTACTGTTGTCCCTGGTCTAGCTCCACCGTCATTTTTCACATAGAATGGCACTAAATCTAAATCTGATCGCGTTAAAGGTTTATTTGGATTCCAACCTTTTTTCGTAATATAATATTTCCACTCTTTTGTACTATGAGGAGCCGTTAGTTTCCACTTGAATGTATTCGTCCCGCCATTTAACGTAACTTTCTTCCACCTATCTACAGTTTGAACATCTAAAGCGGGAAAATGACCAGCCCCTGCAATTTGTCCATCAGAAGGTCCTAGTTGCGGAAATCCACCTATCCCTTCTACGCTTTGTGGTTCATATTGAATCGGTCCACAATTTACATTTACCCCTTGCTTACATAAATAAGATCGGCTCGCTGGTGATTCTACATATCCATGAGCTGAAGCCTTTTCTGAAAATCCAAATGTTAATAATCCCGTAAGTAATACTCCACCACTTAAAATAACTTTCTTCATCTTTTGTAAACTATTCTTTTTCATACTTTCATCCCCTTCCGATAATAAAGCGAAAATAACTATAGTTGGCTAGTCATCTTCTCTACATTTATTATAAGACGAGAATCATTACTAAAAGAACCCTCTAAAAACTTTCTCAAATTCATTTAGTGCGTTAATTAGATTATAATTAACTATTTTAACACCGCCAGAAAAATATAGACTGTGTTAAAAATAGTCGTTTATTATTCACTTACTAATAATTAAGCACTCTCCCCGTTTGATTATACCTTAAATGTTTTTATAATAAATAACCGTAGCATCTAACTTACCATTCGGAGAAATTGCATACCCTGGTATTGTTCCAACTTCTTGGTAGTCTAGTGATTTGTACAGTTTATTGGAAGGATCTCCTTCTCTAGTATCTAATACTAAAAGAGACCTGTTTTCTTGCTTTGCTCGTTCCTCTGCTTTTTGCATAAGCGATCGTCCAATACCGTTACGTCTAAAGTTTGGATGAGTCATTAATTTGCAAATCTCGGCTCTATGAATTCCGTTAGGCTTAGTAACTAATTGTAATTGAATACTCCCTGCTACTTCGTTGTTTATTTTAGCCACATACAATATCACTTCTGGCGCTAATACTGTTTGCCAATACTTTGTTGCGTCTTTTTGTTCCAGTGGAGGCAAAAAACCAATTGATGCCCCATCATTTACAACCATTTTCAAAAGTTTCGAAAGTTCTTCCATATCATTTTCTAGTTGCTTTATTTCTTCAATTACTAAATTTCGCATTACTTTTCCCCCTTTTGTTTCATTGTAACAATTTTTAAAGAAGGAATAATGAAATAATAAGATGAATTTATAGAAAGATATGACTTTTTGTGAAAGGATAACGATATGAAATATATATTAGATAGAACGTACGCAAAAGAATTACTCGAATGGGCATATGAACAAAACCCGGGCCCTTGGTTTGAACATTCACTACATGTTGCTCATGCAACTGAAAACATAATTATAGAACTTATTAAAAATGGGTATAACCTAGATGCTGACATAGCATATAACGCTGCCCTTTTGCATGATATCGGAAGATACAAAGGTTTTACCAAATCGGTCATTCATTCCTATGATGGTTATATGTATATGAATGATTTAGGGTATACAGGAAACGCTGTTATTTGTGTGACACACTCATTCCCATGCAAAAATGAACATATAGATATCGCAGCGGAATGGAGTCTCGTTCCTGACCATATGAGAAGCCGGTTAGTTGAAATATTAAATGAACATTGTAACTACGACTTATACAATAAAGTAATTACTCTTTGTGACGCTCTTGCTGATGCGGGTGGCTTTACTACGCTGGAAAGAAGATTAATTTCTGTTGGTTTCCGTCATGGTACAACATCTCATACATCTTTACATTGGAAAGGGTTTTATGCGATTAAGAAAGAATTAGAAGCTTTAATCGGTAAGAGTATATACACAGTTCTTCCTGATGTAGAAAAATCTATTTATGAAGATATAGAATATTAAATTGAATACAAATTTAATTTCAAATAAAAAACGTTTTAAACATAAAGTTTAAAACGTTTTTTATTCAATGCTTTTGATTTTTCAATTCTGTTAAACACTCTTGCACTAAAGTTACCGCTTGACTCATCGCAGCTCCGCCAGCAAATGCTGCTGAAACACCACATGCTTCCAGAATCTCTTTATCTGAACATCCTTGATCAAGACAACCTTTTGTATGATAAATTGTACAATACTCATCTTGCGTTGCTAAACTAATTCCTAATGCAATAAGTTGCTTTTCTCTTTTTGTTAAAGCACCCTCTTGAAAACAAGCTTGCGTGAACGCATTATATGTCTCAGCGATTTCAGGAATTTGATTTGTAAAACTACCTATACCTTCTTTATAATGATGTAGAATATCATTTATCGAACTATGTTGCTCATGTTCCATCTTATTCCCTCCAGTCATATTATCCATACCTATTGTAGTATGTGATGAAATGGAGGCAATATACCTTCTTTTAAATTAAGAATTTTCAGTTAATTTACGTTATAATTTTAAATTATCATCTACAATAACTTTTTCTCTAGAACTTTTTCTTTCAACCTCTTTACTTCTTTCTTCCCAAAATATTAATCCTTCAATCCCTATATTTTTAGGATTAAATACTGGATCTTTCCCTTCTTTTTTCTGCCTTTCATAATCTTTTAACACTTTTAATGCGGTTTTACTTAAAAGTAAGATTGAGATTAAGTTTAACCATGCCATACTACCAATTCCTAAATCTCCAAGATTCCATAAAAGCGACGCTGATTCAACACTACCAATGTAAACCATAATTAAAAATCCAAATTTTAAAACTGGTTTTAACCAGCCATACTTCAGTTGACGATCTAAATAAGTAAGTGTCGTTTCAGCGATATAGTAATAAGCGAGTAACGTTGTAAATGCAAAAAAGAAAATCGCAATTGAAATAAATATTGGACCAAACCCTGTTATCACAGTTTCAACTGCTTGTTGTGTATAAATTGGACCAGCTTCCACATTTCCTATATTTTGTACAATAGCGGTTTTCCCTTCAGGTATAACATTATACATACCTGTTATTAAAATCATAAGAGCTGTCGCTGTACATACGACAATTGTATCGATATATACGGAAAACGCTTGAACTAATCCTTGTTTTGCAGGATGCGATACTTCAGCAGCCGCCGAACTATACGTCGCTTCTCCGACACCAGCAACGTTTGAAAATACAGCGCGTTTTACGCCCCATGCAATAGCTGCACCAACAATTCCACCAAACATTTCATTTACACCAAATGCACTAGAGAAAATTAAAGCAAACATACTTGGAATCTCCGTTACATTCGCAATTAATATGATACATGTAACAATTACATAACCAATTGCCATAAATGGCACAAGCATTTGAGAAACACCGGCAATTCTCTTTACACCACCAAAAATAATTGCTGCTAGTAACACGACTAAAAATATACCAGTTATATATTTGCTAATACCATTAGAGTTTTCGAATCCAACTGCGATACTACTAGATTGAATACCTGGTAATAACACGCCATATGAAAGTGTTACAACTACCGCTACAATGACTGCAAACCATTTCATTTTTAAACCTCTCTCAATGAAATATGGAGTACCGCCGCGATATTCATTCCCTACTTTACTTTTGTATACTTGAGATAATGTTGATTCTACAAACGCGCTCGCTGCCCCTAACAAAGCCATTACCCACATCCAAAATACAGCTCCAGGCCCGCCGAAAGCAATTGCTGTCGCTACCCCTGCAATATTACCAATTCCCACTCTTCCCGATAAGGCTAAACAAAATGCCTGAAAAGATGATATTCCCGTCTCTGAACTCTTTCCTTCAAATAATAGTTTAATCATCTCTTTAAAATAACGAATTTGCAAAAAGCGTGTTGCAATCGTGAAATATACGCCTGCCCCTAATGCAAAAACAACTAAACCGATACTCCACACTTGCCCTACTAACCATTCTACTAAATTCTCCATCCAAATCCCCCTTATCATTCTTTGGAAAAGCAATTTTGTATATAAGAAAACGGACAACTATTATCAAACTTTCTAGTTGTCCGCATCTTTCATTATTTCATCCCTCAATTTTTGTCAGTAAAACACCCTATTACTTTATATTTACCCAAACACTTTTCACTTCTGTATAATTATCAAGCGCATATGAACCTAATTCGCGGCCAATACCAGATTGTTTGTATCCACCAAATGGTGCAGCTGCATTTTCTAAGTTATAATCATTAATCCACACTGTTCCTGCTTTTAATTTATTTGCCACTTGATGACCCGTTTTGATATTTTGCGTCCATACACCCGCAGCAAGGCCATAGGATGAGTTGTTCGCTCGTTCAATTACTTCTTCTGTCGAATCAAATGGCAGAACAACAACAACTGGTCCAAATATTTCTTCCTTAACGATTGTCATATCGTCTGTAACATCTGTGAATACAGTTGGCTTAACGAAATAACCCTTTTCAAGTGCACGTTCACCACCAGCCGCAACTGTAGCGCCTTCTTTCTTCCCTTGCTCAATGTAATGTAACACACGCTCTTGTTGTTTCTTAGATACAAGTGGACCCATTTCCGTTCCTTTCTCCATACCTGCTCCAAGTTTTACGTTGTTCGCCATTTTCACAAGTGCATCTACTACAGTTTCATAATGTTTACGATGAACAAATACACGTGATCCTGCGCTACAATTTTGACCGTGATTATACATAATACCTTGGAATGCACCATTAATTGCTTCTTCCAAGTCCGCATCTTCTAAAATGATATTTGGTGATTTGCCGCCAAGCTCTAACGTTACATGCTTAATCATTTCTGCAGACTGACGCATAATATACTTTCCTGTAACAGTAGATCCTGTAAAAGCAACTTTATCAATGTCATGATGATTTACAATTGCTGCTCCTGCTTCAGGACCAAAGCCTGGTACAAAGTTTACAACACCGTTTGGAAATCCAGCCTCTTTAAAAAGTTTTGCTGTATATAGTAAAGATAAAGGCGTTTGCTCTGCTGGCTTTAATACGATCGTACAACCTGTCGCCAGTGCAGCTCCCATTTTCCAAGAAGACATAACGAGCGGAAAATTCCACGGAATAATCTGACCTACAACACCTACAGGTTCATGTCTCGTGTAATTTAAGTAATCTTTTGAAATTGGGATTGTTTGCCCAATAATTTTTGTAGCCCATCCTGCGTAATAACGATAATTTTCTACAGTTGCTGAAATATCATCATCAAGTGCTACTTGATATGGCTTTCCATTATCTAAAGCTTCTAGTTGCGCCAATTCTTCTCTATGTTCTTCAATTAAATCTGCTAATTTATAAATAAGATGCGCTCTTTCAGCAGTAGTCATTTCTGCCCACGGACCGGATTCAAATGCAGATCTTGCCGCTTTTACTGCAGCATCAATATCCTCTTCTTGCGCTTCACATACGACAGCTAGAACATCTTCTGTAGCTGGATTATACGTTTCAAACGTCTTTCCCCCAATAGCAGCAACAAATTCGCCATTAATAAACATTTTAATTTCTTCATTTAAAAACGCTTCCACTTTTGGTTTCAGCTCAATATTTGTCTTTAACATTATGTTCTCCTCCTTATTTAAACAGCTACATGAGCTGCAATATTTGATAAAATCGTTTGAAGCTTTTGATCTTCGTCAACAGTTAATCCTAGTCTTGGATAGCGAGAAGGTCCTCCCGCTTGCCCATGTAATTCCATGGAACGTTTAACGATTTGAACATATTTCCCTGATCCTTCAAGAAACTCGCAAAGTGGTAAAATAGCATCGTTTATTTCCCACGCCTTTTCTAATTCACCATTTTGAAAATGCTCATACATTTTTGTAACGAGACCGGGAACGATATTTCCTGCTACTGAAACCCATCCCGAAGCACCAACTAAATATGATTCCATAACTAAATCTTCAGAACCACAGAAGACTTGGAAAGCCCCTTCACTTTGTCTTACTAAATCTCTCGCTTTTCGAATATCTCCGCTAGATTCTTTAATATGTGTAACATTTTCACACTCTTTTCCAATATGGAGCATTAGCTTTGTACTCATATCAACACCAGAAGTAAATGGGTTATTGTATAGCATAATTGGTATATTTACAGAATTTGAGATTTCTTTAAAATGAAAATAAATCTCCTCTTCCTTCGGTTTACAATAGTAAGAGTTTATAATTAATGCACAATCCGCTCCGTGCGCTTCTGCATGTTTCGTATATTCAATTGTTTCTTTCGTCGTCTCTGCTGCAGTTCCAACAATGACTGGAATACGGCCATCAATTTCTTTCAACACGGTTTCTACCATTTTAAATCGTTCTTCTTTTGATAAACTTACAAACTCTCCTGTACTTCCATTAATGATGACACCTGCAACCTTTTGTTCGATAAAGTAATTTACATTTTGTTTTACCCCATCCCAATTAATTTCCTGAAATTCATCCATCGGTGTTATTAATACTGGAAATGCCCCTTTAATTTTTTGCATATTTATCTCTCCTTATCACATTTTATTTTAATAAGAAACCTGCCGGAAATGGATCCGTAGGG
This sequence comes from Bacillus cereus group sp. Bce041, assembly GCF_052646455.1. NCBI lineage: Bacteria > Bacillati > Bacillota > Bacilli > Caryophanales > Bacillaceae > Bacillus > Bacillus cereus group sp. Bce041. The sequence goes on from NZ_JBQXON010000004.1 coordinate 320,147, forward strand.
TCTAATAGAAACGTCTGCATTCCTGTAATAAATCCTCTACTTTCAAAACGGAAAATGTATCCTAGTTCCTCCTTCTTCACTTTTTCCACAGTTATAAAACTATTAAATATACTTTCATTTTTAAAAGGTTTATCCGCCATATAATCATTTTTAAATAACGCATGAACATAGGAAACGATAGTAGAAACAAAACCTGGCGAACGTACGATAAAGTTATCTTCATGAAATGTAATCGACTTTATATGGTTCTTTTCTTTTTGCGAAGGATCTACTAAAATAAGCCTTTTTATTAGCGACTGTTTTTGTATAGCCTGCAGTGTAGCTTCTCCCCATCTTTTCAATTCTGAAATGTTTTCAACACGAATTTCTGGCGAATACGCACCTTTTTCTACAACTGCATATACTTTATCTGCTTGTATGAGAGAATAACTTACATTACCAACCTGTAAATTTTCCTCAATCAAATAGCATAGTTTGCTTTCAAACGAAACCGATATAACTTCATCATTCTCTACATACGCATGAACTAAAAATATTCCAGATAACGTTTCAATTTTGTATTGATTGGACTCTCTCTTTTTTAAATACCCACTTTCGAGTAACATCGTTATTACTGCAACAATGCCTCCATAATGAAGCGGAATCGAACCTTCATGATTAAAAAATAATACAGCTGCATCCACTTCATTATGGATAGATGGAACGACAATACACCCGTTCAAACCGATAAAACCACGTGGTTCATTTAATAAAAGCTTCATCTCTTCTGCTAATTCACCCGAAAATTGTTCATTTAATTGCTCCAAACTGTAGTAGTATTTGCATGGTACGTCTTTCATTACACGAAATGCCTCGCCATTTACATGTACGTCTACTGCTGTATACATTTTTTGAATGTTCATTTTATATCCTCCGTTTCATGTTCCATCGGCGGAATTAGCAAAAATCCTTCTTTAAGTGGATCCATTTCATTGTAAAAAAATTTATGCATACCCATAAGCCAAGCTGATCCCGTAATTTTCGTTATGACAGCTTCAATATTTTCAACATGTGTCGTATTCATGACATATCCTTTAAATAAAGAACCAACGATACTCTCATGAATGAACTCTTCACCAATTTCGATTTCTTTCTGAGCGTATAATACAGCTAGCTTCGCAGATGTTCCTGTACCGCATGGAGATCGATCTATTCCGCCTGGTGGTACAACAACTGTATTTTTCACATGCGCACATTCATGAGTAGGATCTGTATAAAATTCAACATGTGTTAATCCTCTTATAAACGAATACTCTGGATGAGTGATTTCAAACTTCTCATTAATTGTGTTTCTTATATGAATCGCCTTATCGATGATTGTAGATGCATTTTCTGGTACTAATTCTAGATCTACTGATTTCGCATCAATAATGGCATAAAAATTCCCTCCATACGCAATATCAGCTTCTATAGTTCCAATGTCTTTCACTTGTACAGTAATATTTTTTAATAAAAAAGCTGGTATGTTACAGAAAGATACTTCTTTTGCTTTTCCATCTTGAACAGCAATATCTACTTCAACTAAGCCAGCCGGTGTATCTAGTTTTAAAGAAGTAATTGGTTCAACTACCGGAATTAAACCTGATTCAACTAACGCTGTACATACACCGATTGTATCGTGACCACACATCGGTAAATATCCACCTGTCTCTATGTATATAACACCTATATCAGCCTCAGGATGACACGGGTCTGTTAATAATGCCCCTGACATTACGTCATGACCACGCGGTTCATTCATTAACAATTTTCGAATCCAATCATACTCCTTTTTCATATGTAACATCTTCTCTGCCATCGTCTCTCCAATCAACTTTGGAAGTCCACTAATTAATGTCCTCGTTGGATTCCCACCCGTATGTGTATCAATTGTCGTAAAGACTCTTTGTGACTTCATCCGTTTAACACCCTTTCTGTAAAACGACTCAAACGAAGTGGTTCAATAGGAATAATTGTCTCTTTTTCATTTAATAACTCTTCAATTACTTTCCCAGTAACTGCTGCAAGACTAATCCCATCCCCTTCATGCCCAGCGGCAATGAAATAATTTGGAATATGTTCCACTCGTGAAATAATCGGTAAATGATCTTCTGTCCACGGACGTAAACCAGCGTAAGAACGAATTACCATCATATCTGCCATTTTCGGATAAAAGCGAATCGCTCTATTTGCAATACATTTAATGACTTCATTGTTTATTCTCGTATGAAACCCTACAAATTCACGGCTACTTCCAATTAAGAAATTTTGACTTTCAGTAGGCTCAAATACGAGCGCAACCCCGTATTTTTCAGTTAAAGCATCTACTTTTCGTTTTCCGCCAAATTTAGAAATTAAATAACCGAATTCCATTACTTTACGGCACCCTACGTGTTGTTGTCTTGATGCTACAATAATATGCCCTTTTCTCGGTTCAATTGGTATATTTACATTTAACATCTGACCAATCTTAGGAGCCCACACACCCGCTGCATTTACAACTTGTTGTGCTGTAAAAGTTCCATTCGTAGTTTCTACAACAAATGAACCATTCGTATCTATGTTTATACTCTTTACTTCGGTCTGTTTAAAGGCTTTTGTGCCAAACTTTTGTGCCTTTGACAGAAGCGAGAATGCAAGGAGATATGGATTCACAGTTGAATCCGTCGCACATTCTAAACCGCCTAATAAATCATCAGCAAAAAAAGGCGACTCTTCTCTTATATCTTGCCTATCAAGCATTCGAAACGGTAATCCAGCTTCTTTTTGCCGATTTACCCATTGCTGCGCAGCTTCCATCTCTTCGTCTGACTCACATACGAGAATACTTCCTGGTGCCCTATATTCAAATGAATGCTCTAATTCTTCACTTAAATCAGTTACTAATTTTTGACTTACTAAAGACATTTGACTATCAAACCCTGGGTCTTTATCAATGGCCAAAATATTCCCATCACACCGTGAAGACGTCCCGCTGACAAATTCTCCTTTTTCAATGATTGTTACGTCTCTTCCGTATTTTGAAGTGTAATAAGCGATAGAACACCCTATTATTCCACCACCTATAATTAAAACGTCGCAATGCCTCACACTATACTCCTCCTTTCCCTAAACCTCTCACTTTCTTTTATGCAATTGACGTGCCAATTCTGTACATATACAATTTTTATAAATAATATTTTTATTTGTAAAAATATTTTAAATTTATAGTAAATAGGTGTATTATTTTTTTATCACTGTCAAAATTTTTATACATAACAGGAGGACATTATGGCATTTTCATTTCCGACTATACAAGAATTTTTGGAAAGCACTTTAATCAATCATACATGTAGCCTTGATCGCATTAAGAAAATAAACGAAAGGTTTTATTATCTCCCTTCTACTACAGAAGAATATAATTGCGCAATTATTTATGTAGATGACTCATTCACTGCATTAATTGACGCTTTTTCTTATGAATTAGCTGTTATCATCCTTAACGAAAACAATGAGCCGCTATGCTGTATAACTTCTCAGCAAATGATTCCATTTCTTTATAAGTCCTACAATGAACTACAGTCATTTTATGACACTGTAATACAAACAACTGACTCTTCTGTTACAGTCATTGATAGTAAAGAATACGTTCGAACTTGGACAGATGGCGCTGAAAAAATATTTTCAGTCAATCATAATGAGATTATTGGGCAACCGATTACTCGTTTTTTTGATTATAAAGACTTGGAAATTTTACAATCTTTACATGATGGAAAAAGCATAGTCGCTCAGTTCCATCAGCCTCGTCCCGATTTATTCGTATTAATTAATTCAAATCCAGTTTATTGTAATGATGAAATTATAGGAGCAGTCGTTTCAGAAACAGATGTTACAAATCAAGTCGCTTTAAATGAAAAACTATTTAATATGTCACATGAAATGCACCGTTTAGAACAAGAAGTGGCAAAGTATAAAGATGAATCCGATCCATTCCTTGCGATGAATGGGAAAAGTCCTGTTATACAAAGAACGATACAATTAGCTAGAAAAGTTTGTTCGGTAAAATCAACTGTTTTAATACTTGGGGAAAGCGGAGTTGGAAAAGAAGTATTTGCGAAAGCAATTCATGAAGCAAGTGAGGCAGCGAAGGCGCCTTTCATTTCGATTAACTGCGGGGCAATTCCAGAAGCGTTATTTGAAAGTGAATTATTTGGTTACGAGCGTGGGGCGTTTTCTGGAGCAAATAGTAAAGGAAAAAAAGGGAAAATTGAACTCGCGCAAGGCGGTACTTTATTTCTTGATGAAATAGGTGAAATGCCACTTGATATGCAAGTAAAACTGTTACGTGTACTGCAAGAGCGAAAGTATTACCGAGTTGGTGGTGAAAAAGAAATTAATATTGATTTCCGCATTATCGCTGCTACAAATCGTGATTTACAAGAAGAAATGAGAAAAGGAACTTTCCGAGAAGATTTATATTACCGCTTAAATGTAGTTAGCTTGCATATTCCACCGCTGCGCGAAAGACGCGAGGATATTATTGAATTAACTTATTCTTTCTTAAATGATTTTTCAATCAACTATAACCGACCAATTCGTGACCTACCTTCAAGCATTATGCATGAACTGCTTCATTACAATTGGCCAGGTAATATTCGCGAACTTCGAAACGTTGTTGAACGGCTTGTGGTATTCGCAACAGACGGAATTATAAAACAAGAATATCTACCATTTCATACGACTGAAACTTTAGACAACCATACAGCTCATTCCCTATTACTCAGCAACAATAATACAATCCTTTCTTTACAAGAAGAGATGGATGAGCATGAGAAAAAAGTTATTGAAAGGGCTTTACGAATTTTAAATGGGAATAAATTAGAATGCGCAAAACAACTTGGTGTAACAAGGGCTACTTTATATAACCGTTTAAAGAAACTTGGACTTCAATAAAGAATCAGTATGCACCGATCAGGCGTTTACAGGTAGCCCTCTCTCCCTCCTCTATATTGGCATGATTTTTGCATATATAATTTGTGAAAATCGAACTAGAGGAGGAATACACATGACAAATAAAAACAACTTAATCGTTTGTCGTTGTGAAGGGGTTACATATGGGCAACTTCAATCGACAATTGCTGAATATAACTGCTCGGCAAGAGAATTAAAACTAAGAACACGTGCTGGCATGGGATTTTGCGGTGGGCGCACATGCAGAATAATGATAGATCGAATGATTGAAAATGCGAATCCTGACGTAACTCTTAATGAACTACCGTTAAAATATCAACCACCAATACGTGCAGTTACTTTTGGATCAGTAGGTGAAAGTAAATGAGTAGAATTACACATCACCCTATTTTAGGTACTTTACAAAGTAGTGAGCGTATTACCTTTCAATTTAACGGTCATCAATACGAAGCATATGAACATGAAACGATAGCTGCTGCCCTGTTAGCAAATGGAATACGGACATTAAGAGTTCATGAAGATAGCGGAACACCGCGAGGTATTTATTGTAATATCGGGCACTGTTCCGAATGCCGCGTGACAGTAAATAATCAAACAAATGTACGCGCATGCTTAACTGTTGTAGAAGAAAACATGGTTGTTGAAAGCGGGAAACAGCATCCGAATATCGTGAGAGAGATGGTGAAAAAGCGATGAGTGATGTAATTATTATAGGTGCAGGGCCAGCGGGATTATCTGCTTCTATCTCTTGTGCTCGTTTCGGACTAAAAGTGCTCGTTATTGATGAATTTATGAAGCCGGGCGGGAGATTGTTAGGACAGTTGCATCAAGAGCCTACTGGAGAATGGTGGAACGGAATAGAAGAATCGAAGCGACTTCATGAAGAAGCAGAATCACTTTCAGTACATATCAGGTGCGGTGTTTCGGTCTATAATTTAGATAGAGATGAAAACAATTGGTTTGTACATACTAATATCGGTACGTTAGAAGCACCTTTCGTACTACTTGCTACTGGAGCTGCGGAATATTCTATTCCCCTTCCTGGCTGGACACTTCCAGGAGTGATGTCAATTGGAGCAGCTCAAGTTATGACAAATGTTCATCGCGTGCAAGTTGGAAAAAAAGGAATTATTATTGGTGCTAACATTTTGTCTTTCGCCATTTTAAGTGAATTGCAATTAGCGGGAATTACAGTGGATCATATTGTACTCCCTGAGAAAAGCGAGTTAAGTCAAAAAGCTGGTGAACCTGAAGAAGTTTTAAACTCTCTTTTAAATGCAGCTCACCTCGCTCCTTCTGCTTTCTTGCGAATAGGTAGCCACTTTATGAAATTTGATTGGATTCGAAAAGCTGGATTAACATTCTATCCAAACAACGGAATGAAAATAAACGGAACGCCACTTCACCTTCGGAAAGCAGCTCTTGAAATTATCGGAACAGATCAAGTTGAAGGTGTACGTATTGCTAATATTGACTCTAAAGGAAATGTTATTAATGGAACAGAGAAAATATATGAAGCAGATTTTGTATGTATTGCCGGGGGATTATACCCACTTGCCGAACTTGCAGCTGTAGCCGGTTGTCCCTTCCATTACATTTCAGAATTAGGCGGACACGTTCCTCTCCATTCCGAAACAATGGAAACTCCTCTTCCTGGTTTATTTGTAGCTGGCAATATTACAGGCATTGAAAGCGGAAAAATTGCGATGGCGCAAGGAACAGTTGCAGGTCTATCTATCGCAAAATATGCAAGTAAAAAACGTGATATAGTCGACCAACAATTATCTCACGCCATGCAAAACGTTCACTTTGTTCGTCAGAAAGCTGCAATTCAGTTTAATCCGATGGTAGATATCGGTAGACGAAAAATGAATGAAATTTGGCGTGATTATTCTTCTACATATGCACATACTAAAAAGAGCTGCTGAGATTATTCTCAACAGCTCTTTTCTCTACTCATCTGAGTTATTAAATTTCGCTAATGCGTAAATTCCTTCTTCATCATCTAATTCAAGTTGCAATCTCGCTGCGAATGGATTGACATTATATTCTCTGTCAAGCAATAAGCGTAAAGCTTCGATTAAGTTTGCTTGAATTAAAATTTGCTGGCGACCATTTACCTCTACTTCCGCAGAGAAACCGTAGTCATCATCATACATAAGTTCAACTAATACTTCTTCTGGACCCACTTGTCTTTTTTCAGCGATATATATACAAAGCGCATTTATAAGCTCTTGTTCAGAAATTTTTATTGTTTCCATGCTACTTCATCTGCCTTCTTCTTACGTTGGTCTTTGAAGTATTTAAATGCACGAACTGCTAACATTACGATACCAGCCATTACTAACATATTTACCATAAACGCTAATACAGAACCAAGAGCTCCCATATTTGCAAATAAGCTACCCATTAGTAAACCACCAAGACCACCTAGTAATAAACCTTTCATAAAGCTTCCTTTATTACTTTTTGGTGCTGTATTTGTTGCTTTCGTTTTTGAATCTGGAGTCGTTTTTTGAGAATTTACATTTGAGTCTTTTTTGTTTAAATCAACTTTTGACTTTTGACCTGAACTTGGTGTAAATGATTTTTTACCAGATTTGTAACTTTTCGCTGCCGCATGATCTACGAACATAAAGCTGCTAGCCCCAAAGATAACCATGAATGCTGTCATTACTGCTACAAGTTTTTTCAACATATTATATCCATTCTCCTTTTATATAGATATATGTGAAATCTATCTTTCTAGTAAATTCAGAATGATAGATTTGTTTTTAAGAACATTTTAAAGGTTCTTATGAACTTATTATATGAACTTTTGTCGAAATATGCAAGTATTATTTACTTCCGACAGTTTGGTGACAAAGGAAAAATTAAGCAAAACAGAATTGACTTTAAATGAAACAAAACATATTATAAGTTCATAAGAACTTTTTATTATTTTGGAGGTGAAAAGATGGAAACATTTCATCTCACACGAAACGAAATGGCTACCCTTCTTCTATCACTAAGAGGATGGAATACGAAAAAGCCTCTCGGTATTTTACAAGAAGCTTGGGCAAAGTCACATAAAAAAGATATTGAAAGCGGACAAAGCGTTACAGCTTTTATTACTACCGCACTTTCACCTATTTTTGAAAAGCTGATTAAAATTGACGATACTGATGTCGGTTTTTCTTTAAATGAAATAGTTGCGCTTGGCAATCAGATTGAAAACACAAGTTTCTCTGTAACTGCTATGCAAAACTGGGTGAAACGAGATATAAAAGAAATGATTGGCTCTCCTCAAAAGGGGAAAAAATATTCAATTGAACAAGCAGCCTTACTATTTATTGTCGAAGATTTAAAAACAGCACTTGATTTTGAATCCATTCGTAAGCTACTACGCCTTATTGTAAATGACCCAGCCGATCGAAGTGATGATTTAATCAATCCTGTTCATTTATATGTAGCATACTCTTCTCTATTTGAAGAACTCAATCAAGGGAATTGCTTACAATTAAATGCAACAGATACCGTTCATACAATTGAAAACATCGTAAAAGAAAAAGCTGATAAAATCGCAAGCAAGTTCGATCAAATTAATAACGAACAACGCGAAGCAATTCGTAACGCTATTATTATTGCGACCCTTTCTGTACATACCGCATATGTACAAATGTTAGCAAAACGTTACGTAACAGCAACTTTATTTTTACAGAACTTAGATGTGAAGCCTTAAAAAATAGGAGCAGAAATGCTTCTATTTTTTATGAGAAATTTTTAATAATCTTTTCATTAACTCTTCATGAAAACGCGGCTTATATCTTTTACTATAATAATTATGAGAGACATAAAAGAATTGAAATAGCAATCCCCTATGTAAATAAGGTATAATCTACATATAGTGAACCTTTTACGTCATTAAATAAAAGGTTCTTATACTCAAAAATTCATAAACTAGAAGGTGCAACAATGTTAAGTAGTTTTATTCATTCAGTATTAACGTTTTTTGAAGGATTAGGTTATTGGGGCATTATGCTTGGACTTATGATTGAAATTATCCCAAGTGAAATTGTCCTTGCTTATGCAGGATACTTAGTATTCAATGGAAGTATCTCATTTATAGGCGCTGTTGTATTCGGTACAATTGGCGGTGTTATTGCTCAAATCTTTATTTATTGGCTTGGACGATACGGCGGACGCCCTATATTAGAACGTTACGGAAAATATATTTTCATACATAAAAAACAAATAGATGCTGCAGAAGATTGGTTTAATCGTTACGGAACTGGCGTCATTTTTACAGCACGCTTCATTCCAGTAGTGCGTCATGCGATTTCAATTCCTGCTGGTATTACAAAAATGCCATTACTACGTTTCACTACATTAACAGCACTTGCGATTATCCCTTGGTCTATTATTTTCATTTATTTAGGTGAAAAACTAGGTGAAAATTGGGAGAATATAAATGATATTGCTGGTCCGTATGTGAAATCATTCGCAATTGGTGGCGTCGTACTTATACTTTTATACTTCGTTATAAAAAAATGGACAAAAAAGCGTAAAAATCTCGCTTAAGAATATAATAAAAACCGCTATAAATTCATTCGGAATTATAGCGGTTTTTTATTTATATATGAATTAATCTTCAGGAATTATATAATACCTTTCCATCTACATTTACATGGATAAACAACCATTTGATCATTTCTTTCGTATATTATCTCAAAAAGGAGTGATTCCCCTATGCATTGGCAGCAAAAAATACCGTACTTAATCGGACGCCCTATCGGCATTTCCTTCATAAATGGGCAAGGAACTTCTGGTGTATTATGTTCAGCGCATGATGGTCAATTATATGTGTATGAATACCTTTATCAAGCTCAGTTTGCAATGAAACATTATGATTATAGACAGATTCAAGATATACATGCATTCCCAAATTGTCCTCACCAAAATCCTCTATACTAAAAAAATCGGAACGGCTCATAGCCATTCCGATTTCTATACTTTATTTCTCAGAATAAAATTTCTGCACTGCTTCATCAAAATAAATCCAACCTTTCCAGCCCAAATGAATCGTATCTTTTAAGAAATACTTATCATATTCATGACCAGAGAAATCAATTACTGGATATCCTGCTTTCTCAACCTGTTCTCGAACTTTTTTATAATACACTTCACGGCGTTCTTTCGGGAAGCCAGTATAATCATACCAAGGCCCATTTACAGGTACAGAAATAAAGAGTGGTTTGACATTTTTCTCTTTAAATAACTCTAAAATAATTTGTAAATCATCGTATTCTGGTGATTCATCATATGTTTCATTTGCTCTAAAGTTTTTTAAACCTTTTAGTTTTTTCTTCAGATTATTCTTATGATAATACGGATTTTCAATTCCGAATGTATTTGTAGTAGACTCAGCTTTCCCTTCTTGTTCTGCGTGTTTACGTGCATCTTCCCAAGAAATTGAACGAAGTCCGATATTTGTTTTCTCCTTCATCGGTTCGATTTTAAATAAAGAGTTAAATATATCTCTATGATCTAAAATATTTCGATGCATATAAGCAAGTGGTTTAACTAAACCTGCTTTTATGTTATGTTTCGTATCATTATATACAATACCTTCTAATGAATTTTTTAATATATCATCTTCTTGAACAACTTTATAATCTAATAGCCGTTTCGCGATTTGCTTTTTCATTTCTGGATTTATCTTATCATTAAAAATAAAATGATATGCTTGTTGTTTGGAGAAATTATTAGTGAAATCCCCTTGTGAGACACCAGTCTTTGTAAACCATTGTGGTGAAAGAACAAAGACTACTTTTTTACCTTCTAATTCATCCATAGTAGATGTCATATTTAAAATATGAGCTAAACTTTGTGTACCGCCAGTTCCAATTAAAAACGGTGTAAAACCAGCTGGATTTACTTTGAAATAATTAGACGGATGATATGCATCCATTCGTAAAAATTCTGATGAACCGTACATCGGTAAATACTGTGAATTCTCTAACATTTTTTGCTGTAAGAAAACACTTTGTAATTTCTCTTTTTGTAAAGAAGTTGCCGCATCTTCTACCTTCTTATCACTAATAAGCGATACTAAACTTTTCGATGGGATTAGAATGATAATGAAAAAAAGCACACATGCTAAAATTATAGGACCAAAAGCATGCTTCATTTTCATCTTCTGTCCCTCTTTCTATCGTTATTAAATTGTAACCCTTGTTTTTGACACGTCATCTTTTCTCTCCTTTGTCTCTATACATGTTCCATTCTATTTATCTATTATATACATGTATGTATTTCCTTCCTTGTTCTATTAAGCCCTATATAAATAGCGCAAGAAAATGTTTCCATAGAAACATGTTAATTATACAAGATTCTACATAAATTTCACACTGGAATTTTAGTAATAATTTTATTTTTTAACAATAAAAAAACATATGAAATGTCTAGAATTCTTCGGATGATGTATGAAGTTCAAAATATGATAATAAACGCCCGCTATGATTAACTTCATGAGTATATATAAACCCGAGCTTTCGTAAAAGTTTTTTCGAGCTCTCATTTGCTACTTTAACTCTAGCAATTATTCTTGTTACATTCAAAGTCTCTATTGCATATTTAATGGAAGCCTCTGCTGCTTCTAATGCATACCCATTCCTCCAATGTTCTGGGTCAAGGAGATACATAATTTCTATTTCACCTGTTTCCTCTACCGTTCTTAAACCACAATGTCCTAAAAGCTTTCCTGTTTCACTATTAAATAACAACCATACCCCGAAGTCATACTGTTCCCAATGTAAGATAAGTTGCCCAATATAATCATTTGTTTCTTCCTTCGACATTCCTCTTGATTTAGCCAACCATTTGCCAACAGTATCTTTTTTTAATATGTTATAAAACTGATTAATATCTTCTACAATTGGTTTCCTCATAAATAATCTTTTTGTATAAATTACTTTCTCTTCTTCAAACATAGACATCATTTCCCCTCCAAATACTGTTTACAGACTAATAAATTATACCATGAACTATTTTTCTAACTTTAAATAAGAAAAACAGACTATCACATACATGAAGTCTGTTTCTCCATTCTTTTATTTTTGTACATCTGCCCATTTTAAACTTGTAGCTGGACCAAATTGATGTACATATAAATCTTTCACATATGGTTTTTGTAAGTAAGATAATCCGCGCTGGAATACCGGTGCAATTACTGCATCATCAAGTAGCATTTTTTCAGCTTCTTGCATTGCTTTCCAGCGAGCCTTTTCATCATTACCTAATTCTGTTTTAATCTTCTTAATTAACGCATCATATTCCGGGTTTGCATATTCTGTATTATTGACGCTACTTCCAGAAAGGAATACTTCTAAGTAAGTCATTGGATCTGGATAATCTGGTAACCAGCGTGATAACGACATTTCATATTCTTTCTTCTTCTCAAGTGCTAATTTTTGCGTATGTGGTTGTAATTTCACATTCACTTTTAATCCTGGTAAGTTTTTCTCAAGCTGCTCTTTAATGTACTCTCCAACTTTTTTAAAGTTTTCCAAGTCATAATTTAATAGTTCTAACGTCACTTCATCTGTACCTGTTTCTTGCTTTGCCTTTTCCCAATATTCTTTCGCTTTTTTTACATCAGTTTTATTAAACTCACCTGCCGTACTTCTAAAATCTTTTTTATCTGGTCCCTTTAAAAATCCTTTTGGTACGTAATAGTTTGCTGCAACCGATCCATCATTTAAAAATGAATCTGCGAGTCCCTTCTTATCAAAAACTGTACTTAGCGCAAGACGTGCATTTTTATTTTTAAGAATCGGTACATTTTCATTAAATCGGAAGAAGTACATAACTGGATCTGTATATTGTTTTAGCTCTTTATTATTTTTATATTTATCTACGAATTCTGTAGAAATAACAGCTCTATCAACTTTATCTGTTTCATATAAATTTACCGCAGTTGAAATTTCTTTTACAATTTGATAGTTTACTTCATCTAACTTCACTTCTTTTTTATCCCAATACTTATCGTTTTTCTTCATTGTAAAGCTAGCTTCATGCTTCCACTCTGATAATGTAAACGGTCCATTATATACCGCTTTATTTGCTTCTAATCCATATTTATCACCTTGCTCTTTCGCATATTTTTCGTTAATTGGATAGAAGGATGGTAAAATTAATAATTTCGTAAAATACGGTACAGGATGTTCTAGCTCTACGACGAATGTTTTATCATCCTTCGCTTTTACTCCTAATTCATCTAGACCTAGTTGTTTTTTATTTATCTTCTCAGCATTTTTTACATCGTACGCAATGTATGCATATTGAGAAGCAGTATCTGGATTTATCAATTGCTTCCAAGCGTATACGTAATCATGAGCGGTTACTGGCTCTCCGTTAGACCATTTCGCATCACGCAATTGGAATGTATATGTTTTTCCATCTTTACTCACTTCATACTTTTGTGCGCCGGCTTCAATTATTTCATCATTTTTCGATAGACGGAATAGTCCTTCCATTACGTTATTCAAAACGTTAAACGAGACTGCATCTGTTACTTTCCCTGAATTTAACGACGGAATTTCACCTGTTTCTAGTAACTGTAATACTTTCTTCTCATCTTTCGGCTTTGTTGCAGTTTTTTCTTTTGCGCAACCAACTAAAAATGAAGAAACTAATAGAGTACTAACTAATGAGTAACGAACAACTTTTTTCATTTAAAAACCCCCTTCTATTTTTAAGGTAAGTAACGACGAGCACCAGCGTATTCTTCTATATATCCTGGTGTATTTAGCGGTATAATCTCTACCGACCTTTCAGCTCTTGGTGAGTGAATCATATTGCCATCACCAATATACATTGCAACGTGATGGACACTACCTTTCCCTTGATCATGTGCAAAGAAAATTAAATCTCCTTTTTGTAGATTTTCTTTATCAACTGCAACCCCTGCTCTTGATTGCGGTCCAGAATCTCGCGGAATTGTAATGCCGTGCGATTTATAGATCGTATGTGTGAAGCCAGAGCAATCAAATCCAAAACCACTTGTACCAGCCCATATATACGGTAAGCCTAAAAACATTTTCCCTGTGTTAATTAAATCATTGGCCGCCGGAGTTGGAATATCAGTTTGAGATCGGTAAACTGTTCCATCATTTTTTCGTAGCCATGCTTTCTGACCATTTGGCAACAATACACGGTATGAAATTGTGTCTTCACTTAATAACGGCAGTCTTGTATTATAACTGACTTCAAGTGATTTATGTTTTTCAGAAGGATTTATATATAAAATCGCTGTTGGTTTAGTTATTAAGACAAAAGGTTCATTTGTTTTATCTGCAAATTCTTGATTATATGTTAATTGTTTTTCAGGCATCCAGCCCGGATAACCTTCTTCATTTCGTGGTGTTGGCTGTCCATGCACTAATACCTTCACCCATTCGCCTTTCTTATCAATAACAGTTACTTCTTGACCGAGTAAAGCTTGTGTTTCTAATTTATTTGCATTTGTTAACCATAGTTTCTCGTCAAGTGTCATTGATTTCGTCCATTTCCATAGATCCACTGGATTTGTTGCACTCGGTGTATCGATTGGTCTTAATGAATCAGGTGCTGTCCATAACGTTGCAGCAGATACATCTATAAATGCTTTATTATCCTTCTTTTCTTCAGCATTTGCCGATGTAAACGATGAAAATATAAATAAAGTTGTTAAAAATGCAGTTCCTACTTTTTTCATATATATCCCCCTTAAAAGATAGTTTACTTGTCTCTTCTCCTAAGATTTACTATTCACTGTCGATTGAAGGTTTACTTTTGATCCAGAATAAGTCATTCCTTCTGGCTCTTCCATTAACCAAAGCGGTGCATCAAGATCAAAATAATGAATATTAGGATGCGCTGCCGCTAAATGCGCAACAGCACTAACGGAAAGTGAAGACTCCATCATGCTGCCCACCATACACTTCACACCAGCTGTTTCTGCGATATCAGCAATACGCCATGCTTCACGTATGCCACCACATTTCATTAATTTAATATTAATAAAATCTGCATATCTTCCTTGAACGAGCTTTAATGCGTCACTTGCTGAAAATATACTTTCATCGGCCATAATTGGCGTTTGCACACGATCTTTGACGTACTTTAACCCATCCCAATCTTTCGCGTGTACTGGTTGTTCAATAAATTCTATATTTAAATTACGATTTTCCATCTCTTGAATGATAGAGACCGCTTCTTTTGGACTCCAACCTTGATTCGCATCTAAACGTAATGTCGTATTTCTTGGTACCACATTTCGAATTGCCTCAATACGTTCCAAATCTAAATGCGCCTCTTTACCCACTTTAATCTTTAATGTTTGAAATCCTTTTTCTATATGTTTCTTCGCTTCTTTTGCCATTAATACAGGCTCATCCACACTCACTGTAATATCGGTATGAATTTCTTTCTTCCCGCCTAACAATGCATATAACGGCACATTTTGATATTGGCAATATACATCATATAAAGCGATATCTACCGCTGCTTTCGCACTTGAATTTCCAATACAACTCATTTGAATGCGCTGTAGTAACTGCTGAAATTGAATGATATTTTGACCAATTAAACATGAACGCATCGGCCCTAAAATCGCTTCTTCCATTCCGCTGGTGAAATCCCCCGTAATAACTGGCGTTGCGGCTGCAGCCCCCTTACCAATCACTCCTTCGTCTGTATGAATATAAACATCTATACTTTCAATTTCGGTTACAGTACGAAGCGCGGTTTTAAACGGTGTATGCAGTTTTACACGTCTACGATTTACTTTTACATCTGTAATTTTCATTTTGTTCATCCTTTCGTTCTCCAATGAAGTGAAATTTTAATCCACCGGAGATTTATACCCACGGATTATTAGGTAAACCCATTGGGCATTTACTCTCCTATCTCTCTACTTTATTTTCGTTTACTTTTAATGTAGGACGATAATGTGAAATAAAAAAATCCAGCCATAAGAATGATTCTTACGGCTGGATTTTGTCTATGATTGAGTAGACAAAGCAGCAAGCTGATTATATTTTTTCTGTGCATCTTTTAGCGCTACAAGTAACGCTTTTTGAGAAGAACCGAAATATCGGTTCTTTACTTCCATTACTAACGCCGGGTCATTTATATTTTTATGTAGAAATAAATATTTAACAAATTGAGATGTTAATGCAATTGTCGCTGAGCAGTCTGCATCTACAATTTCCCCTGTATCCTTAACAAGGATAAATGCTACGAAATAGCTTTTAAACTTTTCAGTAATGGGATTATTTTGAGGTGCTTTCGCATCCCCTACGATATAAATTGTATTTGAAGCGTACACAGCTATCTTCCTTTCTTATACGAGGATAACGGGTTTCTTAATAGTCGTATGAGCGAGGAACTCAACGTTGATTAAAAAATGTATCCGCTTACCTTGTATTATAATATAATTGACAGAATTTTAACAACATTTATTTTAGTGTATATTCCATATTTATGAAAACAGCTTAAACTCTTCATTTTTACAATATGTGATTGTTCCTTGTACCATGACATTCATACATAAAAAACTGCACCTCCAATTGTTAGACGCTGCCTAACAATTGGAGGTGCAGTTCAATGGCTAACTGTTTTTTTATTACTTTGGCATCACAAATATAGTTTCATTTGACTTAGAAAATTGATACTCTTTTCTCGCTAACTTCAAAATTTCTTCCTCATCGTCTGTTAAATTTTCTATGTTAGTCTTTAAAGAATCTTTATCTTTCTTTAAAGATACTAATTGTTTCTTTTGATCCGTAATCGTATCTTTCTTTTTATCAATTACTTCTTGTTGTTTCGTTAAAATATATTGAACGTACAGAGTAGTTGTCGCAATAAAAAGGACCATTAAAATAAGACGCCTTAACTTCTTTTTATTTATCTTCCGCTTGTCACTAGGTTGTGATAATTGCTCTGGTATATTAGGAACATTTACTCGTTTGAGTTTCCTCATTCAAATCCCCCTAACCCATATTTTTCACTACCATCGGCACGTTTTCTTACTAAACTAAATTCTATTCTTATAAAATAAACTCCTTCACAAAAATATCCCATAAATTAACCAATTAAAGATAGCATTCGACGACATTTCTACATTTACACCGTTTTTTTTTATACATGCTGCTATAAAATAGTAGTTTCTGTAATTCTTTTTCTACTATTGTAGAAGAGTTTTTTCACACACAAAATTCTTACACCACATATCCATGTTATAACATGCTTACAAGGAGGAGAAATATGCATTACCGCACATTAGGTAAAACTGGAATAACTGTTTCTGAAATAGGTTTTGGGGCATGGGCAATCGGTGGTGATGAATGGGGACCTGTTAACGATAAACAATCTATAACTGCTATAAAAAAAGCAATTGAGTGTGGTGTGAATTTTATTGATACTGCGGATGTGTATGGTTTAGGACATAGTGAAAAGTTGGTGGCTACCGCGATTAAAGGACATCGTAATGATATTATCCTATCAACGAAAGGTGGTTTAATCGGACACCACTACGACCCTAATGGAGTTCCTGTATATGATACTCCCGAAAAAATCATCGCCGTATTTGAAACAAGTTTACAACGTCTTCAAACAGATTATATTGATCTTTATTTTTGTCATATTTGGTGGCATAATCGTAGAGAAACAGAAGCATTTCTACGTGCATTTGACATATTAAAACGTGATGGAAAAGTAAGGGCAGTCGGTGTTTCGACTCATGATTTACAATACATTCATCATTTCAATAACAACAACGAAATTGATATCGTACAGCTTGATTACAATATATTAAATCGAAAACCAGAGAAAGATATATTACCATTTTTACAAGAGAAAAATTTAGGAGCTGTTATTCGTGGCCCATTAAAAATGGGCATATTAACTGGAAAATTCACAAATAAAACAATTTTTCCGGATGGAGATTTACGCAAAGATTGGCCAAATGAAACTTGGTTTCAAGAAGACTTACAAAATGTAGAGAAACTTCGGTTGCTCTCAAATAAAAATCAGACCTTAGGGCAACTTGCACTTCGCTATGTACTCTCTCATCCGGCAGTAAGTGTTGTAATTCCTGGTGCCAAAACAGGAATACAAGCACAAGAAAATGCAAATGCATCTGTTCGCCCTATGTTGAGTGATGAAGAGCTTAGTTATATTCATTCAATATAAAAAGCCCAATCCGGGCTTTTTAATTTGGGAAACTAATATCATACTCCATTCGCTTCGCTGTGTCCTCCGCAACATGCACACCTAACAAGTTTTTCACAATATGAAATGCCATATTAATTCCAGCTGAAATTCCGGCAGATGTTATAATATGTCCTTCATCTACAAACTTTACATTTTCTATAACTTCAACATTTTGAAACTCATTTTTAAACTTTTCAATACTAGCCCAATGTGTTGTTGCTTTTAAACCTTCCAGTAAACCTGCTTTCGCCAGTAATAGCGCTCCTGTACAAACTGAAGTCATCAGCTTTACTTCTTTCATTTGTTGGCGAATCCATTTTATTACTATTTCATTTTTTATTTCATATTTTCTAGCACCTAGCCCGCCCGGAATTATTAAAATATCCACTGGTGGTAAATTTTCAATACTATAATCTGGCTGTACCTTCAATCCATTCCTTGCTGTAATCATTTCCCCATTCTCGCTAACTGTATAAACAGTAAATGGTTTTTCTCCATTCACCTCAGTTACAGAAAAAACTTCAAATGGCCCTGCAAAGTCTAACACTTCTACTTCATTAAATAAAAATATACCAACACTCCATTTATTCATCATAAGTTCACTTCCTGTTTCAAATGATGTAAAAGGTGATCATACCCTTTTTCTAATGCAATATCATACGCTGTTTTCCCATCACTTTTCTTAATCATCTTATTAGCTCCATTTTTAAGGAGCAACATAATTATTTCCTCATTTCCTAATAATGCTGCTTCGTGGAGTCCTGTCCAGCCACCACTTTGCATAATATTTATATCTGATCCTTTTTCAATTAAGAAATCGACAAGTTCACTTTGCTTGTTCGCAATTGCCGCTTGCAAAGGCGTATTTTCATTTTCGTTTTTCGCTCTACTATGTATATCTGCACCACTTTCTAAAAGAAAACTCGCTATTTCTTTCTGTCCAAAATAAGCTGCTAAATGAAGTGGTGTCCATCCATCTTCACTACATTCGTTAACAATACTTGGACTCGCCTTTATAAACTTCACTACTTTTTCCTTATTACCACTTATAACAGCTTGTGCTATTGATTGTAAATGCTCCATAATAATCTCCCATCCTTCAAAATATTTAAGCATCTCCTTCTACATGTTCTATTCATTATTATATTTCCCTTTTAAAATCTTAAGTTTACATAATAATATTATATATCACTTTTTGTGCTTAATGCTGAATAGCAATAATGTTAAAAATACTGCCTTTAAACAATGAAGACCATGATTTCATTAGAGTGACTGAAAAAGCAAGCAAAAAACTATACACATAGTTTTCATCATATTTGTTCAGTTGCATGAACTAAAACAGGTAATGTTTATTCTGCTATTTATGCTTTCAACATATCAAATAATATTATTCCAATAAAAAACAATCCATTTTAAAAATGGATTGTTTTTTATTTCTGTTTTATGCGGTTTATTTTATTTTTGTATTTTCAATGATAGAATAATTATATTTACAAAAATGAAACGCTACTATCTTAGCCCCTCTTATAGTAAATTTTTCGTTCGAAAACAAAAATACAATTTCACCTTACAATTGAAAAAACATATGTAAAAGTTTCTAAAACAGCTGCCTTATCATACTAATCTATAGCAATTCTGTCTTCTTCCCTTACCTGTTTCCTTTAACACATACGATTTTAAAACTAGCGCCGTTAATGCATCTGTTAATGTTTTATATGATAAATTTGATAATGCCAATAGATCGTTCGTATATAACATTCTATGCTTCTCTAATAATAATAGTACTAATCGTTCAGACGGTTTTAATGTCTCGTCACTTTCTAGTATAAAGTCTATATTTTTCATTCCCTAATTACTACTCCTTATATAAAAAAATACTTTAGGTGCTAATTTAATATGAAAATAATACATAACAAAATTATAGATATATTAAAATAGTACCATCTAAAAACACTATTATACTATAACATAGAAGTAGTGTTTCCCCAAATAGGAAATGCTTTTTTATATCGCTGTAAGATTCTTGCAAATGTACATAATATTTTGTACCATTACCCGCCAAGTTTTCTTCTAATTTCGCTGCTCATCTCGATGTATTGGTAATCAATGAAGTTCTTCTAAATTTATAAACAAATAAAAAACGGTTCGTCTATCATGCCCTAAACATGAATGACAACCGTTTTCTAGTTTCTTCTTAATTAACATGCTCTATCTTAAATATTTCTTGCAATATGCGGCTTACTGTAATGACTTGTTCCACCGCCACCTACAACTACTTTACCGCCTTTTTCGAAAATTAATAATTTACTTGAACCATCTGCAAGAAGCACTATTACTTCAGCATTATTACTTGTTGCTATATAAATTACATAACCACTCTTTGATATACAAGTTTCCCAATTCGCATCAAATTCTGATCTTACTACACGATTTGAATACACTTGATTTTCAATTCTATCTTGTTCTACGTTTTCCAAATTTATTCTCCCCTCTTCCCTGCATAGTTATATATATTAAAATAGCACCATCTAAAATAGTGACCGATTTTAACATAAATAGTATATGTAATTAGTAGGAGAATGCTTGGACAATAGAAACGAAATAGACTTCGGGAATTTTACAATTGAAACTTCTCTTTAATCATTTCCGCTACTTCTTTTGCACTCAAATACGTGTTATTAATTTTTATATACTCTTCTTTTTCAATTTCACCATGAAGAGAGTTTAATCTATGCATTTTCATCGTTTCTTTCAAATTATTTTTAGACCACTCAATATCTCTTTTTTTCGGTTTATGTTCTAATCTATTCGGGCTTTTATTTCGTTCTAATCTTTCATCTAATTCCGCTTCCGGCTCTACAAAATACACTATCCCACCTTTTGATTCAAAAATACTTTCTACATGATGTATATAATCCTAATCCGCTTGGAGGTCAAATGCCCATATATACGTAAAAATCATTCCAGATAAATCACTTTTAGATACTTCTTCAAATATTTTATTACGAAATAAACTTACTAGTCTTTTTGCTTCTTTCGTACTGTAATCAAAAATTAGACTTACTAAATCAATTGTCATGTGGTTATGAAAAAGTTTTAAACCGGTTAATGTTGCTAATTCTTGCCCCACTGTCATTTTTCCAACTGCTTGTGGGCCAAATATTAATATAAGTTTCATTTATTTCCCTCCAATCTTTCTCTATAAACCACTACATAAAATTAAAAATAAGGCAGCCGATTTTTAATCGATTGCCTTATTTTTTATTCATAGTTTTAGTTCTATTCTTTTCGCACAGCTTCAAAAGTAATCATTTGATTTGCATTTGACGGTTCTTTTTCATAAACATATTCAGCAGAGCAAGTAATGTTTGAGAAACCTATACTTTCTAAAAGAAGTATAAACTCTTCTATTCCATACCAGCGCAGCGCAAAGCGTTGCAATTCTGTTTGTACTAACTGTCCTTTACTCCACTTTTCATATTTCAAATATGATACAGTAACTTGGTTCAGCCAATCTATTTCAATTGATTTATTTTCTAATGTGATTCCGTCTCCGCTTGGCAAAGAGAAAGTCGATGTATGAATTTCCCCAGTCTTCCATTTATGCGGGAGCATAATATCTACGATTAATCGTCCACCTGGATTAAGATGTTCATAAAAACATTTTAATGCATTTATAGAATCCACACGATTTTCAATTAAACAAAAAGATCCAGTAGGAATGATAATTGCGTCATATTTATGCGGAAGTGAAAATTGTTGCAAGCTTCCTTCATACAAATTAGGATGTAAGCCTCTCTCTTTACAGCGCTTACGGCAAGAATCTAGCATTTCAGGTGAATAATCTATCCCATCCACTTTAAAACCAGCCTCTAGAAGCGGAATGATGACACGCCCTGAACCTACTGCAGCTTCGAGGATTCTTCCTCTACAATCTTTTAAACGTTCTTTGTAATACTCAATATCACCATTTAAAGAATAACCGACTGGTTTTGTGTAATCATACAGTTCCGTACAAAGTGTACTATAAAAGCTAAACATTTATTTTCTCCTCCGTTTTTACGTACGGAAGATTTCAATTCAACTAATCTTCCTGTACCTCTAATTTTAATGAGATTTCGAAAGAGCTGACTGTCATAATATATCACTCACTTTCCATAGAATATAATGATATTGTATTACATAACCTTCCAATTTGAAATATAAAAATTAAAAATTCAGACTACAAATTAAAGAGCTTACTTTAGTAAGCTCTTTAGAAAAAATATTTATTTCACAATCGGCAATGTCACTTCACTTAATTTCACAGTAAGTTTTGTACCAGCTTTCGGTCTAATTGTATAATCATAATCACTTGCAATTAAAACAACTCCGATTTGATGCCCCGCTTTAAATACATAATCATCTGGCTGCATGTCCCATGTGAATGTATAATCTTTGCCCGGTTGAATCGCTGTTGAATTT
Source organism: Bacillus cereus group sp. Bce041 (assembly GCF_052646455.1). NCBI lineage: Bacteria > Bacillati > Bacillota > Bacilli > Caryophanales > Bacillaceae > Bacillus > Bacillus cereus group sp. Bce041. Next base: position 342,815 of record NZ_JBQXON010000004.1, read on the forward strand.
TCTATACTCTTTACGTTTTGTGGGTCCATCCAGCCTCTCGTTACGATTTCCGGCTTCGCTCCTCCATAGTCAACAAGTAACGCTGTTAAATTTGATACAGATCGATCAATATTTCCTGTAATTGAAATCTTTGGTGTACCACTTATACGCGTATCTTTTTGCAGTACAGGCATTGTATATACTAATCGATTTGCTACTTCTAATTCTGTGTTTGCTACTAATTGGTTTGATTTTATTTGTGCATCATCTAAGAATGAGAAAACTTTATTAGCCGATCCCATACTTAGTGGCAAATTGACTGATTTATTGCTTAAATACATACGGATTTTTGAAGGTACAGCCGCTGGATCTGGCCAATTTTTTATCTTTTGCCACGTTTTATTTTCTCTTTGCACATCAACCATTGGTTCATCCATAATTCCATTTTCAATTCCGTACAACCAATAATCTAACCATTTATTTTGTGTTTGCTGCCAGTTATTACTTGATGTTCATTATATCAATAGCTACAAAAATTAAAAATCAAAAGTATATTCTATATCTAGCTTCCCATCTTGATAAAACACTATTTTTTTTATTAGTTTCTGAAAAGCTTTATGTAAGTCCTGTTCCTCCTGCAACAGCATAAAAGCATCCTGTATATCCTTTGTTTCCCTGTTTTGAATATCTTTATCTCTTAATTTAAGTAATTGAAGTTCCTGAGCTGTCATCTCATCTTTTAATTTCCTGTTTCGATTAACGAAAGTTTCTTTATCAATGAACGAATCCATGTAAAGTTCTAATAGTTTTTCTTTTTTACTCTCCAGCTGTTTAATCGTCTTTTTTGATTTTGCTATTTTTTCTTGTAGCTTGTCCTTAATTTGTGCAACTAATCTAGTTTCAATATACTCCTGCTTTTGTTTTAATCGTTCCAAGATTAAATTACGAAAATCTTCGTATCGGACTGGTATATGATTTACACATGTTCCGTACGCCTTATACGTCGAACATTTCATATACACGCGCTCATATTTACTACGTACTCCAGCATAAATTGCTCTTACTCTTTTACCACAGTGTGCACACCATACTATTCCTCGAAACTCATTACGATAATCTGATTTTGTTTTTTTATCCTTCACGTCATTTACTGGGTTTATACGTTCCCATTGTTCTTTTGAAATGATAGCATCATGGTGATTTTCAAATACTAACCACTTCTCTTTAGGATTTTTAACGGTTTTCTTTTTACCATCAACTTTTACTGTTTTATATTTGTGCATTACATGTTCACCAGTATATAAAGAGTTAGTCACTATTGTTTTTACAGATGCCTCAGACCATAAGTTCCCGAATCTTGTCCTGCAGCCCTTTTTATTTAAGTTATTAGCAATCATACGATATCCCCGCCCGTCTTCGTACCAGTCAAACATTTCCTTAACAATGAGCGCTTCCTCTTCATTAATTATTAATTTTTTATCAATACGATCATAACCAAAAGGAATTGTTCCTGTATGCTCCCCACGTCTTACTTTAGCACTTAATGCTGCTGAGATGGATGTTGATAATGTTTTAGGGAGTTGTGCAGCAAACATCGCATATATCTCGAATTTCATATCATTATTACCCTCATAGTAACTATCGTAACCTTCCTCAATTGTTACTAAACGCACCCCATGACCAAGTAATATTTCTTTAATCTCTAGTGCATCTTTAAGGTCACGAGCTAAGCGGTGTATCGATTTAAAAACTACCGTATCTAATTCCTTTTTCCTAGCTTTCTGTAATATAAGCTGCATCGCGTGGCGCTCAAGCCATGCGGTACCCGAAATACCATCGTCAAAATACACAGCATTCTGATCCCATTCATAACCATTCTTCTCAATCCAGTATCGGCAAATATCAACCTGGTTTTCAACTGATGATACTTGCTCGTCCTTATCAGTTGATACACGTACATACACAGCATACCGCAATTTTTACACACCCTCTCCTGTTTGTTGCTAAGAATAATCATGATTAAATTATATGATTAACCGCAAAAACTGGCAATCTATTACCAATGTAAAAAGACGACTTTCTACAGTCGTCAAAATAAAAATATATAAATCTCAAAAATTTAGGAGGGGGTAAACAATACACAACAACACCTAATAAAAACAAAAACAAAAAAGAACCCCCTCTATAAAAAATATACCTTATATATATATAATATAAATATATAACTTATAAATATATATATTATATATAGAGTATATTATTAGTAATAATATATAAGTATTATTACTGTTAGGGTTCTAAGCTCTTTAGCTGTAGGTTTACTTGATTAAGTGCCAGTAATTATTAACTACACCATTTAGTTCATCCGCTAGCAAATCTAACTGTTCCATTATCTCCTGACCAAGCTCTTCTAAATAATTATCACGGTAATCTTCTGTTATTCTTTCAAGTGTTAGATACAACCAATAGGCAAGTTGAGGCCCGCTTATCTCATACTTACGTAAAATTGCATTCAATTCTTTTACCGGTTCATTCATGATAGACCACCTCAATTTTAAAAATTAAACACCTAGAACCACATAAACCTTTGCATATATATCATGTTTAGCTGCAAGTTGCTCTAGCTTTTTTTGCCTATATTCTGTCACGGTAAAGAAATGAATGAGCGGTACTCTTCCGCTGTATTTATTTTTGTAGTATAACGAAAATTCCCTGTACCTGCTCATCTTTTCAGCGTTCACCTGCATCATTTGCGTACGATCTATCTCTACTGCATTTAGTGTACCTTCTTCATCTCTGAACTTCACATCAGGAATAATTGTCTTCTTTTTATCATCTACTTTATAACGTATAGGTGTTTCTATTTGCCAGTCGTCGGGACAAAACAGATAGAGCCATGCTTCATTTCTCATTAAGCTGTGTGCTAGTCGACTATTTGGTACAATCTTCTCTGTATCGTCGAACAGCTCACGGCCCTTTTTATTTAAGTAATACACGTACTCTTTTTGGTACACTGTGTTATTTACATATGGACTGAGGTCCTTCAAAATTCGATTTGCGTTACGAATCCCTCCCATATCGTGTACCGCCATTAGATGCCTACGTGTTGCGAATTTCAGCTGTCTAATCGAGGTCAGAATCGTCATCTGACGGTTTATTTTGATATGTGTCTGGATATTCATCTTTCTTCACCTCGTATTGTTTTAAATGTTCCCACATCATGTCATCGCTAATAAACGGCACCTGCAGCTCAGTTAGTCGATCAGTTTTATAAATAGCCCTACCAGGTAAGGACGGCAATGTTTCTAGCCCTGATTCATCAAGAACAACCTCAGATGCCTTATATGTTGGTAAACGAAATCCTAACTTTGCATCGGACATCTGTTTTACTACTGAAGGGATGGACGTAACGGTCGGATATTGTGTAGCCAGAATCAGACGAAATCCTAAACCACCCGATACAGTCGCTATATAACTAAGCATGTACTGACACTCCTCTCGAATTTTATTAACTGGACGTGGTAATCCTTTGGCCGGAGCAAGTACGGCACCCTCATCAACAATAACGAAATACCGATCTTTTTCTTTTGTTTCAACAATATTTTTGTAACCATTTTCCTTCATGAATTTTCCACGCTCTTCAATTTTTTTCATTATTTGTTTTAGTACATGATGTGCTTTTTCTACAGAATCAGCCACTTCTTCCACCTGTTTTAAGCCGCTGAACTCGCTAAATTCCAATCCCTTTTCCTTTAAATCAATTAAATATACGTGAGCATTTTCAGGATTTGCCTCAATCAAAGTAGTAAGTAGTACTTTCATAAATACCGTTTTCCCCATTCGTGTAAGACCACCTAACACCATATGAGGAGTTTTATCAAAGTCATGATAAATTAACTTCTCGAGGCTTTGCCCCATCGGTACTTGCCATTCACCTTTTTTTATTAGCCCCTCATTCCAACACCACTTTTGTGGGATACGTTTACTGAATACCCGAATCATTATCTTGTAGTTATCGTATTTGATACGTACAGGCTTATTTAATCCTTCACTTACAACGTCCTCAACCTTTTGTATTAATTTAGAGGGCATTCCTAACGGAAGTTTATATACATAAGTCGTACTACGATCATCTTCTTTTGTTTGGAGAAAAACCGGATAATGTAATTTTTCATCCTTCCTAATTGCAATCCCACTTACTTCAAAGAATACTTGTATCTTCTTTCTATCATCCTCTTTACCTTTTAAACTATCATTTAGCAAAGCGTACCCGAGCGAAACTGCAGGTATTAATAACAATTCAAGCATAGGGGTTCACTCCTTATATATCCTTAAAGGATATAGTTGCTCTTTACTGGAAGATTTACATACAAGTTGTTTTTCTTATATAACAAAGTGTCCCATGATTCCAGGTTTCATTCCTTCAAAGAAACACCATTAGCACATAACGTAGAAGATACAAAAACGAGCCGGTAAGAGTTGTATACATTGTCATACGTGGAAGCCAATGTGGCACACTCATCCCCATTTTCTCAGCTACCTTCATCGCCACTACAGACAATCCTGTCGCTGTCCAAATTACTACAACTTCCCCAGCAAGTGTCATATCGAATCCCTCTTTCTTTTTAGTTGTAATCCTTTTGACGTGAGGATTGGTTGATATTGATTAACCATTTCATCCCATTCAAGAATTTCTTCCTCTTCCCCATATAGATCCTCCATAATATCGTTAGATAATCTGTAGTAACCGCGGTACTCTTTGTTGTTAGATACCTCGTGTCTTTCCATATGTTTTAGAATAGAGTTTACTTCACCTTTACCCCTGGACTCTTTATACATGCTTCTCAGCTCTTTAGAAGGATACAGATACGGCGTGTCATTCAAGTAATCATATTGCCACCTCATCGCTCATCCCTCCACTGTTTACAGTCCTCTAAGTATGCATCAATCCTTTTTTGAATCCCTATTTCGTTATACGGACCATAAGGCTCTTCTTCTCCTAATAAGTCAACGATATCGACGTAGTTAGGATTTTGTAACATATTGTGATTTGCAATGTGATCGTACACACATCGTACTTCAGTATAGTCATTTGCAGCTGCGTACATGTTGTAAAGCGTTTGGGATGGATACAGTTGCATGCGATTTAAATACTTATATCCAGGTCTCATTGTTCCTCACCTTTCCCCTCTTGATGTCCTTAGTTCCACTTGGTATTCCTCGTGGTCTTGATATAGGTATATGACATGGAGAATTATTTTTGCACGTCCACACCAATTTTTTTCTTTCTAGCTTGTACTATTTATAAAGGAGTTTATTTTTGTATATAGAAAGTAAATCCTTGAGGTGAACGTATATGAAGTTTAAATGTAAACTTAAAGTAATCTTTGCAGAGCTTGATATTAAACAGAGTGATTTTGCAAAACGTATTGGAGTTGACGATTCTACTCTTAGTGCAATTGTTCGTAATCGTACTAAACCTCGTTTTGATACAGCCTATCTAATTTGCAAAGAACTCGGTAAACCAATTGAGGAGATCTGGACCATCGAGGAGTAATTCCTCCCCTCCAGCCTTAATAAGTCTTTATCTTTAATTTTCTTTTTACACTTGACTTTTGCTTTCGGCAGACAATCATGGGATGAGGGTACAGGACAACGGCTAGGGCAGAGAATGACTACCTTACAACGCTTCAAAAATAAAAAGCGTCGTAAAGTAGACGTTCTGTCAATCATGGTCTATCGGGTTAAGGAATCCGTATAGTAACACCCTGTTTAAACGCCGTAATTTCTTACACAGCTGATTTTTTACAGATAAAGCTTGTCCTATCTGCTGAAAGAACCCGGGGAAGAAATGCACTACTGGCGTATCCTTCATTACTCGTAACCTATAACTCTTTCTTATCAGCTGCTACCCGTGCCGTAACACGCCAAGCAACCGCCGTACCGTTAATGGCCGTACTCGCCTAGACTCCTAACAACGCAAACAAGGAAACGTTATTCGTTAGGACGCTTAACTTTCTGACGTTGGCTTAGCTAACCTGTTCAAGTTTAACGAGTGTTAGGTCATTCCTCGTGTGGATCCTCCTCTTAGTTACCTAAAAAAGACAATAGGAAACTAGACCTCGTGTATATCTGTTTTTTCGAATGAAGATATTCACGAGGCTGGAGGTTGTCCGATATTTAGTTAAAGAAAGAGCTTATAGCACATGAGCTATAAGCATATTGATAATGAATAAAACCGAAGCTACAGTATAAAAACCATAAAACCAAATACAATCAGATTTTGTTTCTAAACCGAAGTAATCGCTTATTTTTTGCATCTATACTGTTCCACCCTTCATATTTATATAAGAGTATGACTCCAGAAGTAAAACTTTGATAGTATCAATATATAACTCTAGGAGTCATACGTCAATAGTGTTTCGGAAAAAGTTTTACTTTGATATGTAAATTGTGTAAAATGGAAAGTAATAAATGATCGGAATGAACGGAGGTATTACCATGAGTTCTATGGTATTCACTTTAGGAGAAACGATGGAGGAAATTGGGATTACCAAAAACAAGTTATCAGTGGAGTCAAAAGTTCGTCCAGCCACTATTAGTAATCTAGTTAATGGTGAGGTTGGTCTTGTGCGTTTTGATACATTAAAGTCAATCCTGGACGCTCTAAACCAACTAGCTGAAGAAAAAGGTATAGATAAAACATACCGTATTGAGGACGTTGTACAGTACATAAAGTAAATGTACTGTTTTTGTTTATAGAAATATTTCTTAATACTCTGATATACTTATTTAAAAATGGTAAAGGAGGAGAAATATGGAGACAAAAACAACCGTAGACGGTAATACTTACATAATTGAGATTGAGCAAAAGAAGAGTTCCACAAAAGAAAAATTCGGCCGTAAAGCTTCATTAGTTTCCGGAATTTTTGGCATCCTGCTTTCTGTTATCTTAGGTATCACAATAGTTGGGTTATTTTTTGCGGTTCCACTGTTTCTTTTTTCGTTAGGCTTTATATATGCAGCGTTTGAAAAACAAGAAATCCACTGTCCTAACTGTAGTCATAAACAAAGAATTACAAAAGGAAATGGTTATTTTGATTGTGGAAGTTGCAAGAAACGTACTTTAGTAGAGTGGAGATAAATCGATCAAATGCCATAACTATTAAGTGCCGTACTAACAACACATAAAACTTAATAATTGAGGATGGATAGTATGATTAATATAGAAGAACTTTTAGCAGAACATCTAAAGAAAATAAGTACAGCACCTTTTTTATTTATAGGCTCAGGATTTTCTAGGAGATACTTAGACCTACCTAATTGGGATGGTCTATTAGAACAATTTTCGGAGTTAGTTCCTCGAAGTTATGACTATTATGTCTCAACCGCAAGTAAAGAACTACCTGAAGTTGCAAGACTAATCGCTCAAGATTTCCACCCGATTTGGTGGGATGATGATAAATACCTAACGAGCAGGGAAGAATTTAAAGGTAAAATCAATACTATAGAGAGCCCTCTAAAAATTGAGATTGCCCAATATCTACGGAATATTACCTATGAATATGGTAAAAACGAAAATAACGACAGAGAAATCGATGCTTTAAAACAAGTTGTGATAGACGGCATTATTACTACTAATTGGGATACTTTTTTAGAGCAAGTATTCGTAGATTCCGATATAAAAGCATATGTTGGCCAAAAAGAACTTTTATTTTCTCAACCTTTTGAAGTCAATGAGCTCTATAAGATACATGGGTGTAGTACTAACCACGAGTCGTTAGTACTAACTTCTAATGACTATAAACTTTTCAATCAAAAGAACCCATACCTTGCAGCTAAATTATTAACAATTTTCATAGAACACCCTGTCATTTTTCTTGGTTATTCAATATCTGACCCTAACATTCAACAAATTTTAGATTCTATTACTGCATGTTTAGATCAAGAAAACATAGATAAACTTAAAGATCGGTTAATCTTTGTGGAGCGTGCGGCTGGTGCAGCAGACGCTTTTGAATCTTCTTCTTTTACAACCAGTAACCGTGTTACAATTCCAATTACAAAAATAAAGACTGATAACTACGAATTAGTTTATAAAGCACTCTCAAAAAACAAAAGAAAATTTAGCATGAAAACTATGCGTCAAATTAAATCACAAATTTATGAATTAGTAAAAACGAATGATCCAAGTGGAAAAATAGCAGTTATTGATGGAGAAAATTTAAGTGCTGCAGACATTGAATTTGTTATAGGTGTTGGGGTAACTAAAGCAGCGGAACAACTTAGGGTGACTCGAGATGAAATGCTGGATACGGGTTACTTAAATCCAATAGGGTACCAGTCTATTCCACAAATAGATATTTATAAAGAAATTTTAGCCGATCCACCTTCATATGACTATGATGCATTAATTAGCCAGACATTACCGCAGTTGTTAGGAACAAATCATAGACTTCCTGTTTTTAGGTTTATAAAGGAATGCGGAATTGAAACTGCAGAATTACCTGTACAATTAAAAAGGAAACTAGAAAAGAAACTAACCATGAATTACTTTTTGACTCAATCACAGAGAGATATCAAAAAATCGCAATTACGTTTGTATAATAGTATTCCCGAAACAATAGATGGGTACGCTGATTTTACAAAAGCCCTCCAGTGTATTCCTCATTTAGGGGCAGATGGGATTAACCTCGATGAATTACATCATTTGTTAAAACAGCATGTAAATAAATTGGACGCAGATACACCTGCGTCAATGGAACTAAAAAGACTAATACGAATTTACGATTGGTTAAAATACGGGAAATCATTACTACCACCAGCAACTAAGATTAAACTACAAAGACGTCAAGGTCAGGCAACATTGAAAAAATAATAAGTTCTACCCTTCACTAATATTGGGTATACTATTTATACATCTAGAGAATCATCAAATGAGGCACCTTCAGCTGGGGAAGGTGTCTTTATTATTTTTGAGTCATATTGTATGCAATGAATTCATATAATTAAAATGCCAATACTGTAATACAGAAAAAGAGTATTCCTCCCATCCAACCAGGAATACTCTTTTTTATCTCATTGCATATCATCTATTTTAATAGCATATAAATAAACTGCTCCTGGCATGATGCCATTTTATATACAGAAAAAAGCATTTCATCACCATCATGAAATGCTTTTTTTCTGACTTTTTAATCATGCAAACCAATTTTCTGTATATAAATAAATTGGTTCAAGAGAAACCACTAAAACAGAGCACTCCCTGGTTAAGAGTACTCTGTTTTTATTGCCATCATATCTTTGCCCATCATTACATACATATGATATAGAACACCATTACGGGGATAGTATATCTTATAATGTTCTACAAACTAGGTTCTTCTCTCAAGAAGAACCCCTTTTATTTTTCTATCACTTCACATACACATAGGCTTCATTTGTTGTTATATAGTATGTGTTCCCTTTTGAATTGTGCATCTTGTATTGTGGTGAACCATTTACACTTACTTTCGCATCAATTATGAATCCTTCACCCGAATTTACAGTACCAGCAACATCTTTATCTTGCCAAGATGGAGCGTCATAGAAACGTAGATTGTTAACTTTTGAAACAACGCGCTTTCCAACAATAGTAGAATCTACTGTGCTTTTCTTATTAAACTTCACATAAGATGGATCGTTTTTAATCCACTGATCTCCACCAAGATTTAGCCAACCATCCTTTTCAGCCCACACAATATAAGATTCTGGTTTGTTTAGTTGACGAATTTTAGAATAGCTTGTACCTGGTCCTTTACGTAAGTTAACGTTGTAACCTTCAATATAGGCGATACCGTCTGTTACTGCTGTGGGTACTTCCGCTGGTTTAGATGGCTTTTCTGGGACAGAAACATCCACGCTAGAATTATTGTATGCTCGTTGTACGTCTGCTCTAAATTGAGCTTCTGAAACGCCATGAGACTTTAAGTAATCAATTGGGTCTTCATGATCTGTACCACCAAGGTAATGAGTTACATCACTATGTGTCCATAATCCTTTTTCTACAGATAACCCACGGTCACGTAAGATTTTAGCTAGTAGCTTAACATATTTGTCATAGCTGCGTTTGAATTTTGTATAGTCCGCTGTTTCGCATAACTCTACATGTACAAATCGTTTATTAGCAGCAGGACCGCCACCATAAGCGATGTATTTTATATCAGCAATTTGGATCGTTTCGTCCCAATCGACTGCATAGTGAACAAATGCATTTCTCCATGTACGAGACTCATATTTTTGAATATTAATAGCTGGAGCTTCTGGAGTTGCTGTAGAATGTGCTACAACGCCCTCGTAAGCACCTACACCATAACGGTATGGTTGTTTCGGTAAATCAGGAATAATAAGCGTTCTATCAGCAAAAGCACTTGTAGCAAAAGAACCAGCAAGTACTAGAATCATAAGGAACGAAGTAATATGTTTCATGGTCTTTTTCATTTAGCATCAACATCCTTTTTCATAATTTTTGTGTGGTCAAATAATCCACTTGCTGACAGTCCGATAATGATTCCTTGAAATATATTTGTTTTAATATCTTCGCCCAAAAATAAAACGCCTAGCACAATGCCAAGCGTTAAATTTAGTAACGGAACATATTTTGTTTGTAATCCAATTGTTTTTCCAATCTGTGAAAGACCAACTACAATTCCAATCATTACAGTAATTTCAAACATTACATACCACCTCCTTTCATTAAGAAAGTGAGAATACCACCAACAATTCCACCAACTATAAGTCGCAGAATCCAGGTAGTATTGGCGCTGATTTTATCTAGCTGTTTGTTGATATTGATAATGTCTTTCTCGTTACCTGTTGTCCGCATTTCTAAACTTTTAATCTCTAAGCGAATGTCCTTAATATCTTGCTTGATTTCTTGAACATCACTTCGTACATCTTGTAACCCCTCCACTTCGACCACCCCTTTTTTAGACAATAAAAAAAGACCAGCTTATCACTGCTCTGGTTTTTCATTATTTAACTTTTGAACTAAAGCTGTTAATATGGCCACATTACTTGTAAGTATCGCAACTTGACTTGTTAATGTAGTGACTTGCTCTTTTAGTTGTTTATTTTCTTCTTTAACTACATTTAACTCTTCGGTATTCTTTTTAACCTGTTCTTTTAGCTGGATAAATTCACGATACTGTTGTTGAAAAGCCGCAATGAAAATAGAGACCGTATTATATAGATTAATGGCTCGTTTCTCTTTATCTGTAAATATAGCATCCGTATCGTCTGCAATCATGCCAAAATATGTTTCAATTTCTTTTGTTGTATATGGTTCTGTTTGTTCTTCCGGCTTGTTCACACGCATTTGATACAGATCATACATATCGTCCTTGAAGTTATACTGTTTGATAGCTAAACTCATGATTTTATCAAGAGCTGAAAAAGAAATATCTTTTATATTTTCTTTCATATTTCTAGCTGATGTAGGATTAAATGCTTTCGCCCACATTTGGCCATTAGCATTTATATTTTCTTGCGCTCGTAGTGTTCTTAATTCTATATCTTTCCATCCTTGACCCATCATATCTTTAATCTGCAAGCCATTGTTATAACCTTGTACAAAACTTGACCTTATCATTGCATTACCCATGATTAAATCATGATCGGTGGCGCCGTTTACGAAATGTATTTTATAGTCACTGCCTTTTCTTTTGAAAGTAAACTGCCCCGAGTTATTTGTAAAAATATGCGGCTCAGTTGTAGTTACAGAGAAGTAACCATATCCTGGAGCCCATCCTTCAGATTCAAAAATAATATTATTCAAGTTTTGAAAACGAAATTGTCCATCTGAATATACGCTCAGATGTCCACCGTCATTATGCATTTGAATATAGTTTGACCAAATATTAGTTCCTTCTGCATTTTCTCCTTTAGAAATCCCAAATTTTGCATATGCTTTAGAAGGTTGATCAACTCCATTAATTCGCGGCATGACTTGATAAATATAAAACGATCCTGTACCCCTGTATTTAATATTGTCAGAACCAAGGACGAGTGAAGGTTGAATACTTCCATCATTTGTTTCCATAAATCCTATATAGCCACGTGGCTTATCTGCATCGAAAATCTTCATGTCTTGCTTATTTATTTCAACAAATCTGTTTCCACTCGTTTTAAGTGTTACTCCTTCTAAAACTTTCCCTTTGATATGCTCAGCTGTTACATATCCTATAAGATTAATTCTGGACCCCTGAATTAGAATTTCCTCAGCTGATTGATTAATCTGGGATATAACATCGCCTTTTTTAACCCTAGAATTAATATTTTGATTTGTTAAACTAAAAGCCGCTTCCATTTCTAAAACATAAGCAAATTTTTTGTCCGCATCCGTCTTTGAATACACTTCAGTCGCTTTAGCACGAAAACCTATTTCCTCGGTATTCTGCTTAATTTCTGTCTGCATGTTGGTAGTTACTGTATCAAAATCACTTTTCGCAACCTTATCTGCCACTAAGTCAACCAATTCTTTATAGTTGGTAATGTCTTTTGGATTTGGCATGTATACAGATGGTTCTTTTCCTTGCTGTAGCTGCGGTTGAGATACCCACATTGTGCCATTACGGCGTACCCATATATCTCCTTGCAAACGAGTTACAGGAACGTCAGGAGCTTTAATGGTTACACTAACTAGTATCCAGGAGCCATTAACTAATAACTCTTTTATTTCAGTTTGCTCATAACCTAATGCGGTTGAACCATTAAAGAATTGAAGCTTAACGCACGCTCCTTGGTCTAATAAGTTTTTATCTACTACATAAACCCATGCAGACAATACATAGTCACCGCTATTTTGTGAGGCTCCAATACTTTGAGCAATACCAGTCCAGCTATTTGCTGCAACCCCCGCATTTGCAATTCTGACCGAGTTATAACCGTCATGGCGTCTGTCTGTTACTGGTGTTACTGTAGCACCTGATACAACTCCTGCTACTGTCCATTTATCGGTACTAGCAACCTCATTTGTTATATTGCCATTAGCATCAACTGTTTTTTTCTTAAACTCTGTGTTGAAGAATTGATTTATACTGCCAAGTGCCCCTACATAAGCTTTCATTTGCTTTTCCGAAATTTTTGAACTTAATGAGTCTTTTGTTTGTGTAATTTCATTCTTGTTTTCTTGAATGAGCTTTCCTTGATCTGTTTGCGTTTCTGTTAGTGTTTTAATACTAAGAGAATTCGAATTTGTGGTCTGCTTCACTTCATTTAGAGTTGTTTGCATTGTACCTTGATCTTGTTGTACTTTCGAGATTGTTTTAGAGTTCGTATTTACTGTTTGCTGAATTTCATTAGTTGTTTGGGTAAAATCTGCTTTAGAAGTAACTTCATCGTTAGAAAGTTGCCATGTAGTTCGTATGTTACCTTCTTCAAATTTAGCGTGATATGAGTTTAAACTCCCATCAATATTGCGCCCAGAATAGTAGACTTTAATTTGAGTTACGTCTTTGTCTTTTGTTCTGAATGTAACTGATAGTGGCTCGTCTTTATAATCCACATTAATCTTTAATTGCGAGTCTGCGCGTACAGATTTCCATTCTTGCTCTCCATCTGCATACGTTATCGCTGTTTCTACACCAAACCAAGCATTTGTATTAAATTTTGTCATTTTACCAGTAAACAAAAATGAGATAGTAAAAATTTTATTTCTATAGTTGACCTTATCCGATAAAGTCATTTGTTTACTGTCTGACCAGGTTCCAGTCATGTTCTGTTTATTTAACCCTGTTTCTGAACCGCTAGCTAAATTGATTGAACCTACAGAAATATTATTTACAGTAGTTTTTAATTCTGTAATGGTGTTAGTGTTAGATTCGGCTGTCTGTTTAGCAGTATTAGCAGTTTGGCTTACTAGTTTAAGATTATCGTTTAGAGTCGTTATCTCCGTTTTCTCTGCTTTATTTTTAATTTCTTCAGCTGTGCGTTCAGCAGTCGTTTTTGTTTCATTTAATACTTTTATATCACCTTTACGGTTTGTTTCGTACACTTGCTTTCCAATAAGGTTTTCGTTTACCCAATCTTTTGTATAAACACCCTCTTTGTTGGCCTTTCCTTCAAGTTGCTGATTTAACCAAGTCTTATCAGGTATATCTTCAATTGTCTCTTTTAAAGTATCAATTTCTGTTTGTGCATTCTTTATATCTTTTTGTAATGGTCCTGTATCCGGAACAACCGATTCCCAAGCTGTACCTGTCCATATTTTTAAAATACCAGGCTTTCCATTACTAATATCACGCCATAGCGTTTTGTTTGGCTTAAGATCAGTAGTTGGTGGTTCTTTACCTTCTATAATATTAACCATATTATTTTCAATATTTTTTTTTAGTTGCTCTGATATATCTTTAGCCTCTTGCGATTCCTTTACAGCTTTTCCTGATTCTTTCTTTGCTTCTTCGGCCAACTTTTCTAGTTGTTCTAACAGTTCTTTGTTAGCCTTCCCCTCTAACCAAGCACGCATTTTGTTATATAATTTTCGTAATTCCTCGTTCGAATCTATAATCTCTCGATAGTCTCCAAATACATATTTATCTTGCGAAGGATCCGTATATGATTCATCACCAGCGATTGCCCTTGCTTCAAGGTATAACTTAGGTGTGAAGCCTGTATCTTTGATTCGGATTGTATCGCCCTCGTTAATGAGTTCATGTGCTAGTCCGAAAATGCGACCGATTGATTGTGCCTCTACTTCATACGAAACGGAAGAATTGACACGCTTTTTTAATTCCGTCTTCATCAAAGTCATTAATCGCTGCGGTGTCATATTTTGATCTTCTGTTTCTGGAGTGTAGAAACCAAATTTATGTTTACCATGTGCATTCCAGCGTTGAAAGGCATCGTTATTTGTAATATAAACAAGTCCGTTATTGATGCTCTCAACCGTAATAATTTCATCACCTTCACCTCGTACAAATCCGACTAAGGCGGTACAAATATCCCTGGAATGCTCAATGCGTCTAACGCCTACTAAGTCTTTTCCCAGGGTTACTTCCTTCCCTGTTTCTCTCCCTCGTTTATTTATCATATCGACGTACCATCCAGTAATTTGAGAACCAGATACTTCAACTCGATATTGGATTTCCAATTCAAACAAAGCTGCAATTTTCTTTAAAAAAGTAAGGGGATCGATGAATTCATCGATAGTCATCGTGTGGAACGAAGAATAATCCGTTATTCCACGTTGCCATTTTGAATCGGCAAGAGCGATATCAATAAACGTATTAACTGTTTCGCTCTCTATACGTTGAGGTTTAATAATCCCATCTTTGGCGATTTGAACCCAGGCACCGGAAGAGTGTACAGTTAATGATCTATCCTTTGAATCTTTTTCTACTTCATTATTAATAACATACGGAACAATTCGACCATCACGTACTTCCTTTAAAACCAAGTTCTGCTGTTGTAATGTAATTGCATGTGGAGTACCGTCAAAAATTTTGAACTCTAGCATATCAATGTTATTCTTGATTTCCCAATGACGCTTATCTTCCCAGTAGTCTTTTGGTTGAATAGCGGATAGAATTTGATCTGTTTTGAAATCAACAACATGAAGTAATCCGCTTGGTGTTCTCATCGAAATCGCTCCCTATATTTAACTTTTGCTGTTCCGATATTTGCTGGCATAATTTCAAGTTTATTCTGGCCCTTAGTAATTTTAGGATAATCACTGAATAATTCCTTCAGATTAATTGCACTTGAACCATTAATACTAACTAGACTTTTAGCTGTATCGATTTGTACTTTATCTCCTTTTCCAACAATATATGGAGGATTATTACTTGTATTTTGGTTAACTTTCCAAATCTTAATATCATCAACTGTCATAAGTACAGCCGGATTATTATTCCACCATTGACAGATAGAAATTTGTACCTGTGCAATTTTATTCATCAAAATCCCATCTTTGTCTACCCAACGAGCTTTTGCTCCAGCATCATCAATCTCAGTACCGTACGCAAATTTCGCAATATAAAACTCCCATTCATTCCCAATACGGTAAACACATAACTTTCCGTAAAAATTATTCCACGTCCAAGGATACATACCGCGCGTATGAATCATCATTTGTTCAGCTGGATGCCCTGGATAGGCAATCTTAGCAACACCAAAAGTTTCTTCAGCCTCCCAATATACATCGTTTAGCGACAATCGAACTACAGGTTTACTAGTCTCATCCAGTAGGGCCACTTCTACTTGTCCCATTTGTACATAACTACTGCAGTTGAACCTTACATAAGCATCCATTATAAAATCTTGTAATGGTCCGCTAGGAATACTTTTTTTAGCAATCGCTCCATGATTCCCTTTGTAATTCTGATCACCATAATCTTCTACATAAAATTGATGTCCATTAGATTTGAATGTACCTCCACCTTTAGTGTTTTCAAACTGTGATACACTTGTCCATCCTACTGTAGTAGACATTTCATCCCACATTACACGTTGTTTCCACTCTACTGGAAGTTGGTTTACTTGTAACGGGTAACCAATCCGAAAATAATCTTCTTTGTTTGGAAGATATACGCTCTTATTCCGAACATCTAAAAATGTAGAAGGGTTTTCAACTTCAATTTCGATGATAGGTTCTGACTCCGCACTGCCTTTATTTTGAATGTTGGCTATTAACCCTCGACCGTCATTTTCAAAGTCAACCGTTTTCTCATTCCCTAACTTATACGGCATTGGACATATTAGTGTAATAGTTGCTTGATGAATATTAGATTTTTCTAAAGTCTCCTCTACAGATTCCTTAATCCCGTAATACACAATATCCGGTTCGTCTGTGAAGGTAATTTTTACAGGTTCTTCTGTATCTAATAAACCATTCAATTCATCTATCCGTTTCCTTAGTTCAAAAAGAGAGACTCCCTTAAGAGAGAAATCTACTTCTAATACTCTCTTGGAAGTCCTTTTACTTAAAAAATATGAACCTGGGCGGTGAGGTACCGTTAACTCATTAATTTCGTCACTTAAAATTCCGCGACCTCTTATATCGTTAACCATAAAAAATCCTTTTTCGTATTTTTTCTCAAAGTATTCTTCTAAATTAATTTCATTAAAAACTAACAATATACCGCCCTCCTTTAAAATACGTCTTTCCGTTTTTTTACAGCCTCTTGCTCTCCAGTAATATCATCAACGAACCTATTAAACTCTTGTCTACCAAGCTGTATATTAATATACGCAGGTTGTCTTTCACTAGCAGTAGAATTCGAAGCAGTTCCGGCATCCGTACTTCCTGAGCTTGCTTGTGGTCTAGCTGTCTGGTATGCACCCAGTCCTCTAGGCATTCCGTATACAGTCTCTACTTGTAAAGCTTCCGGTTTCATCCATTCAGTCATTTGTTCGGTTGTTCTTTGTACAGCACCTTTCATGGCATCAATACCATTAATCCACCCTTTCATCATATTGACACCAATGAAATCTCTGAACCAACGACTCGGTGAGTGAATCGATAAAAGTCCTGAAATTTTATCTTTAATTCCATTTCCAATGTCCGTAATTTTGTCCCAAATAGCCCCTGCCATAGAGCTTATACCGTTTAAAAGCCCCTGCATCATATTTTTTCCTATGCTTCCTAAATCGATTCCGCTTAGGAATGACTTTACATTGCCAAAAATTTGAGTCACTGTGTTATAGATAGAATTTAGGATGTTAGATGTCGCTGACTTAGCCGCATTCCAAATTGAGGAAATGATGCTACCTGCTGCATTCATAACAGATGAAATAACCGAGCCTATCCCCGAGAAAATTGAGCTTACTAGAGAACCTATCGCTGATAGAACACTAGAAAAAATAGATTTCACTAAATTTAGCCCACCAGTCACGACCGCAGAAATTAAATTTATTGCCCCTTGGATGATATTTCCGATTAATGACATTACACTCGACGTAATGCCTTTCACCGCGTTCCACGCCCCGCTCCAATCTCCTTTTAAAACTGAAGTGAAAAGCTTTATTATGTTGGTGATTATCCCAATAACAGAGGTTATTATGCCCATAATAGCGGGAAAAACCGCCTGGACAATCGACAGAATAAATTGAATGGCCGGGATCACTACGCCTTTTATTATTGTTGCCAGACCTTCAAGTATCGCAGTTGCTACAGGAATCGCCGCTTGAATTATAGAAACTATTACCGGGAAAACCGCCTGGACTATTTGCAAAATTAAAGGAATAACTGTAGTCGCTATGATAGAGATTACCTGGCCTAATAATTGAATAATAGGAATCGCAACGGAAATCGCAGCAGCTATAATCCCAGCTATTACTGGGAAGACCGCTTGTACCGCCTGGAGAATAATCGGAATCACCGACGTCGCTATGATTGATAAGACTTCTCCAAACCCTTGAATCAGCATTCCTGCTATGCTAAACGCCGCCTGGATTACTTGTAATATGATAGGGAATGCCGTTTGAAAAGCTTGAGCGAATATCGGTAAAACTGTAGTTGCTAGCTCAGTAAAAATTTGAGCTACTTGTTGTATAGCCTCCGTTATCACTGGCATAATTTCTATTGTCGTATTTGCAAACATCTGAATTAATTCAGTAATCATAGGCATTACTTCTTGTATTACTTGACCAAAAAGTTTAAATAAATCAGACGCTAAAGGTACTACAGCTTGGATTGTTTCCCCAAACAAACGGAATAAGTCGAGTGCTATCGGTACTACAGCTTGTACTACTTCACTAAACAAACTAGCTATTGTAGAACCTAACTCACCAAAGGCCGCGCCTAGTTCAGAAAGAGCAGGTCCAAGTGTAGCGAAGCTTTCTGCTATAACTTGTCCCGTTTTCGCAAATTCAGGAGCAAGTGGTGCAAATGCTTGTGTAATCCCCTGAGCTATTGACTGAACAACCGGCAAAATTGCTGACATCACAGAACTAAAAATCGATTGTATAGACTGCCAAGCCGACATAAAAGCAGACTTCACTTGATCATTTGTATTTATCAATTTAAATATCGTAGCACCTAAAGAAGCTACAATAGCGATTACCCATCCTACGGGGCCTGAAACACCTAAAAACGATAAACCTAAACGTACAATTAATGGTGTTAAAGTGGCTATCGTATTTCCTATTGAGGAGAAAGACATTTTAATAAAATCAATTACTGGAGAAAGAGCTGATCCAATTCCAGCAAATGCTGAACTAAGTCCTGATATTGCTGAACTAAACGCACCACTTATCCCCTGACCAAATTCACTAAATTTTGATTTTATTACAGTTAACGAAATCTCTACAGCTGTTGCAAAACCAGAAAACACCTGACCTGCTTTAATTAACCCTGTCTCTAATGCTGCGCTGATTGCTGTACCCATTGCTGAAAATTTTTCCGGTATTGTCCCCAGATAAGAACCTAAAGAATCAAAAGCGGCTTTCATAGCCTCAACAGCTGCTACTGTCCCATTTTTTATTGATTCCCACGCATTATTCACAGCATTTCGGAAAGTCTCGTTATGTTTGTATAATTGGACTAGCGCTACCCCCACTAAGCTTAGAATTGCAATAATCGCACCAACCGGTCCTAACAATAATGCAAATCCGGCTCTTAATGCTGATAAAGTAGCCCGAAGCATTACCGCTGCTTTTGATGTTCCTGACATCCATATCATAAGTTGACCGAGGGTGATAATTGCACCACCGATTGCGTTAATAACAATACCCGCTACCGTTGCTATAACTAAAAAAGCCGTAGTAAATGCTACTACGGAAGCAATCACCGTCTGCACAGGAGCTGGTAATTTCATAAACGCGTTTGCCAAGGTTTCAACGACTCCAGCTACGGCCATTAATGCAGGAGCTAATGCATCAGTAAATGCACGTGCTGCAGCATCAAGAGAGGATTCCATTTTCGTGAGTGCTCCGGCCCATCCTTCAAGCATGGAGTCCGCAGCTTTTTTAGAAGCACCGTCCGAGTTCACTAAGGATTGTGTTAAAGCATCAATCTTTTCAGGCCCCGCTGCTACAAGTGCCATCATACCTGATACAGCTTCTGTACCAAATATTGTTGCTAGCGCCGCACCTTTTTGTGCACTTGTCATACCTTCCATTCCTGATTTCAACTCACCAATAATTTGAGACAATGGTTTCATATTACCTTGTTGATCCGTAATAGATACGCCAAGTCGTTTTAACTCATTCGCCGCTGCTTTTGGCGGTTTAACTAAACGTAGTAAAGATGCACGCAATGCTGTACCAGCTGTCTCCCCTTTAATACCGCTATTTGACATAATACCAACAGAAGCCGCTAGTTCTTCCATCGATATGCCTAATTGAGCTGCGGGACCCGCCGCATATTTAAAAGCGTATTGCATATCTCCTACCCCCGCAGCTGTAGCGTTTGCGGCTGTTGCAAGAACATCAGCAACATGTGTACTTTGACTTGCCTCCATACCAAATGAGTTTAAAGCTGACGTAATCGTATCAGCAACCATTCCCAGGTCTTCACCTGATGCAGCCGCTGCACTCAACACACCAGGTAATGCGGACGTTGCTTGAGCCGAATCGAAACCTTTCGCACCCATTTCAGCAAAAGCCGCTGCTACCTGCCCTGTTGAATACACAGAATCTTTTGCCATATCAAGAATCGCTTTCTTTACTTGACCGTAGTCACCTGCAGTTAAAACTGCTGCTTTACGAGTTTGTGATTCAAATTCTCGTGACTTTTGAATCATACTTCCTAAAGCAAAAGCCGACGCTGCAGCTGCAGGACCAAAAGCATTTTGCATTGTTTGTCCTGTTTGCTGTACACGTCGGCCCATTTCAATTGCTTGATTACCTACTTCTTGAAATCTAGCACGCCACCCTGAATAATCAGGAGGCGGTGGTGCTGGTGGCGCTGGCGGTAATGGTGGAGGTGACGGCGGTTGCGGTGCTGGTGGGATAGGAGGTGGTCTACTAATCTGCTGAAAAAATGTATTCCATGCTTGTGTAGCTCTTCCAAGGTTACTTATTAAATTAGATATGTCTGCAATCACCTGAGTTTCTACCTTGTTCTGGCTCATTCACCTCACCTACCCTTCCTCTTCTTGTATTTGACTTCTAATCATTGATTCTATTTGATCAAAGAACGATTCGTTTCTTTGAATTTTTTCAACTACTTCTTTCCGTTCATTTGCTTGTTTTTCAATATCACGAACACTTTCTGGACGGGTATATATATCCGCTAATGACTTGATTTTGTCACTTTGAGCATTTCGATTAAACAAAGCTTGTACACTTGCAAACTCGTACTTATCAAGTAGTTGTTCCTTATATCCGTTCAACATAAGGTGATACTCCTTGAGACTAATACGCCAAGATTGCAAGGTGGTCATATTAAAAAAACGAAAACACTCACCTTGCAATTCATCAATATTTATGCGTACAGGTTCTCGAACGATTTCTGTTGCTCCACTGTCATTGTCCCTAGAAGTTTCTTCACTGTCTTCTGGAAGAAAAAACTATTTAGCACAACTGCTTTGTTGTACTTTAGAATTTCATCAAGGTCTAGTTTTTCAGCATTAAACATATTTTCAATCTCTTTCTGTACAGCTTCATACGTGATTCCCTCATTTGTATGAATCAGTGCGTAATAAACCACATCCGTGAAATTAGTAATTCCGCCCTGCATGGTTTGGGAAACGAATTGCATCGGCCCACCGTTTTCATCTAATAACCTCAGTGCCTGTAAACAGAATTTCAGTTCTTGTTCTTTACCATTAATTACGAAACGTGTATATGATTTTTCAGCCATAATAATTACCTCCAATTTTTTGTTCAAAATAAAAAAGCGTTTATATGAACGCTTATTCAAATCTCAATTATTTATTTTCCAGGAATTCATCCATTGTCTTATTAAGCAAACTAATCATTGCTTCTCTTCGCTCACGCGGCGTTGTATTATCGTATAACTCATTGTGAATTTCGCTTACTTTTGCCAACTTCTGAGGGTCAACTTGCTTAGCTACTTCCTCATGCCCACCAAGCAATAAAATTGTATTGCCTATAATAACCGCTTGCTCTTGTTTGTTTAGTTTCATTGTTCGCCCTCCTCTGACAAGCTATCAATAATCTTATTTAAAACACTAACTGTCGCTTCACCACATTGTCTCGCTGTTGAATTTCGAGTCGATTCCTCACATAATTCTGATAAACGATTTAAATCAACGTGAGGAGCCAATGCATCCTCTCCGAATGTTGAAAGAATTGAAGATGCGATTGCAATTTTTTCGATTTTAGAAATATCCAAAAATCCCTACCCCCATAAACATACTTAATTATTAATAAATAGACTTACTATTACGCTCCTGGTGTAGCTACGTCACCAGAAGGCGCACCTTCAGGTACTTTATTAAGCGTCCCTTTAGAAATTTTACCATTTAATTTTAAGCCAATAGAATACTTTGAGTACTCCTCATTTTCATGAGAAAGTTCCAAACTATTCAACATGTATGTTCCTGATTTAACTTTAAACTCAGAAGCGGTTGCACTACGTAGGTTAACTTCATGAATTCTTACTAAAACTTTATTAAGAATTGCTTCTTCTACATAATCAAGTCCCTCGTCACCTTCAGTACAAATCCCTTCAATGCTAGCTGATTGTGTTACGTCACCGTAATCAGATCCACTCTTATCTTTTGTTTTCAACTCGATTTCTCCAGCCTCAATTGATCGTGAACCTGACGTTTGGTTAAAAAATCGAACTGTTTTTGTAGTCTTCCCATCAGGTTGCGGAATGTCAATCAAGTAAAGCGTTTCGGCACCTTTAAACTCAGGTGCATTACTTTTTTTCACTTCTGCCATTTTTAGTCCCCCTCTAATTTCTGATTGTTATAGTAATAAAACTCAAATGTTTCGCTGTTAAAATCTCAACGTCTTTTTGAGACAGTGGTTCAAAATCCTTTACTTTTGCATTAAAAAAACCGATTCGTTCTGGATTCTTTTTACTTGTATCGTACAAGTCAATTGAACCCTTTTCGAATCGGTTAATTATTCTATCTTGCAAATCATTCCTATCAAAAACTTTATCTGCATACACACCAACTTGAATCAGGTGATTACGCGAGAAATTCTCCTTTGAAAACCTGCTAATTGTTCCTGACAAATCCTCAATGGTAATAAAGGGTTTGTCTTTTCCTGATACAGAAACACCATCGTATATCCATGTAGTAGGTGCAAAAACATCCAGCAACTTTTTTAATGAGTACATTACATCATTCAACATAATTAATGCCCCTTCGCTACACGTTGAACAGTTTTGTTTATATCCTCAACAAATGGTTGCTCACCTTCAAATGCTGTTTTACGCATAAAACCTTTTTTGGTTTTGTGCGTAAATTCTTGTACCGCCGCGTAAATAAGAGGAGATCCATACGTACCAATAATTCTTGCACCGACTATCATCTTTACACTTGCAGGAATACTTTCAGATAAAGGACCGTGTAATATCGGAGCACGATTAGATGCTTGATTAGCCTGTAGACGTGTATGTTTTTCTACCATTTGTTCAATTGGTTTTTTGTAACTATTGGGGTTATGTGCTTTTAACACATTTGATTTTCCTTTAACAACAACTCTGATTCTCATCAAATCACCCTCTTTACAATGACCTCACGACGGTTTACGCCACCAAGCCCTCTTTCATCGATAAGTTCGATAACGTAAAAAACACCTTTACGTTCAATTTTTTCAATGTTCTCTAAGTCCAGATTAAGAGGAAATGTAACAAGCGCCTCTCCTTTTTTAACATCGAGATCAGCGAACTTCGTCTTTTCCACTGACGTGAATTTCTTCCAAACTAATTGAACAGCTTCTTTTCGGGGGTCACCTTGGACTTCTTCTCCTGTAATTGGATCCTTTTCAGAAACCCCTTTAATGTATAAAATTACCGGTTCTCTACGTCCCTGCTCAATCATTTCACGATTTTCACGAATTTCATTAATATCATCCTCAGTAAGCAATTGCTACACCTCCTCGCTTATCAAATAGTTCAACCGTGAAGAACATTGTGGATGTGGGCTTATTAATTGATTCATAAGGCTTTCCGGAATATTTTTCGGATACTTCCCAGCTCCTAAACCATACGCATCGCGTCTGGCTAGCTTGTAACACATGTGCTTTGAATGATATCTGTGACGGTGACCATTATCAATAATTTGATAACCTGCCACAATTTCACTTTCTAACCCATTCTGTATAGTAGCTGCTCGGTACGTGTTAGTACTCTCAGAAATTGCTACACGCTCAACCTTCCATCTCTCATTGTCGTGTACTTCTTTTATCTTTTGAGAAATCATTGTAATGCTCTCACCCTTTAATACAGATGGACGAATGACACTACTTAATCGATCTCTCATATCTCCAGATAAATTCCATACACGATCAGACAGAACTAAGCCATCTTCACCAGGTCTTTTTATAACCCCTTGAATAATTTGCTTATTTACTGCAGTTATAGATTTCACGTCCAAACCTGCTTCTGATAATTTTGATGTGGTCCATTTCGACGTGTTTTCAATCAATGTATGGAATGACCGCTCTGCTTGTTTACGAAATTCTTTTTCGTATAAAGTAAGGTCTCGTAATAACGCATTTAACCTACTACGCTTCACAATTCCATCCTTTTGATAGTCATTCAATAAATCAACTAAAAACAAACGTATTAGGATAATGGCCTTAACAGTGTCAGAAACTTGTTTTTCGTGCTCCTCTTTAAATTCTTCGGAAATGGTATCGAGCGCTGCATCCATCTCTTGTTGAGAATCGCTCATGTAATCATCTCCCATCTGCCCGTTTAGCAAATGTTTGGTGAGTACCTTTTCCCCGTCGATACTTCCTGTACTTTTTAAGCGCGTCCGCTGATAACTTCTTATAGTTTGCAAAGATCATTGATTTATCAACCGATTCTTCACCATCTGTATAAGAAAAATAGCGCGCTGCGTCTGCAGCAATCGATTCATAAGCAAATGACAGGGCAAGATAAAAAACAGCATTTGCGTTTAACTCTTCGGTTAATTCTGACTCAGTTTCGGCTTCAGCTAGCCAATTTCCGATGTCTTCCGGAGTTACTTTTGGAACTTTTGCTAACCGACTCTCCAGCCTTTCCGACACCTTCATTTGGCGTCACCTCCGTCACTGTATTTTGTTAAGGCGTCATGATTCCTGCAGCTTTTAACTTTGCGATAAGGGCGTTTAAGTCTTTCACTACACCCGCTACGTCAGTCGCTGTACTATCAGGTTGTTTATCAACCTTTTTGGGTATTAGAGCTATTTTTTCTTCAAGACCTTTAATAATAGTGCCAAGCGATGTGTCTTTCGCAATCGGCATCGATTTATTTAACCGTTGTGCTTGATTTTCAGAAATAGACATTTATAACACTCCTTTCAAAATGAAAAAAAGGTAGCATAGACGCTACCTTTTAAGCCATTGTTTTAGAGATATTTTCAAGAACAGCGATAGACTCTTTCGCATTCTTAACTTCAAATCCAAATTCCCCACGAATGACACGAGAGAAGTAGTCAGCGCCATTTGGTGTAGCATCTTGATCATAAATTGGAGTTAAGTAGCGCGCCTTAACTTTCTCCGTATCAAGAAGTAATGCACGATCTTTAGGCATATTTAAATCGACTACCACACTAGAAATTGCTCCACCTGGTAAATCCGATACAAACGATAAGATTTGGTAACCTGCCGCAGTATCTTGACGCGTAGTACGAATTGTATCGCCACCAAGTTTTGTGATTTGTCGTGCGATATTCGGTCCACATAGAATCGTATTTGCTGAACCGCCTCGAGTAAATACTTGTTCTACAGCGTCATTTAAAGGTTTTGCCGCAATTTCGTTCCCTTTAAAGTCTTGCTTATGAGAACCTTCAATACCCGCAAATGCAAATAAACCACCTGTAGTACGCGGTTGTGTTGGAGAGCCAACATTTCTACGACCATAAATTAGAGAAGTGTTTGCTTCACGAATCATCTCTTGTAAACGCAGGTTTACTTGATAATCTAATTCGTTTGATACGCCGTATGTGTTCACTTGTTGTTGTGTACGTGAAACAGATGCGTATCTTGAAAAGATTTGTGAGAAGTTATGTGACACCAAACGGTCATTAATCTCATTCTTACGGAAAGCATCTTCACCTTCTGGTCTCGGTCTTGCGATGACTTTTAATTCACCACCAGCTGTAATTGCCTCCGCTTTCGTACTATCGTAACCACGTTGTACAGTGATTTTATCGGCATTTTCATCAACACTTACTACACGTAGCACTTCTAAGCCGTTTTGTACCAGAGCATTTTCAGTGAATTTACGAGCCTCGCCTTTTTCTAAAACTAGGTCCGTATCCCCAACAGCTGCGGCAGTTTTTACAATACCTGTATCAGAGTTTAAATAGTCGTTCTGCCATTCGAATTTAGTTTGTGTTAAAGTGTCTCCTACACCAATTAATCCGAAAAGAACAGGTGCTTTCGTAAGAATTAAATCCACATTCGCTTGCATTTGTCTTACTTGTTGTTGAAATTCGTACGTAGTTGGTACTGGCATATTTGTAGCCCCCTCAAATTTTTTAAATTAAAAAATCGCTGACTTTTAACCAACGATCCGTTATTTCTTCGATTTTGCTTCTAACAACTTGTTATAAATACGAGTTACCTCGCCCGCATACTTTGAATCTTTTAACGCTTTTGTTTTCGCTTCTTCCAGATCTTTTTCTAAAGCAAGAATTTCATTCGCTCTCGGATTTGTTCCTGGATTCGCGCCACCAGCTGCATCAGCTCCCACAACTTTCTTGAACATCCAAGGTTTGCTTTCCTTTAGCGCATTAACAGCCTCTTCAACTCCTTGATAATTTCCATTCTCATCAAGTTGAATGGTCGACTTATCTAAAAGCGCCAATACGTCACCTGGATCATTTGCATCTAAAGCACGTGCAATACTCTTAATTTCCGTATTTAGAATACGTGTATTTGCTTTTTCTTGTGCTTTTTGCGCTGCTTCGGAAGCTTCTAGTGCCTTTTTGTTAGCTTCTTCTTTTTCAGCCTGCAAACGTTCAATTTCCGTCATTTCTTGCTTTTTACGCTCTTCTTCAGCTTTTTCGTATTCTGCTAATTTCGCTTTCACATTATCGTAATCACCATATTTCTCAGCGGATTTACTACGTTCACGTTCTAAGCGCTTCTTAACAATTTCATCTAGTTCTTCTTGCGTAAAAGTTTTTGACGGATCGTCAGTACCCCCAGGCTTTTTGTCTGGATCATCCCCAGAACCGCCACCATCGGAGAAAAACTGTAGGTCTAATCGAAGTGGGAACTTAGGTGTTTTTTGTACTTGTCCTACAAAAAATTTTAATGCTGTAGCTTGTTTTACATATTCCATTTGCAAATCCTCCATTTTGAGCCTGTCGGCTATAATTTCCGAAAGTTTATAGCGCCATTTCGTAAGGCAAGTATTACTTTTCGTTATACGGATCCTGAGACTGTCTTTTCAACATCCGCTCTTGCATAATCTCCATGAACTTTTGTTCCGCATTTTCTTTACCACTTCTCGTAATCGCACCTTTAATTGATTCGATTTCGTTTGAAATTTCATCGCCTAACTGTTCGATAAGTGCTTTTTGATCTTGCGGTAACGGTAAACCGAAAATAATCTTACTAGCATAATAGTTATCTACTTTTGCTAACATTTCTTTATCGTATTTGAATTTGGGGTCATCCTTCCTAGCTTTCATATAACGTAAAATATACTCATTTAAGGTTTGTAGACGGGACTGCCATATCACCCATGAGCGTTGTGTTTTTGAAATGATATTACTGAATAAAAGCTGTACCGCCATGTCATTTATACCGCCCGTATTCATGTCAGCAGTGTTCACCATCGGTACCTCTGCTTTTTCGTGTAGGCGTTTCTGCAATCGATCCAGATAAGCTTCAATGGTTTCTTTAAATCGGAATCCACTTTCCAACTTTTTAGCACTAGGCTCACCTGCATCTTCAGCTCCGTCACCTAAATCCCATTTCGCACCTGGTGCAACTTGAAGTGGATTCTTAGGATCTTCATCTACATTCGTTAACAAAGTAATAGCAAACATCTCAAAACGTAACGCATCCGAGTAATCGGACATCTTTTTGTCAATTTCATTAGACAACTCAATCGTTTTCTCCAATTCACTATAACCTGTAGTACGCTTACTTAGTTTTTCAGTCGGCACCGGTACAACAGGAATAAAATCGATGCCCATTGATGAGCGTTCAACCCTATCCTCTTGTTTTTCTAAGTCACCGTTGTATACTGCCTCTTCAATTTCACAGTCGTACTGATCCGCTTCTTCACGCCAAACTAAATAATACGATAACTTCCACATTTTCGTTTGTTCTTCATCAAGCCACGCAATAAAATGAATCTCTTCCAGCTGATCTATATCCCAGTCGCTATACTTTGCGATAACTTCTGTTGATGGATGCCAAATAATCTTGAATTCACCGCGACGTTTATCATAGTGAATACGAGCATACACACCGGTTTTGGAA
This sequence comes from Bacillus cereus group sp. Bce041, assembly GCF_052646455.1. NCBI lineage: Bacteria > Bacillati > Bacillota > Bacilli > Caryophanales > Bacillaceae > Bacillus > Bacillus cereus group sp. Bce041. The sequence continues at coordinate 371,346 of NZ_JBQXON010000004.1, forward strand.
ATGGCGCGGTCCTTTGCTGCTGCTAATAACTTCTCATGCATTCGGTTATCATCCCAAACCCATGTTAATAACCGTTCCTTCGCCTTCGCTCTACTGTTTTCTGCTTGTTGCTCCTCACTAGGTTCATATCCTGATTGAATCATAAGAGCTGGATCGTCTATCACATCAGGAGGAACCGTGACTTTTGGTTCTTTTTCAAATTGCCACGCTGCAATCATGTTTACGATTTTTTGAGGATAATCAAGTTGTATTTTCGTAGGTTCGTAGTCGAGATTGTCTGGTTTTTTATAATCAGACCATACGTTTAAGTCTCCTTCATAACGCTCATATAAGTGAACCTCGGACATAATACGTGTCCACTCAGAATCGCCGAGTGCGGTACGAACTGGCATTACAATTTCTACTGGATTCATAAAATTACGATCACCTTGTACTCTCATTCAAGCCCCTCCTTTCTCAATATCTTGAATTTCCTGTAGTTCCCGCTTTACGTCTTGCACGTTTATATGCAATAGAAAAAGCCATTTGAACTGCATCCGGACCATCATCATGTGGATGCATCGGATACATTTCAAATTGCTCCAATAAAGCACGTAAATGTTTCATAAAACGTAATTTACCACTCTGTATATCAGGTAATAATGACTCAATACGGAGCGCTTTTCGTGTACGCTGCTTAATTTGTTTTAAGCGAGTCGATGAAGGATACCCTTTCTTTTGCAACGCTTCAGCAACCTTCTCAGCAAACCACTCCTGCGCTTGTTGTGCCTCTACTGCGATTGATTCATATTGATATGCCAGCGTGTATTCTACAGCCTTTTCTAACAATGTATTTGGATGCACACGCTCCATAAAAATATCTATAACGTAGCACGTACCTGTTTCCACGTTTTTCGCAAGTGTAACAACTACACTGTAGTCACCTTTTTCTTTCCCCATTGCAAAATCGACAGCGCCGTAATATAAAAGTTTTTTATCTTTTAGATCACTTTCAGTACAGTACGTGAAATATTTAGGTTTAAATATCTGCCTTTCCTCGTCAGTCGGGTTACATAAGTACTCCTGATTAAACGCTTTTGTTCCGTCATCTTCCCTAATTTCCATCAAATCGATATAAGGGAAATGTGACGGCCATAATGTTTTTGTACCCCGGAGCATTTCTTCTTTGTTTTGTTCGTAAAATTCACGAGCTTTATCAGAAGCGTTCTCTTCATCTACCTGACGAATTTCACGCCATTCTTGCCATAAGTCTTCGCGCTCTGACCATTTCAGAATTGCTGGAAATGATCTTGATACAAAGTCACGACGGTTTTTAATAACATGATGCAATAAACTGTCGTAACAAACGATGGTACCCATATAAATACAGGCACCTTCTTGACGACTTAAACCTGGTAGTAATTCTTCTTTGAACCAACGTTTGTTTTTGGCAATTAAATCAACCGTCGCCGTGTTTTCCTTACTTTCTAAGTCATCCAAAATGTAGAGCTGAACCCTTTTGGAACCGTGACGTAAACCACGTACCTGCGTCCCTATACCTTTTGCTTCGACTTTCGTGTTTGTTAAAGTCACGAACTCTTTATCGTTATCTACTTCATTTCGGCTTTTTTGTTCGTGAAGTAAGATACCGAAATCTTCACGTAGTTTCTCGTTGTACTTTAACTGATCACGCGCCCATGATATAAAGTCACCAGCTACATCGGAAGTCTCGGATATCAAAACAATGTATTGCTTTAATCGATACACGACTTGATGACACAAATAACCGTTACTCAGATAAGCGGTTTTCGCGTGGCCACGTCCTACACTCCATGCTACTTTTTTCTTTTTCTCCCTACCTGTTGTGATGTCATCTAATAGCCCACATAACGTTTGGTGAAACTCTGCAGCATCATCCATCGTTACTCCGGCAGGGATTAAGTTATCTGGATTCCCGGGATTCCCTTCTTCAGAGAAATACTCATACATGAAGTACAACATGTCATGTTCTCCTCGGTGCACCCTTTTTAACTTTTCTAGCTCATCGATGTCAGCAAGTAGTGTATCCATGTAATATTCTGTTGCCTCACCAGTCTCGTACAACTCCTGTAATTTCTTCGCTCTTTCTGCTACAAGATCGATACGTTCCTGACGTTCTTGACGGGCTAACCATTTACCGTCTATATATGCCATGTAGCCCGCCCTCCTTTTACTCGCCTGTCAATTTTTTTAATTTCTGAAGCTGTTCTTCGATTTCTGCATTTGTACGTGTCGCATTTCCTAGATCACCCTCAATTACTTTCTTATCAGTCAGTAAACCGAATCGCTGCATATACAATTGCATAGCTTTTACACTCGGTTGCGGCCCTAAAATTAACTGCATTAACTTGCTGTACACCTGCTCACGCTTCTCTGCAAGAAAACTATCGGCCACTTCACTCTTGAATGCAATGAAGTCCTGATTCTTAGTTCGCCATTCCCAAAGCGTTGTCCGATTTATGCCTAGCTCGTTGGCCATTTCGTCCTGAGTCCTTTTTTCTTCGTTGTTCGATTCCATCAACTCGTTTTCTACAAGCAGGTACGCCGCTTGAATTTGTTTAGCTGTAAGTTTCTGTTTTAACTCGTCTAACTTAGCCATTGTTTCGCTCCCCTTTCTTCGTGAAATAGAAAAAGGCAACCGATTTAGTATCGATTGCCTTGAAATTCGTATGTTTTGTATAGCCCCTCGAGTTTAAAAATTCCGGCGGTACGTTACGAGCGCCTGCCAGCCCCTCACCAGATCTGACCTCCCCCGGGGGATTAAAACAAAACCAAATGTTTAATAATCTAAAATACCTATTTTGAATAACGATGAATATTGTATTAAAAATGACTGCCTATAACATTGGTTATGTAAACTACATTTAAACTTAATCCATTGATATCAATGATTCTTTATTTTTTCACTACGTAACCAATATACATTTATTATACATCGTTGTTATATCAACGTTTGTAAGTCATACATACAGGCCTTGTTAGTCTAATTTATGCATAATCTTCACCTTATTAACTACCTAGACACTGAATCAAGACCCCCTGAGTTTCAAACAGCTGTCTCCTCCAGGGGGGAGCGACTGGCGAAATCACCTTTCGCGTTGCCTATAGTTTATGGTATGCTACAAGGCTTTCCCTATTTCCTACCTACTATATACACCACAGTCAGTCCAATCCAACGGACATAAAAATAGCCATGATACCCTAATGACGGGCCTCATGGCTATGCGTATTATTTAATGTTGGAGTAGGACACAAGTTCACCATCCTAGCATAAATTGTACCTAGAAAAACCCTACTTTGTCAAGTCTTGTTCAACTTTTTTTATTAGCTGGTTCATACCAACAATGTCACCATTGATTATCAGATAGAGCGTATCTACAGCTTTATCACAGTATTTATAATACTCATTGCCATTAATACTCAGCTTATACAGTATTCGTTTCCTCGGAATCTTGTACACATACCGAGCAAGCACTATATATTTCATGTTCTTCGGTAATTGTTTAATCGCCTGATCCAGCACAATCTTATTCAACCGTCCATCGCCTTTCCCGTCCAGTGCACCAGGTCCAGTAAAGCTAGGCGGCGCATCAGGGAACCGATCACCTACAGCCAGCGATTCGTAATTCTCCAGCCATAGTCGTATTGTCTTCTTTGAAACATAGCCATCAATTCTGGTCATCTCCGAACCTCCTGACTCAGAAAATCAAACCCCTAAAACAAACACCTTAAACCATTAATAGTATTACATACTATATAACTATTAATAAATAATACTATATATATAATATATAATTATTAGTTTTATATTTATATTATATATATAAGGTATATTTTTTTAAGGGGGGGTTCTTTTTTATTTTGTTTTTCTTTTTTTAAGTACTGTAGTGTATTAGACCCCCTCCTAAAAACTTTTCGTTTATATATTTTTATTTTCGTGTAATCAGCTGTGAATCTCCGAATCTCGAAACACGTGCCACGCAGCTGTTGTCTCATAACCACGTAGCACCGACTTTCCAGCTAGGAGAAACCTTTCTTCAGTCACTTTCGTTATCAATCCTTCTCCGGCATATACATTACCTTGCTCTGTCTCGATATCCACATCACGTAACTGGTTCGTGGCCACAAATTCGCATGCTCCATAATCCACAACATGGAGGCTCCATGTGAGCTTACCCGTAACAACTCCTTCTTGTACCGTCACATACCCATCGTAAAACGGAACATCTACTCCATCGATTTGTAAGTTACGGATTTCTTCAGACGTCATGTTCCTTACTCCTTGCAGCCACACGTTCCACGAATTTCAGTTGTTGTTCAATATACGGGTCATCCTCTTTCCCACCACTTACAACCCAATCCTTAATCCGGTTCATCACATCTTCTAAAACGACCGCCGGTACTTGTGGGGCTAATTCCGTGATACGATCTATATAATTCACTTGTTTCTCTCCTTTACCTCACTACTAAGAACATATATTCCCACTTTATTACTACCTGCATTCTCTAAAGCGATAAGTGTCTCAACTGTATAATCGCCTGTAGTAGAAGTATCAGAACTGTAGTAAAGCGTGACTTGTTTACCGTGAAGATCTTTCGTACGGAATTCAGGTACCTCTGAAATCAATTGCGGTTTTACGAGCTCTAATTCCGTAATACCTTCCATTCGATATACAATTGGCTCATTCAAGGTAGAATCAATACATGTAAATATGGCACGTCCCTGATGTGTATTTCCGTTTTCCTCTGTGATTTCTACTAAGACGGACTCACGATTTTCTAAAGAATCAAAGAAATCTTTACGAGCATACGTGACGAAATCGATGTACCAAGTGTGGTCCTGTTTTTGGAAGATACCTTTTCCCTGTATAAACGTAGCAGCTGACGGTTCATGTAATACAGGACTGTCGCACATAACTTTCTCCCCGTTAATTTTTAACGTTTTAATCGGTGTTTCTTTTATCATTATTCAGGAACCTCCAACGTTTTTACGTTTACTTCTAGTTGCTCCATTTCGAGAATCCAGCGCCATTTTATCCACGTTTGCCCATAATCTTCTTCCCCGTCTGTCTCATACACATCGATTAGTAAATTACCGCCGTCCTTTGCCTTGACTGTGCATTTATATACAACCTGTCCATTATCCTCGTCTAAAATAATAATTTTGTATTTTTTTCCTATTTCAAACAAATTCATTACTAGGGTCCATACACGTATTTTCACCTTCACTCCACACCCTTCTTCGCTAGAAACTGTCTTGCGTTATCCGTAAGCCGGTAATAGTAAACATGCTTATCATCTTTCGTGACTTGCTCCAGTAGACCTAAATGAGAGAGTTGTCCCAGCCACGTATCAAACTGCGTGGCTGGAATTTCTCCTCCTACCTGGTGCATCGCTCGTAAGATTGCTTCCGAACCTTTCACTCTATACCTCGTGACTTTACAATTTCCAGTGCTTGTTGTTCCGTAAATCCTTCCGAAACAAGTGCATCAAAACGCGCTTTATATACTTTAGACATTTCACGCTGCATACGCATTTGCATCGGTAATGCCTTTACGAAGTTATCCAAAATCATTTCCAGTTCGATATTTGTATATTGCTTATTAGGTTCACTCATTTTATCGCCCCTTCAAATGCGCTTCAATTTCCGCTAATACCTGATCAATCCCTTCAGGACTCAGCACGAGTTTACCACCAGCTAATTCGATATTTTCTTCAGAAACTTCACCTGTAATTTGGCAAGAGCCATTCGGATTATATTTTTGTAGAATAATAGATTCACCATCTACAAAAATTTCCATTGAATCCTTCACCTGAATACCTAATGTACGGCGTAATTCCATTGGAACTACAATTCGTCCTAGTGAGTCGATGTTACGAATGATACCTGTTGATTTCATTTCTCTTCAGCTCCTTTTATCCAACTAGATTGAAGACGTCGTTCCCCTAGTTCTACAAGAGGGTTAACTTCATATTTTTCCGCAGGGATTGGAACCATCTTTCGCGGTTCACTTTCTGTATCAATATGAACACCTGGTACATACGTTAAAGCCTCAGCTACCGCATAACTACCATCAGGATTCTTCTGCTGAGTTGTCACCTGCATCACGCAACCGCATTTTACGTTACAAACCTTCGTTGATTTCATCCAACCTTGTTCTTGAGAACTCGCTTTGCAAAGTAAAGCGAACATATCTACATCACCATAAACTTGTAAGTCTGAAATGTTCTTTTTCGCACCACGTACTTCTGAAATGTTCAAGTCTTTTTCTTTCATTTCTCCCAACTCCTTTTCTTTACTTCTTAATCGTTTCTATAACGCTAGCTAAACCAAAGAATATTACACAGATGAACCACGTTGTCCAAATGGGATATTCGTATACAAGTTCCATCCAGTCACTCCTAGTCTTTATTAATTAGAATCACAGCCGGACCCTCAACCGTAATACCGGCTACTTCAATCTTTTCATGGGGGCTTACTTGCACTGTTGTGACACCTTCACGTGTCTCCAGCTCTTCACTTAAGTTTTTTGTAGGTATATTCTTCACCTTTACTCACCATCCAAAATAACACTGTATTCATCATTAGCTACGTAAAAATTACCGAATGCATCACGTTCAGGAAATCCATTTTCCGTTGCCTGCACTATCTTGAGTTTCGCATTACATTTGTGGCATTTTGTGAATTTATTTCCTTCATATTCGTATTGATTTCCGCGATTCCCACACATGCAGCATTCATAGCGTGTACGATATCTCGGTGTACCCTCATCGTCATACTTAATACCTGTTTTCCAATGAATCGGATCAGCTTCTTCTTCTTTTTTCGTGATCTTTGCTATCTCTTCAACAGGAAACGAGCTACGATTTACGTCTACGATTGGAAGTTTACGAGTCGGCTTTTCAGGAGCCGTTTTAACAGTCCATTCATGAAGCTGTTCACGCGTAATATCATCTACTGCGTTATGAATCTCCGTTTTTGCCATCGCAGTTCCTAATGCTGAGACATCCACTTCTGGTGGGTGTTGATTAATAGTTTCTACAAGTTCCGCTGCTGTGTTGATAAAGGAAAGTTCATCTGTTTCTTTTTTTAATCTTAGATTTGCAGGCTCCGCATCAGAGTCATAAAATTCTATATCTGTTTTTTCTGGACGTTTAAGTAATAAATACTGGTATCCTACAAAGCTGGAGATACCACCACGAATATTATTTTCAATAAAGTCGAAAAAGACTGTAGTTAATGCATTTACGTTTGCTTCTTTATTTAAACGATCAAATCCGTACTCATAAAGCATTGCGTGAATCGCCTCATGAAGTACGTTTTTCATTTGCCCTTCATGCTTTGCTACATTATCCGAAATCTTGATTTGTTGTTCGTGATACGTTACTTCAGCAATTCTTACTTCTCCGTTTTCTCTTTCTTCAAGCCATCCTTTTACGACTTCCACATCGTACGGTACACTACCAATCATTAATTGTTTAGGTATATTCATATAACTTCAGCCCCCTTTATTTTGGTAAATTATTTTCAATATCCGTTCGTAATTTATCTCGTAACCACTTAAACTCTAAATCCTTTTTATCGATTTTCGCCTGAATCACTTCTGCATGTTCTTTCGAATAACATTTACGGAAACCGTTGTATAATTTCGAAATTTCTTTCTGCAACTGTCTCATTTCACGGTTCGAATAATAACTTACAAATTCTGTTTTACAGCTTGGACAAATGAAATAGTGCTTGTCCACACGGTTCGATAATCGCGCTACGAGCATCTGGACACGAAACACGTGCTCACATACTTCACATTTCGCTTTTACAGGTTTCATAGTATTTTAGATACTCCTTCTCTTACCTAATCTCTGTACCAATAGATGTGCGGTGACAACAAGTCTACTCGTAATCCATTTTCATAATCGGAATAATCATCGTGATCCCAATGAGCAGGAGCTTTAAATACTGGAATACCGTCTGGTTCAATCCACAATTCATTATCGGCATTAATTCTTGTTATTTTAGCTGGTTGATTCTCGTACCAAATCTTTCGTCCAATAGCTTTTTCGTTCCAATTTCTCTCGGATAACCAAAGTGGGCACTCTTCTAATAGTTTCACTAAAATGTACTGTGCCTTTGCTAATCCGTAATCCATGTATCGTGCAGGAATCCTGTAAAATTTCTTCCCATTTCGTGTTATCCAGCAGATACCGTTACATTCGACTGACGTTTCATTCCACTTTGTTTTTGTATAATTAGAACGATCAAATACGACACCCCAGGTTGGTGCATCACCGTTAAACTCAATCAGGTTTTTATAAGTAGGTTTCTCTCCTGCTGGACATGCCCAATAACAATTCTCTGAGAACTTACCGCCAAGTGTATGATTGTACCCATCAATGCGATACACATCATACGGAACGCCATTTACTTCTAGATCCCAACCGATAGGTCTTTTCACTTGTGACAAGTCTGTTGTTTCATCGATTAATTTAATATGCGCCATTATTCATAGTCCCTCCCCTAAATACATTTTCTTGTCTTGCTAAAAAACCTTTCGCTTCATCATAAAGCCGACCAGTTGGTACAAAATTAAATCCGTAATGATCAAAGAACGCATCATTAGACATCTGAAAATAGTCTTTTGCTAAATCCCATTTATTATGGCCTCTATGCTTTCCGTACCAAAAACGTGGTTTTCCCTCTTTAAACGTATGGCTAGGTTGCACTGGAGTACTTGCTTGTACTAAGTTAATACCATTCATAAATCCTGTAGAAAACTGTTTGCCATTTTCTTTTGCGCTTTCTAATGTCATGGGTGCAACGTGAAGTTCACTCTCTAAACCTTTCAAGCTTTCAAGCACTTGATCAAGTACCTGTGTATCACCTATAATTCCGCGGTTATTTTCAATGTGCCAGATGATGTTTCCCAGCTTTTTCTTTAGGCTCATGTTTGCCAGTCCTCTCTATTTAAGATGAAATTTTTGTTTGGTTTCCTACTCAACTACCTCAAATTCGGATGTTTGACAAAACTTTTCGTGATAGCATCCAATTTGAACATCATATTCCCCATACTCATCTCGACTTATAGAGTGAATTGTTTCAACTTCATCTTGATACATAACCTGATCTCCAACTTTTAAATCCCCTATTTTTCGTATCGTAGGTTCATCTGAAATATCCTTAGTTAACTTCACCATTCCAATGCCCTCTTTTGGCTCAACCGAGTAACCCTTTTCTTGCAGAACTTTAGCAACCTCCTGCATATCTTTCCATGCTGCTGTACCTGGTCCAAAGTTAATAGTCACTGTATTCATTTTCATTCTTCCTTTCTCAAAATAACGGTTTTGTTTAGATTACATATTTCTTATTTCTTCCGGCTCCTACATCGGCTTCTAAATATTCAATTCCATCTTTCGTAACACCAAATGAAATCACTTCCCCGATAATCTCAGAAATTGCATTCGATAATGTTCTAAATTTGAATACTAGTATTTCACCAATCTTCACATTATGCTTCCCCATATAAGGTTCATATCGTTTCAACTTTTCCACCTCTTATTCCCAAATAAAGATTTTGTTGAAATATTTAACGCACCATATTGTTTATAGCTTTAATGATTAAATTTAACACCAGATTAACTTCTTCAATGGATTCTACTTCTTTGTCATTCAGTAAAACCTTTCCGTCATCAGTAGCCTTAATAAAATTACTAACCTTTCCTTTTTCAGTAATTGATATTGTATTTTCAAACGGGATTTTCATATAAATTAATTACCTCCAAAATAAGAATTTTATTAAGCTTTAAATCTTTTCCTAATTTCTTCATAGGTCTCTGTTTTCTGAACAGGAACGCCAATGACAATTACCCCTTTTGCTCCACACTTCTTACATATCCAATTCTTTTTAGGTGGATATGACATCATCATTCGATTGTCATACACCTTTTCATGGTTACATTGGTTCTCCATATACACCCTCCTTTCGATTAAAATAACTATTTTGTTAAGAAATCTTTTCTAATTCACGCTCGTCAAACCACGTACCAGGATGCTCTACAATGTTGTATTGCGCTGTGAAGAGCTTTACATCTACAGTTGGTTTCGCGAACCACCAATGATCTACTGTAACAATTTCACCAGTCTCTATAATCCGAACTTTTTCACCATCTTCAAAAAGATGTTTTCTCTCTTCCATTTACGGCACTTCCTTTCAAATAACGCTTCGACTTTACTCTTCGTAATTATGTTTTTCTCGAGCCATTCTTTTTAGTCGTTGAAGTCTTAATTCATCATTAGCGAGATCCTCGTCCTCCAACTCTTTTACGACTTTGAAATGTTTGTCAAAGTAATAATTGTTTTCATAGCCTATAAAGTGCATTTCTCTAACTTCATTCACTGTAAAGCAGTCGCCTTTTTTCTCGTCAAGGCACATGTCGTATTCTTTGCCTTGAATAAAACAATGGTCTGGAGTACCATCACTATTTCTACCTGTAATGACCACGTCCTCAATACAGGTAACTAGTAGAAACTTCATCTCGCATTCTCCTTTTCTAATAAAATTCAAATTTGATATCTATCAAACTCTTCAATGCCATGTAAAGTTTACGTAAAGATTGCTATGATTCAGCCTGTCCACCTCAGAAACGTTATATAATGAATTTGCAAACACCTGGTTTGCACACAAGTACCTTTCTGTACGACATAACTCTTTTGCTAGGAGCAATCCTAGTCTTTTTTATTTAAAATCTAAAATGCGACGTTCTCCGGTTTTATCACCGTTTTCGCCTTAAACCGATACCCCTTACTTTCTAAGTATCCAACAAGTGTTAATGCACTTTTCCCAAACCTTTCTGCAATTGCATCTACCGTGTAACCTTTTTCAAATAGGTCTAAACTAATTCGTATTTCATTTTCTGTATAAGATGCCTGACTTTCTACAGGTCTCTCGAATATCCCAAGCTCCTCCAGTTTTTTCTTTATTGCACTTTCTGTTCGCTGGAGACGTTTCGCGATATCCAAATACGTATAACAATTCGCTTTGACCATACTTTTTAGTAATAATTCATCTTGTTTGGTCCAAGGCTCTCTCTCTTTTTTCCTTCTATACACATCCGCATCACGTTTCTCTTTCATCCATTCTGGTTCAGGTCCTAAAATTCCATATTCAACCTTCGAAAAATCAACTACCTGTTTATGTTGTTTTAGCCAACCCCAAAAATCCTTATAGTAAACAACCTTAATTTTTTGAGTTTTTGCAAATAGCTTTAGTCTTATAGGAAATGCGAACCTTTCATACCACGATTCGATTGTTTTATAACTTACTTGTAATACATCTGCTAATTGGAGCACTGTAAGCCCATTGAAATGTAACCGTGGATCACTTAACCCTATACGATTTGCTTTTAGTTTTATGGCATTTACAGTGCGATCTAACTTCTTCGCGATACTTTTAATGCTGTATGTCCCCCAGGAATCTTCCAGATACGCTATTTCTTCTTTTGTCCAAAGAATAACTTTCCCCACCGTTCCGCCTCCTTTTAGTACCCGCATGCCTGACGATCATGATTGATTTTATTTTTTTCGATATACGCGTTATAAATCTCAATAGCCGAAAATCCAAGTGCCGCACCTAAGTACGCCAAGTCATTCATCAAGGTCATGTAGTGTGCCGCAGTCCATAATTTGTTTTCATATAAATCGTTAAACACATCGATAATTTCCGTTTTTGTATTTCCTTTGTTATTACGTACTACAAAGAAATCGATATATTTATTCCATTCACGTTCTAATCCAATCGATAAAGCAAAGTGAAGTGCATCAACAAATTCGTCTAATAACGGATTATAGTACACCTTATCTTCTTCCATCATTTGACCCTTGTTACGTACACCTTTTGTAATCGGCTTGTTATTTTCACTCCAGAACTTATGACCACGCCACATATGAAGTAATTCACTTAGTTCATCACGAAATGATAATTTCTTTTCTTGAAACAATGGAACGTTTTGTAAACCACGTTTTTCAACAATCTTGTTATCAAGGTCTTTTTGAAGCTGGAATAAATGAATGATGTTCATTGTTTTGCACGCTCCCCTTTTTTAAACAAATCTATAAAACTTCTCACCATTCTTTCTACACTGGCACCAGTTAAGGAATTAACAAAAGGTGCAGTTTCTGCCAATTTTAAAGAGTCCTTTTCAGGTATTCCTGCACAAATCAACTTTTCTTTTACAGCTTCAATAATTTTTACTCTTTTCTCATTCTTATTATTGAACTGAGCCTCCACGATCTTTACAGCCTCATCCTTATAGCAAGCATGTTTTTCCATGTAGTAATACACTTCTTTCCAGAACTCGTTATCTTTCACTACAGTCACCTCAATCGCCCCCTTCTTATCTAGTAATCACAAAGTTAACAATGGCCGCTACCACCATATAAGAAACAAATAACGAAATAGACTTTTTACGTAAATTTTTAATCTGTTCCCGTAATTCGTTATTTTCTTTCAATACACGTTTTGCGTAATTGTCTTTCACTTTCACCTGAGACTTGTATAAATCAACTGCTAACTGCAAATCACGATTTTCTTGCATCACATCTTTTAACTGTTGCTCCGAATTGTCCAAATACACTACCGCCTTTCGTGGCTCACTTTTTGCTACTTTTCTTTTTTGCTTACTCATTTCACGTTTTAATCTTTCCATCTTCCGATCACTTTTCCGATTTTCGTACCCCTTTCCTTGCTGTCTACCACCCACAACTGCACTTCCTTTCTACAGCTTTTTATTTTCTTAAATGCTCTAAAAATAGTTCATTAAAATTCTCGTTTTCTAATTCTTCCAATCGCTTCTGTATACGCTCTAAACGTACTGGCCCCAAACCTAACACTTCTTTTACCGCTCGTAATGCTAATGTTCGGCCATCTTTATACGATAAAAGGGATACTTGCTGCACTTCACCTCTGTGAAAACTTTGACGCTCTCTTGTTTTTTTTCTCTCACGTTCACTCGCCCGGCGTTGTTGACGGTTCAAGGCGTTCATCATCTTCCCCCCATTTTTTAAAGCAACTGCTGAATAGTAATTCTGCGTACGGATCCTGTGGTGCTGGGTCTAACACACCAGTCTTTTTATCTTTTCTTAATGAACTTACTACCCAAACCATGTTGTACGGTTCTCCAGCAATGCTTCCCACAATTCTTGCTGGTTTTACACGTGGTAATGCTGTTGCGTGACGCTTTGTAAACATCGATTTACGCGGTCCCTCTCCTCTTCCCACATGCTATTCCTCCCTTTGTTTAAGCCAGGACTCAACACTCATTTTCTCGCCCCATCGATAACCTACACTTCCTTCTGCCTCAATAGGAACTGGAAATCCTGGTACTGGAGGTTGCTCCATAACTTGTTTAATTTGTTTTTCTGCTGCCACTACAATCTCTGGATCATCATCTATTTCAAAAATAATTTCATCGTGAATTTGTGCAATCATATCGGCACTACCATGAGCAAGTACACCTTCTTGTTTACCAATAGATTCATAAATTTCATTTTGTACTTTCTTCATAATGTCAGCTGCACTACCTTGCACTGGTGTATTCGCTGCTTGTCTTTCAGCAGAGCCACGATCTCTTCTATTCGCGCTGTTAATGCCGGGTAGTAATCTCATATACCCATAAATCGTTTGTACATAGCCTTGCTCCCGTGCTTCTAAAACAACCTTGCGTTGATATTCTGGTATGCGTTTGTACGCTGTTTTAACAGCATTCACAATCTGCGCACATTCATCTAATGTTTTACGAATTAAGTACTTTGTTTTAAATGTGAATTGTAGAGCGTGTTCCGTACCGCCATAAGAGATACCGAAGTTTCCTGCCTTTGCATCTGTACGTTCTTTCTTTACAATTTCAGCCTCAGACTTTCCAGTCATTACAGATGCGGTTCTACGGTGCATATCCCCGCCTGTATTAAACAGCTCCGTCATGACCTCGTCACCTGATTTCCATGCCATTAAGCGAAGCTCGAACCCTGAGAAGTCAATGAAGAATAATATCTTTCCTGGTTTAGGTACAAAGAAGTTTCTTATTTTAAACTCGTCATTATCAGGTCTAGGAACGTTTTGTCCATTTGGGTTAAAACTATTTAAACGTCCTGTTTCCGTAAATGGGCTGTACCCTGCATGAATCCGTCCACTCATAAAGTTCAAGTACTTTTCACGTCCTATGATGTGCGAAGAAAGTAATGTCGTGTATTTTTGTATTTTCTTTAGCTGGTCAATAACTTCTAGCGCCTGTTCTTTATAAGGATGCGGTTCACGTTTTGCGATACGAATCGCTCCGCGTTCTAGCTTATCTAAAGTAGGATCCTTTTCCGGATCAATATTTTCCCAATTTTCAGGTGATGAAACACCGAGGTATTTTTCCTCGTCGATATCGTTCAGCTTGTTTTCAAGCATAAATGCCATATCGATAAGCGCCTCTTGATCAAGACTCGCGCCTGTTTTTCCATATTTGGCAATCGGTATTTTTAAGTAATCAAACATTAAGCTTTTCACTTCGTTTGTCTTACCTGATTTACCGGTATTTATATCAATATTGAACGTTTCTTTCGCGATTTGTTTAATTCGTTCAGCCGCTTGCTCTTGCATAATTTCTGCTTCTTGTTTCTTTTGCATTGCAAGGTTTGGATCCCAATTCATCCCCCAATATTCCATAAGGCCGATAACACGTGTGAATGGCATTTCAATCTTATGAAGCCATTCCTCATATTGCGGAATTTGCGAAGCGATTTGAGACCAATATTCATAATGCTGCAGTGCATAATCCGCATCTTCAGCTGAGTAAAGCAGCCCTTCACCTTTACTCGCATCAATTTCGTCAAAGAAATTGACCTTGTATTTCTTTAAAAGGGCTGAAAAGTCGTTCATCGTTACACCAAAAATGTGTTTCGTAGCTGGTTTTAAACCCCATCCACTTGTAGGTTTTTTCGGGTTATTAATCTTTTGAGGTGCTACGATTTGTAAACACCGTACCCACATAATCAATGGATCTGCTACTTTCCCTAAAATGTATTTACCGTACTTCGCTGCATATTTCGTTTCAAAAGACAAATTGACCGCAATCTTTAATACCTTTTCATTTTTAAATAGGTATTCATCAAGCAAATCTAGAACCAATTTCCTAGCTTCATCTCTATCCATACTTGGTTCGAATACTTGGCCAACTTTATGTGAGATTGGAACAACTCTTGATTCATGTGCTGCGGCTGATAAAGATACGGTACAAATTTCACCTTTCCACGGATCTAACGGTGTTTTTAAATATGCTTTTTCTAAACTTTCTCTTTGTTTTTCTGCTCCTTTCTCATCAATAGTACCTGTAACACAGGCTTCTTCTATATCTTCAAACGCCTTTTTATAATGCGCTCTAATTTCTTGACTTGCTGCTGTCTCCCAATCAAATCCTGCTTTACCTGTTTGTATACAACGCTCAAGATATTTCTTTAAATCTGAAACTGTAAGAATAGCTTGATAGTCTTTCACTTGTTGCGGTTCTACTTTTGGCCAAACAATATCGAATTGTCCGGTCTTCTTCTTTTTTTCCATTTCTACCGCTAATTTCGATTCCTTTACCGGTACTTGTTTTTTGCCACTTGCTAACGTTCTTGGTTTCCCAAATAAGCTTCCGAGCTTCATATTTTCACTTCCAGTCATATTTGTAGTGCTTGTCCATATAATTAGTAGTACTCATCCTGTATATGATCAAAGAGTCCTTTCTTCATGCAATACGCAATGTAGGCATTAAAGCGTGGTGTTTTTCGATAGCCACCACTTGTTAAAAGGATCATCCTCATTTTCGCTAATTGATTTACAATTGCTTTCGCTTCTTCTTTATCGATAGAAAGCATCGCTTCAACGTCACCAAGTCGTAAGTACTTCTGCTGAGCAAATAGTTTAATAAACTCATAGAACTTCATTTCACCTGTTAACGTATCGATTTTCTTAAGATCAGCCGTAAACTTCTGGTATCTTTCTTCAGTCATTTCTTCCTCTTTTATTGCTAAACGAGCATAGTAATTTAAGCCGCAACCTGGAGCATTGTATAAAGCTTTTAAATACTCCCCAATAAACTCAACGTGTCCCGGCCAAACTTGAATTCTTTCACCTGATTCATCAACCGAATGCGTAAGAGCGGCAAGTGCTACTGCTAAACGAGCTACTTTATTCCGCTGATCTGAAGGAGAAACAAGTGGTATGTCATTCGCATTTCCATATACTTTCGCAAGGTCTGTCGCAACTTCCAGTACTTTATCAATCGTACCGTCTGTAAATAACACGTCCTCCGGCTTACGTGACCATGAAAATAAGATGTTATTTTTCAACGTATCCTTTTGTATGATTGATGGGTACGTAGCAAGTGTTTGGTTATATAATTCAGGATCCACGTCACTGGCTCTCATAAATACCGCAAAGTCAAAACGACGTATATCCTCATTATTGAAAATATCTTTTAAGCTTTCAGCGCCTTGAGAGTAATCAGCAAGTCGTTTCCCTTTTGGTACGTTCCCTGACATAATGGCACGTACTCTACAAGGTGTTTCAGCTGTTACAGCTCGTTTTACTTCTAGCTTCCCGTCAGAGCGAGCAAGTGTCATTTCGCCGTAATCGTCTTTTGTAATACCTGTATCCTCATCGATCCAAATCATTTCTTTGTCCGCTAACGGCCATGCACCCCAAACGATGTACCATGCACCTTGAGCACCTGACTGTTCCATCTTGTATGTTAGACCTGTACGAGACGTACTTTCCGCATTCACTCGTGTTCCAAGTCCTGCATATTTCATTATTTTTTCAATGAGCGCGGACTTACCGGTACCTGTATCACCTACTATTTTTAATTCCACCCAACCACGTAACGGATTTAAATCCCAAGGTACCTTAAAGCGAAGGACACTATGAAGTGTTAACAATACTGCAAGTAGCGTTTCATCGCGTTCTACGATGTGTGTTACGTTGTACGTTAAATCGTTACAAATAGCTCCTAACTTTTGTTCAATCGATTCTGCTGTATAATCTGCCGGCTGAAACGTTGCCAAATCTTCCTTCACTTGTTCATTTAGCTCAAAACTTTCAACCACATCCTGAAGCGGTACCGCACTCTTTACAAGTAGTGTTGACTCCTGGTTCTTTGGATGTGGGTATACATAACCTGTTAATTCGTAGTACTTATTCTCACTTACGTTTAGTCCATTTACGGCGTACACTTTTCGTAGTACATAATTCCCTTTATGCTGCTCTTGCTTTTCGTCATCTTCTTCAGCCATCGGGATTACAAGTAACTCTTCCACGTTCATGTTCTCTAAAATATCCGTATTGTATTTCGGGCAATTCGGTATGCCTGATATTTCTCGTAAAATACCTTTTATGTTATCGTCACCTACACCCGTCATTTGAATAACTTCCCGATCACTTACACCCAGGTCTTTGTATCCTGTATGCGTATGGATGTCGTATAGAGGGCAATGTACCTTTTTACAACTTTCCCTGCCCCAGCAATGGTACTCAATGTTTTTCGGAATGATGTAAGGCGTATGCTTTTTACCTGCAACCATGACACGTGTTTTTACAAGCTTTCCAGTAAGATCTGCATTCCCTGTCTCTGCTAAATGAAGTAACTTTGCATTTTCCTCTTCTTCCGCATTCTTCTTAATGCAGTGGCACATATCACCCGCACATGCTACACGCTCATATTCTTTGCTGCCTGGTTTCTTTTCGCCATGTAGTGAACGAATAAACGCGCAACCAAATTTGTATGTATTATCACCGCTGTATACCGCATCAACAACACTTCTCGTATTTGCTACACGCTGTTGTTTTCCGTACTCGTTACTCTCAGATGTGAATTTAAGCACCCAGTCTTCCAGCTCTTTCATTGTTTCTTCTCTCGTGTAGCCAGCGTCTTTGAAGTAACATGCAAGCTGTACTGTTGCCTGGTTTCGGTCACCGTCTTTTTTCCAGCCACCATTTAAAATATCAACGACACATGCCGGTGGTTTATCTTTCTTAAACTGGAATTCTTCTTTCGCATACTTACGAGCACTCGTTGCTGCAGCTTGTTCATATTCTTCTGTCTTATTTATTAGTAAATACCCCGTACGAGGTCTGTATTTCATGGCCTTTTTACGTTCTTCTGCCGTATAAGGTAGATCGTCAGCGTGTCTTGGTGATTTCGCTAAATCTTTAATTTCTTCCAACGTTAATTTGTTTAATTCATTTACACTAATTTCTGTTTTAAATAGGTTCGTTTTTTGATGCATACTGTTCGGTAAACGAATCATCCGTTTTTCTGTATACACCACAAGGTCTAGTGACGTGAGTCCTAGTCTATGGACTAAGTACCCAGCCATATGTTTGAAGATTTTATGAAGGTCGTTCCTCGGTTCAATACCGAGCGCATCGGAGCTTATTAAGATGTGGAATCCTTTTGATCCAGAAAAGTAAATCCACATATCCGATTCACGAATATCCATCTCTTTCGTAAAAAATTCCACCAGCTTTATTGCATCCTTTTGGCTGACTGATGGGTCTTCCGCATGGTCAAGGTCAAAATATAGGGGAGCAATAAATGCCTCCCCCTTTACTTTTGTGTCGTTCGCAAATCGTTGAACTGTAGCAAAGCAATTGAAATTGAATGCCTCTCCCGTTTGGAATTGCTTCACTTCAGAGGAAGGGATTCGTTTCCACGGAATGCTTCTACCGTTCTGATTGCTGTACCATGCGTCTACATATTGATACTCACTTGTTTTATCTTTCTTTTTTGCCATTTGTAGACGCCCTCCTTAATTATTCTGAAGCTTGTTCTGTTTCTTCCACGTTAATTCCGTAATCTTCTGGTTTAAATACACCAACAGGTTGGAAGTCGATACCGATCCATTGGTTACTAGCGTTTGTACGACTTTTACGTTCTGTTGTTACTAAGCGTGTAACAATTTTATTGACACCTAATTTAGATGGAACACCTAGAGCTTTATATTTCCCTGTATATACATTCATCGCAAAACGACCGAAAATAATTGTGTCTGTCGGGCTAAAGCTCATTAAGTAGATACGAGGGAAATCTTCTGGGCTTAACGTTGATACTGGAACAACTGACGCCATATAGCGAAGTTGAATATCATCTAATTCATAACGTTCTTCTGCTTGAGGGTTTTCAGCTAGCCATTGATTGAATACAACTTCCGCATCTTCTTTTGTTTTTTCCGCCACGATCAACTGACCATCTTCAGGAGAATCTTGTTTCCCCCATACAGACCAACGTTGCTCACCGTATCCGATTACTACATCAATATTGTCGCCGTACATTACATTTTCATCATCTTTTTCTACGAAATTCCCTTTCTTGTTAACCGTTAACCACTCGCCCATACGGACGAAATCCATATCAAGACCGTTATTCGCTTCAACGAATCCCTGCTTTGTTTCTTCTAAAATTGCTGAAATATAATTGCTGCCATCGTTTCTTTTCGCCACCGTGTTATTTTGTACCACTACTTCATTTTGATTTGTTTCTTGTGTCATTATTTTTTCCTCCCGCGCCCCTGTAGGCCATGTTTTTTCCATGCTTTTCGTTTTGCTTGGCTTTTCTTTTTTCGATAGGTTACTTTTCTGTTATACGAAATCTCGTAATCTTTCGAATCGTATTCCGGAACCTCTACCATTATCGGGATTCCTCGTTGAAGAGTTAAACTTTTACCGGATCCTCTTGCAAACACCCTCATCACTTTTTTAACGATTTTTTGACCTGTTTCTTTCAAACCCACTTACTCCACCTCTTTCGCTGAAGCAATTAGTTCTGTGATTTCATAAAGCGCACCCACATATTCGTACTTTTCCATCGTTATCACCCCTTTCACCAAGGCATATCATTTAAGAAGTCAGCCACTGTATCGCGTTCTGTTTTCGGCTTTCTTGGTACCGTTAACCCGATTCTGCTGTATACTTTCCTACGGCTGTGATATTGGTCCTTAAATACTCCAACATTGTAGTCAACGTAATCGAACCAGTATGCTTCTTTATCCGGATTGTTCCGATCTGGACGCATGATACGTCCAATTTCTTGCTCTACTGATGAACCACTATTACTCTCACGGGAGTCACCACGTTTCGGCATTACCATGTGACCAACTACTAAATGCTGCATGTCCAGTCCTTCACGCGCTAACTGAGTGGCAAACAAAATATCTACTTCTTTTCTGTCGCAAGCCTCTAAAATGTCTTTACGTTGTTGTTTTGTTACTTGCCATTCACGAATTTCTTTTTCTGAATACTGAGCAACCTTTACCTGCCAACCGTACTTACCTTGCTTTTTATCTACCGCATGACCACTATTGATAAGCTGCTGTGCATGTTTTTCGCTTTTTGCTTTTCTCCATGTATAACGACTAATACCTCCGTGTACTACAGCTGTTCTAACATCGATACCGAATCTTGCTTTTGCCATTCGTTTTACGAGTTCTTCAAGTACGAAACAGTAGCGAACTGATTCTGTTATAACAATGGATGGCCCTAAACTTGCAGACTCAACAATATTCTCAGAAACTAACTTCGCACGCTTTTTATCAGAAATGAGGTGCCTTATTAGATCTGTGTAATCAAGATTTTCTCCACCAGCATCCACACTATCAATCTCGTTACGGTTACTTGCCGTCTCGTAATTGAATTCGGTATATACGAATTTCACTGTCGGTTTTACCAGTCTCCCAGCTTCATACATTCCATCTCTGCTAATCTCATACACTTTTGGACCTACACCGTTGTACATGTAGATTTCTAATCCATCTTTTCGGGAAGGTGTTGCGGTGAGACCGATCACATTTTCAGCCGTTAACTTCCCAGCCGTTTCAATGAATTGTATTGCTGGAAAGTGATGGGCTTCATCCACTACTACCGTCCCGATAAAATCATTTAGTGCATCGATTATTTGTGGATTTCGCTGCAAGGTTTGTACTGTAGCAACGATTAGTTTACCGTCTCCCCAGTCATGTACGCCGTCACCGAAAAAGCCGATACGACCGATACCAGGCATTGTAGCCTTAGCTCGCTTTGCGGATTGATACATTAAGTCTTTAGTGTGCGTGAGCCATAGAGCCGCTTTACCTTTTTCATAGATATAGCGCATGCCCATTACGGTTTTACCTGAACCAGCTGGTGCTACACCTATTCCGTTTTCTTGCATAAGTGCTTCAACCATTGGTGTCTGGTCTTCTTTTAAAACAAACCCGTCATCCCATTCCCCGAAACTAACATCTCGGCCATATGAAATCTGTGAGGTAATAACTTTACTTGGGTCGTAGCCTAAGCTTTTCAGTACCTCTTGCAACCTTGACAAGAAGCCTCGAGGCGTAACAATGTCACCTCTGTCATATACAAACAATTCAAGTTTTGCTTGTACGCCCCATGTAGGTCTACGTTGTTTTTTTGCTTTCAAATACGCTGGATTATCGAATGTTAGCGCCTTAGTAATTGCTGCCTTAAGAGGTGTACTAGCACCTCTTATTCGGATGTTGTGTTTTACAAAGATTTGTAGCAAGTGAGCACCCCCAATAGATCGTAAGAAGGTTCGTGGTATGTAAGTCTTGGAAGTGGTACACAGGGAACCGCCTGACTTTGAAATTCTTCAAGTTTTATATGGTTCACATTCCGTTTTTTCATATGAATAAGAGCTGTAATAAGTCTGAATGCATAAGCCTCATCGAGCCCCTTGCTATCGTTTAGAAAACTAATAAATACTAAACCTAAATTTCTATCAATAATTTGATCAAAATCTCGTAAACCGAGAATCTGATTTGGTCTCATATAATCTAATGAAAATCTACGACTCTCAGTACGTTTCATCTCCGCTAATATATTTACTTCAGGGGTTAACACAATCTCATCACCTGGACGAGTTGCACCTGCACCATCTGCAATTCTCATACGCCATACATTCGGAATTTCTCTCCAGCTTCTTCTGATTTCGGCTTGGAAATCATCCCCACGTTGCTGACGTTCACGCTGTTTATTTCTCATTGCTGTTTGTTTTGGATCCATAGCAACCTCCTTAGTTATCAAACCAAAATACTAAACGTATATCTTCTTCCGTTGTCTTCCAATAAGGGTGGTCATGATCTTTCAGAAACCCTTTTAACTTATCGATAGTCTCCATAAATCCACTCATTGTACCCCTTATAGTTGTGTTGTAATATACAGTTACCCCTAAGAGTTCAGGGATAATTCGTGTAATTTTTTCACCCAGCATCTCTCTAGCTCTCTCTTCACTCCCATAAAATTCCGCCGCTTCAATCACTTCATCCCAATTGAAACTTAGTAATTCTTTCAAAGTTAAATACGAATGGGAATGTCCATCACGATCCCAATAATCACTTATTTTTTTCACCTCAGGACTTACATCTACTGGTAACCCTTTTGGTTCACTAATTGGTGTAAATCCTTTTCCATTCCTCACATTGGCTAAGATTGCAAACAAATAGTAGTTACGTCCTTTATAAATATGATCATCATAATCAATAATCATATGTCGTTGATCATCTTCAGGGTGAAGAACTTGCTCTTGATTTACCGTCCATTTATCAGCATTTATCCATACCCCGTTTTCTCTTTTCTCATCTTGATATGGATATCTTTTAACCTCTACATATGCATGGATATCGCACCCCATTTCTCTACCCCCTACGCTAAAAATTTCAATAGATTTGCTTGTACGTAAGCTTTTGCCTTTACAAGATCAGCTGATTCTTTCGCTGTTTCCCAAGCATCTTTTGTTTGATAAATTTTGATATCAATAGAAGCTAATTCTTGCTCTATCTCAGTAAGCTGTTGACGTTCTTCTTTACTGTAGTGTTGTCGGTACGCATCACGTAATGTGTCGTTAGTAAGAGCAACCTTTTGATCATTTACATAAGCAAATTGATTACGCCCTTCACCTTGGATTTGCATAAACGCTTCGGCTTCTTTTAGTTCTACAGCTGTCTTCAGCTTCACTTTTTGTTTAATTAGTTCTGCTTTCTTACCATAAGCTTCTTCACGTGCCTTACCTTTTTCAAGAACATCTTGTACTGCAGCATCGATTTGTTGTAAGGATGCTTGTAACTCAAGTGGATCTAATACTCGAATGTAGTCTGTCGGTACTTTCTTACCTAAAATTTCGGTTGCGGCAGCAAGTAACTTTTCTTTCCCATGGACTTCTTGTAGGCTACGAATTTGATTATTTAATTCAGTCATTTATTGAAACCTCCTCAGGATTTGTACAACGTATCGGTCGAACCAATTTTTCAATTGATACTTTTTCTTTTAAAACCTGGTCAATACTGATTTCTACAATTTCGATATCTAAAGCCCACTTCGGTGTGTAGCCAGCAACCTTCAACTTTAGAGGAGTAAAACCAACTACAATACCGTTCCAATTTGTTTTACAGTCTTTCTCTTTTTTACTAGAAATACATAATTGCACCGGTGTACCTTCACCTAATTCGTTTTCATCAAATTGCGGTTTAGTAACAATCACGCTCGTAATCCCTCCTTTGCCTCCGCTATTTTTGTTAACGCTATTTCCACCACATCAGGATTAATACAATCTGTCTTCGCTATACTTTCAACAATTGTATTAATATCAACTAGCACATCTTCTCCTGTTTCCGTTTGAATTAATGAGGCAAACTCCTCCATCGCATACGCTCGTTTCTTCTCAGCTTCAATCCGGCTACGGTCAAGTACTTCTTCACCAGGTTTTGCACTTTGAAGCGGAATCCGTTCTAAATCAAAAACACGGGGTGCTTTCACATCGATTAGAAGAACAGAAATCTGTCTTCGCATCTCAGCCTCTGACGCTGATAATCGTGTCAGGCTCCCATCATTCACAAACACTTTTCCATCAGAACGTTCATAGATACCGAAACCTGTATGGTCATGGCCGCACAAAACCAAATCCGCCTCTGTTTTTACATCCTGTACTTTTGTGTATCGGTCAAAAGGTGGATCGTGATCAAGTAGCATGCCGTGTGCTACGTGTATTTTTGTTGAATCATAATCTTCAATAACTTCTGGAGAATAACCATATCCAGCTTTATCAATTCGGTCACTGTATGGTGTAAATGTTAGCTGTACATGATTACCATCTTGATGAAACATATGAGCTTGTCCAGGATCATTAATGACTGTAAGCTGTGGAACGATTAACTCCAGTACTCTTAGGCTTGTCCGTTCATACGTTGCAAGATTGTACCCGTAAATATCGTGATTACCAGCTGTTGTATAAATTGGAACTGGACTTTCTTTCAATACCTTTGCGAACTCTAGTAACACACTTGTCGTAACCTCAGGCCTATCGAACGTATCCCCAGGTTGAATAATTGCTGTCACACCTTTGTATTTAGCTAAAGCAAAAATCTCACGTAATTTTGCAATTAATGCCTCTTTGTAGTTATCCTTACGGTTACGAGGATTCGTACCTCGTATATGTGGATCACCGAAATATAGAAACTTCATACTCTCACCTCTGCTTTTTCGTGTTCTTCGTAACGTTGTATCTAAGGTAATACCGCCATCAACAATATGGCGCATTAGTGAAGGGTGCTGGATTGTTTTTCTCTGATAACTTCCTTTGTAACTTCACCTGTTTTGAGATCTATTGATACATCGTCTTCTTCTTTGATACCTAAAGCATTTTGAATTTCTATACAAGCCGCATCATGTCGGTCAAAAATTGGTTTTAATAGTTCCTCAGTGCGTTTTATATACTTCTCACGAATAGGTGCAATCTCAGCTTTATATTCAGCTTGAAGTTGTTCTTTAATAGCTTTCTCCGCTGCATCTGCAGCTTGTAATTCCTTTAACTGAGCTTCGGTTGCTTTCCCGACAACTTCCTCAGTAATTTTTAAACCTGCAGCATTAGCTAATGCACCTTTTAACACATTTTTAATTTCGCATTTCATACACATATCCAGATCTCCCTTTCTATAAAGCAGTTACTATGCTTTTCCCTTGTTTTTGAGTCACACCAAGTGCTACGTCACCTATCTCAGCCAAGTGAGTACTGTGCGTAATTAAAATGATTTGACGTTTAAATTTTGTACTGTATTCTTTCAAGAAGTACGCCACGTTCGGAGCATATTCTTGACTCACGTGCTTTCCAACCTCATCTAAGAATAATGGGCCTCTTACACCACTAATCTCTCCTACGGCCAATCTGAGCGCTAGACTAACTACGTCTGCTACACCACCGCCGCGATCATAATCAGGTGGCTTTAATTGCGTTCTTACATCTTCAGACTGTAACCAGTACTCTGCTACCGGTTGATTACTTTTTACGGCAATTTCAATTTCAAATCTGTAGTCTTTGTCAAATACAACTGTTAGGGCTGACGTAACAATTTCTTCTATACGACGTTTTGCTTGCTGCCTTGCATAATCGCTTGTCTTCTGAAGTAGAATTTGCACTAAATCAAACTCCCCAAGTTGCTCCTCAGCTTTTGCTTTTCTTGCTTCTGCGCTTTTTTGTTGCTTAACTAACAAATCACGTTGACCGATTTTCATTTTCAATTTATCGCTTGCCTGACGGATATCCGCTCTTGCTTTTAGAAGCTCGTACATAAAAGTTGCCTCCTTATACCTGCGGGATGAGTCGTTCTACATGCTCCAGGTTTTCTTTAACTGATGTATCAAGCTTATTGATTTCTTCCTGGATCGTTTCAGGCGTTACCCCGTACTGCGCCATTTGTTCAGCGATTTCCGTTAATTGCTTTTCAGCTGAAGACTTTTCCGCCTCTGCTTGGATTTTTGCTGTTTCTGCTTTCTTTAAATTTGCTTTTGCAATTTCAATACGTTGTTTTAATTCCATTACTCATTTCCCCCTTCAAGTTGTTTTGATAGTAAATTTTGTAGCTCGGATTCCACAAATTTTTCTTTATCTTTTAAGTGCCCAATTATGACATAGCGAATAAGCGTATCTAGTTCTTTACGATTTACCATATTTAATTTGTGAATACTGTGATAAACATGATGCCTACGAAGATCTATTTCAAATTGACCTTCCCCACTTTCTAGCGCAGCTAACGTTGACTGCACTTCAGAAAGTGCTGTATTTAAACGTCCAACGGTATTAACGTACTCATCAATTTCTTTTGTATTTACCAACACTAATCACCCCTCAATGAGAATGTTCAAAAGACATCGGCGATTCGCATAGCGGACAAACTCCACCAGCCTCGTTCCATGTTTCTTCCAATTCCTTTGTGTAATTTTCAATGTGCTTTTCATATAGTTCCAATGTGCTTGTACTATGACGAACTCTTTGATGCCAGATCATATAGTTTCGTAACAACTCTTTTAATTCAGCTAAATGAGTGACATTGTTCTCAGCATTTGCAATCTGTATTACCACTTCTCTCGGAACATTTAAATGTTCCGTACGACTTGTCCAGCTCATATAATAATTGTGTATATTTTGGTATTTTTGTAAGAGCACACTCATTTGACTTAGTTGTGTAATACTTGCTTCACATTCTTGTAGTTGATCTGACGTATTACCAGGTACAGATAATCTTTTTACATCCATACTTGTTTTTTCGTAGCGTTGTTTAACCACGTTATGTTGTACAAAGAGTTTCTTTAACTCATCTGTTTTCTTTACTTCCTCTTCAATCACAGCTACATTAATGTTTTCAATTACAGTTAACCTCCCGACCTGCAATTGAGCTTCTTGTAATACTTGACTATACTTCTTATAGTTTTGTGATAAGATAGAAAGCAAAGAATATATTTCTTCAGATTTAGTAGAATCTTGTAATAAGTTACTTACTTCTACTAATCCATCAAATTGTTTTAATGTTTCAGTCAATGTCTTCTTGGCGGTGGACAGTGACTCGTATCTTTTTTGTAAGTCCAGTAGTGTTTGCAGACGCTGCTGGTCTTTTTCTGTTTCTTCAAGTATTTGTATAAGAACCGGCACTTTTGAAAGCCTCTCATCCTCAACAAACGCTACACGGAATTTTTCAAATGCTATCTGTTGTTGAGTTTGTAGTTGCTGCAGTACCTCTTTCTTTTTATGCAATTCCTCCACGTGCTCCATCAGACTTTCAGCTGTTTTTAACTGCTGTACTTTATCATCCACATCCAAGTACTCGAGTAAGTTACCTGCTAATCTCTCAATTTCTTTTTCAGCTAGTAACCTCTCTTGTCTTGCTGCGTATGTATCTTTTGAAACACTTTTTACCGCGAGATCCACAGCTTCTGTTCCTGCTAACTTACCTAGTACTTTTGCACCCGATGATGGTGTCTCACTTATTAAGAACGGGGCTTCGAGCTGAAATGCGAAATTTAAAGCAGTAACAAAATCTCCAAATGTTTGCTTTGTGATACCGAGTAATTGTTTTACTTCTTCTGGTACTTCTGACTTCTCAAATACGCTTCCTACATCCCCATGATCTGTTTGGATTCTGTACGATGTTTTCCCTTTTCTACGATGCTTCGAAATAATAATGCCGTTATCCAAGTGAATCGCAACCGTAGCATGTCCAACCGATTCGTTAACAAAAGCCTCACCTTGAGGTTCGTTAAATGCTATCCAGCGAACTGCTCGTATGATGGATGTTTTACCACTATCAGATGGTCCGGTAATTACGTTCAGCCCATTTCCTAAATTGAAATGGCTATTTGTATGTGACTGGAATCCTTCTACGAAAATCTCATTAATGTTGGCCAACACGTTCACTCCTTTCCGTTAGCTTTAACATGGTGTTTACCGCTTGTTCTTCTGAGCCATTCTTGAAGTAATTTTTACTTTCGCAACATACAGCTTTTACGTCTTTTGCTTTTACTAATCGAGTCGCATAAGTCACGTACCGTTGCATGTGTATCACCTCCTTTCAATGATTTAACTTGCCTTTACTTCCGCTTTCTTTTTTCGTGTAACAGTTACTTTGACATTGAAATAGTGTTCATATACTTCCTTAAACACATCTTCAATTTTCCGCCCCCCGTAAGTTTCTTCCCCAATATACAAACCTGATTTCTTTTTCCGCATACTCCTCAGCCCTTTACAGTTTTATCAACGTAATGAGGATAATGTTCTAAAAATTTTTCTTTTGGTGGAAACCCCAGTTCAAACGATTGTCTAACTTCTTTTTTACTGGCGTTTCGCAAGTAAGAGGGTAAATAAAAATGTTCCATAGGGAACCCAAGTACAATTGCGATTTGCAAGGCTAATTTTCCTCCTGGATCGCGTCTACCAGTCTCTAAATCTGCAATATGTCCAGGGGTTACACCAACCTTATCTGCTAGAGCCACCTGTGACATACGTTTTTTACCACGTAAATCTGCTAACCAAGTTCTTTTCATATGTCCACCTCCAGACAACCTTTAATGATTTTATTATACTGGCGTTTTGCAAGTAAGTAAAGTGGTATTTTTATTTTTTTCTAGTGTATTCTATTCCTCACTCTCCAAAAATATCCAAATCATTGTAAATTTCACTTGCAATATGCGTACATTTTCCATTGTGTAATTGTGCCCTAAAGTGTTATCTTATATATAGATAACATCAAAAAAATAAAAAACGTTTTATATATTTTCATAAAAATTATAAAAATAAAATCAAGAAAAAATATAAAAAGAATTTAACGGGGGTAAAAAGTATGGATATAGGAACTCAATTAAAATTCTTACGAAATAGACGCGGTTGGACAATGCAAGAAGTCGCAGATCGTATTGGTAAAAACGATTCTACGTATAGTGGATATGAGACAAATAAAAGAAAACCAAACGCTGAAGTTCTTGTACAGTTAGCAGACATATTTGATACTACTACAGACTTCATCTTAGGAAGAACAGAAAATCCAAACGGTCTTAACTTTAATGTAAAAGACTTTTTAGATCAAGGAAGACTTCATTCTGATGGGGTAGAAATTACTGATGAGCAAGCTGAAATTGCTAATGTTCTATTAAGACAACTCCTACAAAGAAAACAGCAATAAGTAAAAAAGGATTAGCCAGATGCTATTCCTTTTTTTGTTGCAATATAGTTGTAATTTGATTGTACTGCTCCTGTGTAATCTGTCCTTGCTTATAAAGTTCCCCCATCAGATAATTCATATCACAACTTACATTTTCAGCACCGAATAATTCACCGATTAAACGTTTTGTTTCTTGTTTTGCAGTCTCTTTTTTCACCTTATTTCCTCCCCTTCATCCTTATAAGTTTGTGAAATATGTATCAATTGGTATAATTTTTCCGAAACCTCCAAAAACGTGACACGCCTATAAAAGACGAAAGACGCTACTATAAGTAGCGTCTTTTTAAATATTCATTTATCTTAATGTACTACATCCCACCTGGATCGACCATCATTAATTGTACTTCTTTAGTATGTACAGTAGCTTTTTCTTTACCTAAATCTTTAGTCTGATCTGAACTAGAACCGATAACCCCAATTGATAACGCAAGTGCGCATAATGTAGTGATTAAAAATTTTTTCATTTTACAACACCCCTTCAGTTATTAAAACGCGCTTCGGAAGTTGCGCATATATTATATTTCCCGTTTTTTCAAATTCTTCTAAAGATTCCCTCGCAATTATTGTATCATTTTCAATTCTAGAAAGATAGTACATTTGAAAAGCAGATAAACCTTGATCTTTTAGCTTTTCAAAAATTTTATAACCGTTTTGCTTATCACCATATAAACACTCATAATAAGCAAGATCACCATCACTAATAAAATCAAAATCAATATTATCTAAATTAAATCCGAACTCAATATATAAAAAGGCAAGAGTCGTTTTAAAAGAGTTATATTTTTGAGTTCCTTTTGGTGAACTTATGCCTTCAAGACATTGAATAGCTTTCAAAATATATTTTTCTGCCATTAATGGATTCTCAAAAATATAACTTTCCCCCAAACAACAATATGCTGTAGCCTTTACAACTGTGAAATTCAATTCGGAATTTATAATGGCATGGCACGTAGCTCTACAGCTATCAATTTCATTGGCATGCAACTGAGTGTAAGCAATTCGTTCCATATGCTGCATACGTAAACAATCTTTGATATAACCGTTATCCATCTTAGCAATATAAGCTTCTGCAGCTTCCGCGTATGATGACATAGCACTATACCTTTGTTTATCATATTCTGCTGCCATTAGTAATGTATTTAATAATACCTGACATTCAAAATCTGATGAAACACGTGTCTCATATATTTCTTCTAGTAGACTTTGACCCTTTTTCCGATTCATATTCCGATGGTTATATAGCGTATATACACTTAAATATTTACGTACATCTTTTTGAAGCTTTTTTAAGTCTGGATCTTCTGTTTCCGCTTTGAACTTTTCAATTAGCGCATCTATAAGGTCATATTCCCCTGCAACCTGGCAATAACTCAATCCTTTTCTTACATTCAAGCTAGTTCCACATTTTAAAATAAAATCTTTAATCCTTTTTGTTTGTTCTATGGGACTTTTATACACATGACGAACCAATTTTTCAAAAACATCAAATTTCATTTCTCCAGTAACAAAAGATAGACCATTTGTAATTGTTGTTCTACTAATACCTGTATCTTTCGCTAATTTTCTTGTACTCATATTTTTTGACTGGATCGTGTTATTTACTTCATTCATCAAAGTCCTCATCCGTATCCTCCTAAATAGAACACAAGACACAGCCCCTGATTTTCTCAACAGGAAAACGTTCACAATAATTATGTATGCTTGAGAAGTATGTTATACTTAATGCTGACTCATGGAAAGTTTTCCCTACATACACTAGGGTAAAACGTTACAACAGTGTTGCCGCACTACTGTAACGCCGTGGGTCTTTTTGCTCTTTTATTTTATTATTTTCATCTTATCATAAGATTCAGAACATTCGTTTCACTCTTTTCTCAAACCATATTGAGAAAGTTTTTTCTAAATCTTCCAGAATTCCCGCAAAAATATCTTACCACTAAACGAACAACTGTTCTAGTTTATATTCTGATTTTATCCGAAAAATTATCAAATGTTGTATTTAAGCTGAATTTCTTGGTATTTATAATTTAAAAATAATGCCTTATTTATAATATAGGCATGAACACATTTAGAGAAAATTTAAAAAAGTTTAGATCAAATCGTTCTTTAACACAAGCGGAACTTGGAGATATGGTCCAATTAAGTCGTAGTCAGGTTAGTAACTTAGAGCCCCACTTTAATGAACCTGGCTCAAAATCTTTAGATCGTATCGCCAATTTCTTTAACACATCGGTCCATGCACTTTTAGGAAGAAATATTCCGAATCTGAAGAACAATTAAAAACCATTCTCGATTCATCCAAACGGTTTTCGCAGGCATGGATGAATCACAACGAGAACAATTTTGTAAGCAACTCCTTTTCTACATACAATTTCTAAATCTATAAAAAGCAAGAGCTTTTGTTTGAAACAAGCTCCTGCTTTTTATTTATATGCATCTTTGTCGCTATTAGTATACCAGACAGATGTCCCACCATGACCACCTTGGTGTAGCCACATTTTACGCGGAACATTATTTTCTCCAAGTGCTTCCCACCACTGCGCGAACTGTTTCGTTTTAACATTCCAATCGTTTAAACCATGAACAACAAATACACTCGCTTTTACATTTTTAGCATCTTTTACATAGTTACGTTTATCCCAAAAATCATTATAATTACCTGTTTTTCGGTCTTGTCCAGCCGTTAACTCTTTTATAACTTGTCCGCAAACTTCAGGGGTTTCCCTTGTCAGTACTGCTTCTGCCATATTATCTGTATCTTCTCCTTGATACCCGCCTGGAGCAATGACTGCACCATTTGCACGATAATAATCATACCAACTACTAATTGCTGCGATTGGAATAATTGTTTTTAAACCTTCAACTCCAGTAGTCGCAACAGCATTTGGTAATGTACCATTATAAGAAACTCCAGTCATACCTACATTGCCTGTAGACCAATTTGCCTGAACTTCCTCACCCTGTTCTGTAAATGCTTTCGCGCGACCGTTTACCCAATCAATAACAGATTTTGTCCCAAGTATCTCTTGTTCATCTCCAGTTGTAGGGCATCCATCTGATTTTCCAGTACCGATACTTTCGCCTAAAATAACTGCATAACCTCTTGGCACGTAATAGTTCCCATACGAACCAAGATTAATCGCTCCATACGGTTTTCCTTCATACGCATACAATTCTTCATCTACATTATATACAGGAACATCTTTTAATCCAGATCGATATGGACTCATTTCATAAATAACAGGAACTTTCACATTCGGATCTGTCTTTGGACGCATAACTTTTATCGATACTCTGTCTTTCTTACCGTCTCGATCACTATCAACTTCTGTCTCTACATATAAATTTTCGATAATAGCTTCATCGAGAGAATAAATCGGTTTTGTCATCCCATTTTCTAATTCAATTTTCGTATTTTTAGTCTCTTCCTTCTTCTCTGCATGCACATCCATAGTAAAGCTAGGTATAATTGTTGCAGATAGCATTGCTGACAGTGTAATTGCCATTTTCTTTTTACTCAAAATATTCCCTCCCCTTATTCGTTCTCTTTTACTATATAACAAAATAACTGAAAATTCAGTTTTATTTTTATATAAAAGTTGAGAAACTCAAAGATTTCTTATTAAGTAAAATTTAATGGAGGTGTGAAATTATTTTCCCACTCCCACCTTCTTTAAAGTGAAAATTTAATCAGCCCTCATCAATCGGGCGTTTACGAGCAGCAGGGCCCCACCTAACTTCGTTGCTTCCGCTGAATTTTGAGTTGAGGGTCTTACTGCCCGGCAAATAGAGAAAAAGACAACCGATATTTCTATCGCTTGCCTTACATTCCATTTATTATTTTTCTAACTCTTTAAAGGTATCTTTCAAGTCTTTATCAGATACCTTTATATCTGCATTTTTAAGCAGTTCTCTAGTAACTTGTTGATGGAATTGAGGATCTTGTATACGTTGCTGTTCTAATTCTTTACGAATATTCTCTTTCTCTTCCTCATACGGTTTAAGCTCTTTTTTATCCGTTAGCTTAATAATATGATATCCGAAAGAAGATTTAACAGGTTCACTCAATTGACCAACTTCTAACTTATACGCAGCATCCTCAAATTCTTTCACCATCATACCAGGTCCAAATTCAGATAGTTCCCCACCTTTTTCTTTAGAACCTGGATCCTCTGAATATTGTTTAGCCAATGCCGCGAAATCTTCGCCACTATTTAATTTTTCTTCAATTTCTTTTGCTGTCTTTTCATCTTTTACTAAAATATGGCTAACTTGAAGCTTTGGCTTATAATGATCTTTAATATCTTTTTCCGTTACGGTTGCTTTAATAGCTTTTTCAAAAGCAAAAGTAAGCTTTAATTTCTCTTTCAACTGATCTTCATTTTTCACACCATTGGATTCCATATATGTATTAAAATTATCGCCCATCTTGTCTTTTAATTCTTTTAGTTGTTTCGTTACCTCTTCATCCGTAACTTTATATTTATCATGTAATACTTTTTCTACTACCATTTCAGATAAATTCTGTTTACCGTAGTTTTCTTTTAATTTTTTGTTAAAATCACTTTCTGAAATGCTTCCTGATTTTGTCGTTACAATATTATCTGATGAACCACATGCAGATAAAGATAACGTCATACCCATTAAAATGCTACCAATTACTAATTTCTTTCTTTTCAAATCTGAATACCTCACTTCATTAAATTCAAATATAACTATGTAAATATAACGTTTTCCTGTGAACTTCACGTGAATTTAATGAAAGTAGAACATTTGCTAATTCTCCATTTAATACATCAATTTCGAAAATTATGGTGATTCATCCTATATCGCTAATCTCTAAAGCTGCAAAAAGGACTAATATTTTCATTAGTCCTTTTTCACATTTATATAAAATTGAATTTCTCCATCTATAGAGCAAACTCCATATTCAAAACCATGCCTTTCTAAAATACTTTTCACTATCGCTAGTCCTAATCCTGTACCTGATTTTTCTTTACTACGAGAAGATTCTAGTACGTAAAAAGGCTCCCAGATTTTCTCGATATCCTTAATTTTATCCGTAGGAATGCCATTTTTTATTTGGAAATATATACTTTTATTTCTATCTTCTAATGTAATTATTATGTTTTGATTTGCTGTATATTTTATCGCATTAGAAATTAAATTTTGAAACACCATTCTCATTTTATTTAAATCTGCATAAACGATTGTATTGCCCGCATTACAATTTACTTGCAAGTTAATTTCTTTCGAATCCAGTTCAATCTGATGCTTATCTAATATACTCTGAACCAGTGGTTCAATGGGGAATTCTTCTTTTTGTAAAATATCTCTTTCTAGTTTAGAAAATCGTAATAGTTCTTCAATTAAGTTTGATATTTGATCTGTTTGTTTAATAATTGTATCTACATAAGTCCCATCATCTAATCCATCTTTAATCCCCATAGAGTATGCTTTTACTAATGCGATCGGTGTCTTTAATTCATGCGTTACATCACCCATAAATCGTTTTAAATGTTCATTACGATCAGTTAAGTCTTGATGTGCTTCATGTAGTTTTTCACTCATGATATTAATACTATTGGCCAACTCTCCTATTTCATCATTCGTTTTCACTTTCGTTCTTTTAAACTGCAAATGTGAAATATCCTGAGCCACATCACTTAACTCTTTCAGTGGTGTCGTTATTATCTTTGAAAGTATCCACACAAGTAAAATAATAAGAAGGAGCGAGAAACATAGGATATATAAGTAAAATGTATTTAACGTATTTATAATTTCATTTGAATTCGCAATGGAAGTCCCAATTAAAATTATCGTATCATCTTTCGCAATATATTTAGCAAAAAAACTCGCTTTTACCTTTCCTTGATCATACAGTTTATTCGATTGCCCTTCCGTCTTCACTTTCATAACTTCGTCTTTCGTAATCCAGAGCTTATTTAACGTTACTTTCTTTTTCGTAAGTTGCATGCGTAACGCGTCGTTCATAGCATCTTCTGACTGATTAATTGGCGTATACGCAATTGTAACGTTATTTTCACTTTCAATTGTATGAATAACATCTTCTAAATCATTGACTGGCGCATTTTGTATTTGAGTTGTAAATTCATTTAAGTTTTCACGTGTTTTATAAATATTATATTTCGGCAGGAGAAAGTTAATTAATAATAAAGAAATTGTAAATATAAGAATAACGGTTAAAGAAATGCTGAGAAATAGCTTTTTCCCAAGTTTATTCACTTTGTTCCTCCAAACTATAACCCAGCCCACGATGCGTCTTAATAATATTTTCTCCAATTTTTTTACGCAGCCTTCTTACATGTGTATCAACCGTTCTCTCTTCTCCAAAATAGTCAAATCCCCATACAATGTCTAACAATTTTTTACGAGTTAAAATCGTTCCTTTATGATTTAAAAAGCATTTTATTAATTCGAGCTCTGTTTTTGTAATTTCTAACTCTATATCATTTTTATATACTTTATTTTTGGCGAAATTTATCTTTACATCTTGTACTTGAATAATATCATCATGCTGAATAAGTTTTTTCGCTCGCGTAATTAGTACTCCTGGATGAAATGGTTTTTTTACGTACTCATCTGCCCCACTTTGAAGCGCTGCTAATTCATCTTCACTTTCACTTTTCGCCGTAAGCATTAATACTTTTACGCTTGAATTCTTTTTTATTTCCTGACAGACAGTAATACCACTATGTTTCGGCATCATCCAATCCAAAATAGCTAAATCAATTTTTTCATCATAAAATATTTGAAGTGCTTCCTCTCCGTCTTTCGCTAATAATACTTCAAAGCCTTCTTTTTCAAAATAAGCTTTTAAAATCCTTAACATATCTTGTTCGTCATCTGCAATTAATACTTTCATATTTTTTCCTCCATTGCTTTTAAACAAAAACCAATTGTATCATACAACATCTTTGTTACATGAATGTGACAGAAAAATATTTAAAGCTTTTGAGGGGATAGTAATGTTGAGGTGTTGTATTATGATAAAAAAAATCGGGGTCATTTCTCTTATTTTATTTCTATTATCAACAAATGTGTTTGCAAATACAAATCAACAAATTGAAGTATTTGATTGTCAAAAAGAAATGGTCATTCAAAAACAATCTTTAGATCCAGTAATCCAAAAAGAAGCAGTTCAATACGCTAAAGCAATTACTGGTCCATTTAAAAACTTAAATGTCGTTCCAAAAGATGGCTATATGATAAAAATCCCATTATCTAAGCCGGTTTCTATTACTAATCAATGGTTACACACTACAATAGACGAAGTACTTATACTGCTCCCACTAAATGAAAAGCCTTATATTATGCTTTATGATGATGAAAATAATCCGCATTTTTATTATGTAAAAGGTAAACCAGGATTATTATTGAAACAAATGCAGGTTAAAACGTAATTGACTGAAAAGGAGTCACCTTATAAGCTAAATTTTAAAAGCTAAGGTGCTCTTTTTTATAATAACAATTTAGTAAATGAAATTATAAAAGTTGGTTTTTAATATAAGGATCGCAACTTCATATATCAGCGATTTTTAAGATATATCGATTTACCAACAAAAAACCTGTTCGTAGCTATTATTTGGATAGCAATCTCTATAATAGTTTGTAGTGACTCGATCCCTTATATAATCCCCCTTTTACAAATCCATTCGCAGTATAAAACACATCCCCTTGCTTCGTGTCAGTATGTAAAACAATCACTTCAAAATACTTTTCCGCATGACATAATAGTTGGTTTAATAATAAGTTCCCTAACCCTAAACGCCGATAATCCCTTGAAATATAAAATCTCCTTAACCGCCCAATCTTATTGTCTTTTGTGTACGGATCCTCATTTAAACCTCCAACTCCAATTAACATATCACCTTGAAAAATACCATATAAACATTCTCCAGTTTTATTGAATACATTTACTTTGTTTTTATATCCATTTATTAGTCTTATAAGGAAATTAAACCCTTCTTCTTCACTGTCTTGAACGAGATGACTGAATTCATATTCCATTAAATTTTCTATTTGTTGAATATGTATATCTTTCAAGTCCATTCCCCCTAAGTACGAAAATACATAAAAATGCTCGAGAATCATTTATTCTGAGCATTTTTATGGTTGTTACTTTATTTAATTCATAGTATGCATATACTTCACTTCATATGTAAATCGATAATACAGTTAATTAATTTTATTATGAAAATATAAGAGCCTTGCTACAATCTAGTATGTGGTAAGGCTCTTTAAAGTTGTGTAATTCTTATTGAACTAAAGCACCTGTTTACTTAAATGAATACATATACATTTATAATGTCTCTCAAATATAATATCAGTTTATAAATTCACCATTCTTCTCTAGCAAGTATAAGTTAAATTATAATTTGTTAATCGATATGTTTGTGTAACCACTGTTCAAATATTTTTAACTGTTCTTCAGTATGAAGGTAATGTTCACCCGTCTCCATAACTTCTAATTCACAACGATGTTTTTTTGTAAAATAGTTAATAGTTTCAAATTCGCACAGTTCATCCTTAGCTCCGTACATAATATATGTATCTGTATTCCATGTACTAATAGGATGCTCTTTTACATAGCATAAATAATCCCAATATAACTTTTGACCAATAGGTGTCTCTATAGTCATTTCTTTTTGTAAAAGCTCCGGTGTTACATTAAACCATTTCATCATATTTTCTATAATTCGTTCCATATTAACTACTGGTGATAAAAATAATGCCTTTTCTATCACATCATTTTGAAAAGCTAAAAGGCTAAAATATGCTCCCATACTACATGCAAACACGTTTATTTCTTTCCAATGTTCTTTTGCGTAGTTCATAATTATAGATAATTCATTAACACAAAACTGTACTTTACAAGGAGTGTTATCATTCTTTCTTTCTCCATGCTCAGGTAAATCAAAGCTTAATACTTGATAACCTTTTCGATCGGCTTCTTCAGCTAATATTTGAATAACTGCATCTTCCTTATTTGACATATTTCCATGTACTGCAATAAAAATTTTTTCACTCTTATCTCCCCACAAAACCGCAGGAATATTACTAATTTTAAAAATATTTTTAAGCATATTCCCCTCCATAAAATAAGACATATAGGACTCGAAAAAAATGCACACACTTTATTTATCTCTGTACAGCAGGCAGTATCCGCTTTAAATCTATTAAATCATCTATTACTATATCAGCCTGAGCAAGTTCATCTTCTTGCACAAAATCAAAATTGCATCCAATTGCCAGTAAACCGTTGTCTTTCGCTGCATTTATATCAGATAGCCGGTCACCAACTACGGCTGCCTCTTTTATATCATATTTGTTCATAATACTTTTAACTAAGTCACCTTTATTTAGCGATTGTATTTGTTCGATACTAAACGTTTCAGTCACCCACTTGTCTAAAGCATAATAAGTTACGATTGCTCGTAAATATTCTTTCAAACCATTACTAGCAATGTAAATGGAACAATTATTTTCTTTTATATATGTAAATATTTCTTTTACATTTGGATATAAAGCGCCTTTTCCGCTTTTTATGTTTTCAATTAGTCTATCTAAAAAATATGCATCTGTTTGTTCTCTTATTTCAATAGAATGTTCCGGTAATAAAGCTTCCCAAACTTTCGGTAGCGGCACACCCATAATTTCACGGTATTTTTCAATCGGTGTTACCGTATCCCATAATTGAAGTGATCTTAAGTGATCAAAAGTATCATCTAACGATAATTCTAAAATTTTATCTGTTTGAAATAATGTTCCATCCATATCAAAAATTAATGCTTGTAACATTCTTATCTCTCCTTTTGGACTATAGTTTTACCAGATATATTTTTAAGAATCTCAATAATAATTTCTGAGCAATAATTTGCAGCAGTTTTCGCGAAATCATCATAAGAAACTTGAGCTTCATCATCTGCACTGTCAGAAATACATCGTATAACAAGAAACGGTATATCATTTATGTAGGCAACATGTCCAATTGCTGCACCTTCCATTTCTGTACAATGAGGTGCGTATTCGTCTATTAATTTTGCCTTTAACTTTGAATCTTCAACAAAACATTCACCACTTACAATTCTTCCTTGGTGAGCTTGAATATTTGAACTATTACTGTTACATGCTTTACGTGCTAACTCTATCAATTCCTTACTTGCAATAAACTCCTCTTGAAACGGGAATAATTTTTTCATTTGATTTTTACTTACATCATGATGGGTAACATTAGTTGAAATAACTACATCACCAACTTTTACATCTGGATGTAATCCACCAGCAACGCCCGTATTGATGATAGAGTCTACATTAAATTTATGAATTAATGTTTGCGCACATGCAGCTGCATTTACTTTCCCTACACCAGAACGTGCAATAATTACTTCTGTTCCCATGAATTCTCCAATATAAAATGGCATTCCCGCTATTGTCTGTTCTTCTTGTATTACTAGCTTTTCTAAAAGTAAATCTATTTCAATTTGCATTGCTCCGATAATGCCGATTCTGTTCATGTATGTAGTCCCCTTTATTAATTAATCCCTTTAATCCTCTCTGACATAACCGACAATAAAAATTTCGGAAGTACAAGTTGTCTCTTTAATCTTTTCGGCTGTGAGAGTAACCTATACAGCCATTCAGTTCCAGTATCCCTCATTATTTTCGGTGCTCTTTTTACAGTACCAGATATTATATCAATCATTCCTCCGATACCAATAGATAGCGGAATGTTTAATGTTTGTATGTTTTCATAAATGAACTCTTCTTGTTTTGGTGAACCTAGTCCTACAAGTAATAAATGCGGCTTGAATTGCTTAATTTTCATTTTTATTTCTTCTATTTCTTCACCATTTACAAATCCATGCTGTCCTTTAAATTGTGCTCCTGGGAACTGCTCATTTAATTTTTCTAATGCCTTTTTATTACTTTCTGGCGCAGCTCCAAAAAGAAAGACACGATATTCATTGTCGTTACAATATTTTATTAAATCGTGAGTTAAATCCGCCCCAGTAACACGTTCTTTCAAAGTTCCTTTTAATATTTTCGAGCCAATTATGACACCAATCCCATCCGCTGTTATTAAATCCGCAGATAGTAACATCTTTTTAAACTCCTTTGATTTTTCCGTATTTTCCTTTGCAGACATAACAATTTCAGGATTTGCAGTTACTACAAACCTTGGTTTCTCTTGTTGTTCATATAACCAACCTTTTAATAAACTTATAGCTTTTGCATATTCTAAAGTTGAAAAAGGTATACCTTTTATAAATTGCTGATCCACTGTACTCTCCCCTTATATAAGCTGCAAATATTCATCAATGTCTTTAGAAATTTGAATAAAAGCTTTATTCCAAAATTCATAATTTCTTATATCTATTTCAAAATGTTTTTTCATAAGCTCCTCTACTGAAGCCTTTCCTGTTTCTCGTAAGAACTCTTTATATTTCGAATGAAAAGTACTTTTACCTTCTTGAGCTATTTCTAATAAGCTAAAACTTACTAAATATCCAAACGTGTATGGATAATTGTAAAAAGGAACATCTGCTATATAAAATTGAATATATTTCATCCATACAAACAGCTGGTATTCACTTAAAGCATTTCCATAAGCTTCTTTTTGTGCAATTATAGATAATTTCTCAATTTCATCAGCACTTAAAGGACCCTCTTTACATTTTTCATAAAATGTTTTTTCAAACTGATACGATGCTCGTATTGCCATTACATAATTAAAACTATTTCTTATTTTCCAGCTAAGTAATGACTTTTTCGTATCTTTACTATCCGTTGTTTCAATTAGATAATTTAAGAGTACCGTTTCAAAGAAAATAGATGCTGATTCAGCCGTACTCATTGGCAAATAATCATCTAAAAAAGATGTAGATTGTTCAAAACTCATATTATAAAAATGCCAAGCATGTCCTAATTCATGAGCGAGCACTCTTACACTATTTATACTCCCATCATAACGAATGGAAATTCGCGATTCTTTCTCACTGAAAAATGGAGCACAAAACCCGCCTGGTGGTTTATTCTCTCTCGGTTCAGCATCTACCCAACCACTTTCTATCGCATTACGTGCAAATTCTGCTAATTCTTCATCAATATTCTTCCATGCATCATAAACGTTTTGTATTGCTACTGAAAAAGGAATCATGACCTCATTACTTTCCTTTACTGTCATAAGTTCATGCCATGTAATCGAAGCTTTCCCTTTCTTATACACGTTTAAAGCACTTACTAATTTATCAAGGTTTTCTTCTGTCGCATTCCACATTTGGAATAATACAGTTTCTGAAATGCCATTCGCATGAAAAGATTGTGTTAAAATCTCTCTATCTTCTATTTCATCACTCTTTGCATTACGCAATCTCCCTACTTGATTTAATACAGTAGCAAAGATTTCTTTTTCCTTATGTAAAGCACATGTTAATGAATCGAATACTTCTAATCTTTCCTTTTCATTATCACTATTCATTGCAATAGTATTTGCTTGTCCAAAGGATAATAGTTTATTATTGTGCTCTATTTCTATCCTATCCCGTAATTGTATGTACATATTTTCCCACGCATTAAGTTCATCTTTTATTAACTTAGTATTATCTGAAGTTTCCACTTCATTATGTTTTATTACTTGCTGTAATTCACTTTTTAGTTCCTTCACTTTCACGGTCAATTTAGTAAGGTCAGATGGAACACTTTCTTCAACCGATCGACAGTACAAATAGTATTCTGCTTTTTCAATAACTTGTATAAGCTTTGAAAGAATCTCTACATCTTTTGTTACAAAATATTGCTCTTTCAACTCCAAAATCGGAAATAGAATATCCTCATTCAAATACAAGCGATTTAAATCCCATCTAGCACTTTCTTGCATTTTTATAGCCGCCTCCTATTTTTACAAATAGTTACAGATATTTCTCCCCACACAATTATATATGAAATGGAAAAATTTTGATATCTTCAAATATTTAAATTCCTATAAATATATTCTTATTTATACTCTTTTCTTCTACCATTAAGTATCATTACACATATAAAAAATACTTCCTCTACAAGATTGCATTTGATATAGGAAAACTTCAAAGATTTTATCTTCATCAATACCATATCGACCGATTATCACAGATTAAAAAATAAAAAAGGATTGATCAAAAGATCAATCCTTTACTCTACTTCATTTAAGAAAAATAACGTTATAACGCCAGGTCCTGTATGTGCACCGATTGCTGCACCAATTGTATTTACGATAAATACTTCACAGCCAAATCTTTCCATAATTAATGATTTTAATGCTTCCGCTGTTTCTAAATCGTCACCGTGAGTCATACCGATTGTTTGACCTTTAAGGTCTTTACCACGTTCTTCCATAATATCAACAATACGGCTTAATACTTTCTTTTTCCCTCGTACCTTTTCAAGTGGTACAAGTTTTCCTTCTTCCACGTTTAAGATCGGTTTAATGTTTAGTAAACCACCGATAAATCCTGCGACTTTGCTTAAACGTCCACCTCTCACTAAGTACTGTAAGTCAGCTACAGTGAAGATATGTTCCATATGGCTCATTAGAAAATCAACACGCTTTAAAATATCTTCTTTTGATGCGCCGTCTTTTGCCATTTTAGCAGCTTCTAAAACGACAAGACCTTGACCAAGCGAAGCACATTTCGTATCAATAATTTCTAAATCTAAGTTAGCATATGTTTCTTTTACTTCCTCTTTAATAACAACTGATGATTGATATGTACCAGACAGTTCAGATGAAAAAGCTAAATATATACAAGGATTACCTTCTTTTGCATAAGAAACAAATTTTTCTTGGAACGTTTCAAGTGAAGGCAATGACGTTCTATAAACAGCGCCTTCTCTCATTTTTTGCAATAATGTAACTGACTCTAATGTTACTCCATCTAAATACTCTGTTTCTGCTTCATCATATACACGGAGTGGAATTAAATCAATATCATATGCTTGCAGCAATTCTACTGGTAAATCCGCCGCACTATCTGTAATGATTTTAACACCCATTTTTAAACCTCTATTCTGTTATAAATATAAAATAATAAAATAAAAATAGTACTTTTAAATTATATACGTAAAACTTAAATGAAGAAAGGAAAACACTTTATATTGTATGCACTATTCTTCAAAACTTGAACTATTAATGAAAATGATTCTATTTTAAACACCTTTTTCTTATTATTTTTCTAAAACACGAATAATTTTATAAGTATTTTGTATCATTATATTTTAATTCTTTATCTTAATATAATCTTTTCAAATTCATACTTTGGTGATGTTGAATATTAGTCCAGTTATGATAAATATTTATAGCCTGTACTATAATTAAAACAGTGAATATTCACCTGTAAGAATCACTAGATAAAAACAAGTTAAACATTTTATAAAATATTTAATTTTACTAGTAAAGCTAATAAAATTTGGAGAAGAATTTGAACATTTACTGCTATGTCTGTATCCGTAGTCGTAACTGTAACATTTCTAGAATTTCTAATAACAGTTTCTTGTTTATTAATTTGTTTAATAGATGATTTTTGAAACAATTCTTGTGCTACACGGTCAGCTTTTTCACTATCTGCTATAGAA
The DNA here is from genome assembly GCF_052646455.1 of Bacillus cereus group sp. Bce041. NCBI lineage: Bacteria > Bacillati > Bacillota > Bacilli > Caryophanales > Bacillaceae > Bacillus > Bacillus cereus group sp. Bce041. Next base: position 415,048 of record NZ_JBQXON010000004.1, read on the forward strand.
ATACTTATTATAACCACGATAGCTGCTTGTAATGCTGCTTGAATAGATAAAGCAGCTTTTGTATCTGTAGTAGTAACTTCTACATCTGCGGAATCTACAATTGTAATAGATTCTTCAGAAATTTGATACGTTTTACTTTCTTGCGCAGCTGCTTCTGAAACGCTAGCATTTTTAAAAGATGGATGAGGATTTGAGGAATCTAATGCACTCCACTTTTTATTTTCATCTGAATGACATGTTTTGTCCATGTGTTCACCCCCTTTCAATCTAAATAATTATTAACTTGTGATTGTATTTCAGAAACAATACTTTTAATTTGCTGCTTTTTTTCTGGTGATAAATTTTTTAGTTTTTCTTCATTTATCCCATGCCTATTAAAAATATCTGAGAGTAAAAGGTCTATAATTATATTCTTTTGATCCTTATCAAACTTAAAGGAAGAAAATTTATTTAAATCATCCATTTACAATATTCACTCCAATCAATTTTCTATAAAAATTTTAAATATCTACGAGCATTATATGTAATGAAATAAAAATTGCTTGGACAAGTAACTTAATCTTCTATTTTCACTTCTTTTTGCTAATAAAATCAAAAGCTGACTTCTAATAAGAAGACAGCTTTCCTTCACTTCACATAAATATAAGTTTCATTACTGTTAAATCATGTATTTTATCTTTATTTGTAGTTTTCCACACTTGCCTTACCATTAATCTTGAATATTAATTCAGTCATAATAAAAAGTCCAAGCTTGTACCACGTATTACAACAAAAAACATTTACTTAGAGTGAAAACTTATAGCTAAATATCAATAGGATAGACACTTTATAAAATGTTTAGTTTAACTAATAAAGCTAATAAAATTTGAAGAAGAATTTGAATATTCACTGCAATATCTGTATCAGTAGTTGTTACGGTTACGTTTCTAGAATTTTTAATAAATGTTTTTTGTCTATTAATTTGTTTAATAGCTGATTTTTGAAATAATTCTTGTGTTATTTTATCTGCCTTTTCACTATCTGCTATAGAAATACTTACTACAACTACGATAGCTGCTTGTAATGCCGCTTGGATAGATAGCGCAGCTTTTGTATCTGTAGTAGTAACTTGTACATCTGCTGAATCAACTATTTCAATATATTCCTCAGAAATTTGATCGATTTCATCTGTTTGTATAGCTTCCTCTAAAAAATTTGCATTTTTACTAAACGAATAATAATTTAATGATTCGCAATCTTCTTTTTTCGGCTCGCAATCCTCTTTTTTTGGCTCAAACTCCCGGTTTAATGGATCCCGATTTTTCTTTCGTCTACAAACTTCACATTCACACATAAAATCACCCCTTTTAGTCTTAAAAATTAGCAATATTAAAATATTGACTAACTAATAGCATTTTATGTATTTTTTTAAAATTTGTTTGGACAAGTAACTTAATCTTCTACTTCTTTTTCTAATAAAAAAAGCTGCCTTCTAATAAGAAGACAACTTTCTTTGTGACTACTCTAGAATAGATTTCATACAATATAATTGTTCCTTCCTTATAACCTGAGTTCGTCACTTTAGTTATAAAAATGTGGGTATATCCTATACCTTTTTTAGGGACCATCCATAATTTATTTCATAAAAAGTGCTTTGTTTTACTGAAAGGTGGTTGCGGAAACAACCGCCTTTTTATTCGGAACAAAATAAAACTTTTATATAAAAGACCCATACTTAAATACACTAAACTTCATATAATATATTGCATCCTTTCTTTTTAGAATAAGTAGTCGTTTACTGAAGGGCACTTTTCGAAGTGCTCTTATCTTTAATCCCCCTCTTTTTCAGGAAGAGTTTTTTTACTAAACCCTAATATGATTTGTATCACTAAGGCTAGGGATTACGACATTTCCTTAATAACTTCAATGAATATAGTAGCTACTAATTAAAATACCCCTATGATCTTCTCTACACTTAAACCATCGTGCGTTACCGAACGCATGAATTAATTTTTATTTTGACTATGTAACACTAAATTCACAAGATTATTATCCTATGTTTGGTGAAGCCATCAATTCAATGCCAGCAACCCCACACTTTTAACTAATAACTTAAACAAATAGGCTACCTCAAGGTTCCTTTGATATAGTATCTTATGTTCTATACAATGAAGAGAGCGCTAGTATTCCGAAGGAGGATATATATGAGTATTCAATTGGCCACATCTAACGATTTAAAATGGATTAATAGTCAATATGACTCAATAGGATTTGTACGAAGTGATTTAAAGAGAGATAAAGTTGCAATTATTACATATAACAACGAGTATGCAGGTGTTGGCCGATTAGTCCAAATAGATGAAGATACTTTAGAAATGGGCGGGATTTTTATTCTGCCTCAATTTAGAGGGCTTCAATTAGCTGGTGAGCTTGTTTCATTTTTAGTAGAAACTGCGAAAAAATCACAAATACAAAATGTATATTGTCTTCCTTTTGAGGAATTAGAAAACTTTTATAAGAAATATGGATATACTGAAGTCGATACTACGACAGAAGCAGTCCATCCAATTATTCTAAAAAAATATAATTGGTGTTTGGAGAACTACGATAAACACGTTCTACTATTTAAATTGTAAATGTAATAAAGTGAAACTTTAATCAGTGGGAGTTTTAATCAAATCCCTCACCAATCGGGCTTTGATTAAAACTCTATGTTCCGTCAATACTATAGATAAGATGATTGTACTTCTCCCTTTCCCCTTGGAGAGGAGCAGTTGGCTTTTGCTAGCTGCTCTTTTATTTTTTCAAAAAGTCACATAAATATCTTTAATTCCAAACATTCAAAAGATAAAATATGATATGATTGTTATGAAGATATTTACCAACTAATAAATGCGCCCTAGACTTACGTACTAGGGCGCATTTATTTTTTAGTATGTAACCCTTCACTCATCTATTATCCACAAAATAAGTATCATATGCCTTATCAAATTCATATCCTAACTTTTCTGCTAGTTTAGCAGATGTAGTATTCGCTGCGTCCCAGTTTGGATACTTTCCATTTTCTAAGCAATCCAATATAAGAGCTGCACTTACTACAGTTGCCAAGCCCTCTCTTCTATGATTGTGATCAGTCGCAACTTCAATTTCAATCCCATCATTATAAATACTATACGAGGATGCACCGCATACAACTTCTCCGTTATATAAAATGCTATAACCTATACCACGGTTTATATAATCTTCTACCGAATGAAATTGACTTGTGAAATCTTCAGATATCTTATGTAATGTAGGGCTATTTGCGATATGCTCGTCTATTCTTCTTAACTCATATTCTTTTGGAAGTGCTGATATAAAAGATTTTAATTTTGAACGATTAAAAACTTCTGGATTTCGTTTGAATTTATAACGTAAAAACTTATCTATTTTTCTTTCATGGAATGTTTCTAAGCGTTGTTTCCACTCTTCACTATTTACGATAACTAAAATTCTTTCTGGAATATTACGTAATAACTCTTCTGTTTCTTTCGTATTTGGGTCTCCAGCGTAAAATGTAAAAATCCCTACCGTAACTTGTGCTACTTTTGGATTTTCAAGATCATTTACCCAAGCAGTACCCATATGCCCTTGTAAATAAGAAAGTAAAACAACGTTATTGAAATCCTCAAACATAGAAACTAGTTTTTTTCTTGTATGTATATTCGCTTCATATATCATTTACATTCCCGCCTTCTTTAGAATCAACTACTCTTAACATTTTCATGAGCGCTCCATAATTCGTATTCATATACATACCCACCTGTTCATCATAAAAGCAATTGACTATTAAATTAAAACTTCGAATATTTATAAAATATCAGTAAACATAAAATGATTATAACATCTACTAACTATGAAATGATCAACATATAAAATAAGTCAACAATAAATATATTTCTTACCCGTTAACAAACGGTTTGAAGGACCAACATAATTAATTATGTAACAACCCTCAACAATAGTTTGAGGGTGCATTTAAATACATGTGTTATAACTCATTTTTATAAATAAAAGATTCCGTCTCACCGTTCTTATATACTTTAGTCAATTTAACAACTGATTTGTACGTGTTAACGTCATCCTCTATCATTTTTTTCATCTCTTCTATTTCGGCATCACCAGTTCCGCCCTCTATTTTTAAACAGTTCGAAATGGAAAGGTATCCGCTTGATGCCAATATAAAAATAAAAATCGTATCAGGAAAATTAATAAATAATAATCCGTAGTTTAAAGGGTCTCCAGCTGGATGTGATAAAAGTAATCGAAAACCTACCAGTTCAGGTACTTGAACAAAATCTCTAGAAACTCTCGCCTCACCTACTATAGTAATTTGCTTTACTACATTCCCGAGATCATCTGTAAATTCAGTACATCTAGGTGGATTAATTGTTGTTGCTTGGAAAGACACATTTAATTCAGGATTGTTAAAATCGAAAAAGATTGTACTCCCCTCCGTTAAACAATGCGGGCAAACATTTCCTAGCAAGCTAAAGTCCTCTTCAATATATTTAACTTTTGTTTTGCAACTACATACTTTCCCTATTCGAATTGCATCAATCTTTGAACAATCGACAAATATAACCTCATTGTCTTCTTGTACGAATGATACGATACCTGTTTTCTTATTAAATGAAAGAAAATAAGATACAGCAATTTCGTTTCCTGCTATTATGATACTTTCAACTTTTGTATACGGTTCTAGACTCTGTAAAAACTCACATATACTATTTTGGCAACACCCACAATCACGTTTCGGTTCACACCCCACTTACACTCCATCCCTTCTCTATATAGAATTGCTACTACATATATATGAGAAGAAAATAAGAAAAGCTTGGACAATATAACGTTAACGTAGCAATATCGTTACCTAATCGTACATTTATATGGAAATCACACCATTTTTGAGTAAGGACACATAATTTTTACTATAAATACATATAACAATTTCATCTTTCATGAAAAAAACGTTATAATAAGGTGTAGCCTCTACGATTACGTTATAAAGGAGATTAAAACAATGGCTAAAATTAAAGTATACCAAGCAAAAGAGGAAAATATGGAAGCAGTAAAAAACATCATTGATGTTGAGGAACAAAACCCAACTGCTGAAAACTTACAAAATCTATACGCATGTGTATTAGATACTGAAGATATGGCATTGCCTGAATCATACATTGAAGAAGATATCTTAATTGATTCTATTGAAGTTATGGTTAACGCTTCTCAAAGCAAAGTAAGAGACTTAGGTGCTTACGATGTAATCGAAGTTCAAAACAAAGGTAAGAAAACACAAATTTTACTATTAGCAGACGAAGAATACGAAATTATCGAAGGCTAATCTAAATCCGTACATACGAAAAAGCTCCTTTCCAATTAGAAAGGAGCTTTTTCATTACGCTTTTGATGTTTCACTCTTTTTATTCGTTTGTTGTTTCTTAATTACCATGCGCTCATTTCCCATAAAGAAAATGAATATGAATGCTAATCCAGCTGGTACCAATGCCCACATGAATGTTTGAACAATTGAACTAGAAAGAGCGTCAATAATCTTATCTAATATTTGCGGAGGGATTTGAGATCTTGCCGATTCTGATAGAATAGCTCTTGAATCCCCTAAAGCGTTTGTATTCATTCCCCCGCTCATCCCTTTAAATGCTTCTTCTAATTGATCTTGGAAACCTGTTCTTTGGATCATTCCGAAGATTGTAATGCCTAGTGTCATACCTAATGAACGAATGAAGTTACTCGTTGAAGTCGCAGACCCGCGCTGTTCCATACCGAAGTTGTGAATAGCTGCCATACTTAGTACAGAGAATGAGAAACCGACTCCAAATCCGATAATAATCATATAAACTGTTAATAATGCACGACTTGTTTCTGGTGTTAACGTGCTTAATAAGAATAGTCCAATTAGCATATTAACCGCAGAAATAATCATAATGTTTCGGTAGCTAAGTTTAGTTGTTAAAAATCCGCCTAACTGCGCTGTTACGACTGATCCTAACATCATCGGTAAAAGTAATAATCCTGAGTTTGTTGCGGTACCACCGTATACACCTTGAATAAATAACGGAATGTACACAGTTGCTGACATAAATGCAGCACCGTAACATAAAGCAATAATTGTACTCATTCCGAATAAGCGCTGCTTAAACATCTCAAATGAAATAATTGGTTCTTCTACTTTTCGTTCAATAAAAATGAATGCGATGATTAAAATGGCGAATCCACCAAATAAGCTTAAAATAAAGCTAGAATCCCAATCATATTTTTGTCCACCTAGTTCTAAAGCAAACATTAAACAAATTACTGCACCAACTAAAGTAATTGCGCCAAACCAATCAATTTTTTGCTTTCTATGAACGCGTGATTCTTTATAAAAGAATGTAATAAAAATAAGTGCTAAAATGCCAAGTGGTAAGTTAATATAAAATACCCAGTGCCAGCTAATGTAATCGGTAATATATGCGCCAAGTAATGGCCCGAAAATACTAGATAATCCAAATACCGCTCCGAATAAACCACCCATTTTCCCGCGTTTTTCAGGTGGGAAAATATCAAAAACGATAGTAAACGCGATTGGCACTAATGCCCCGCCGCCAATACCTTGAATGGCACGATAAATACCTAACTGTGTAATATTTTCAGCAGTACCACAAAGTGCCGAACCAATCATAAAGACAATTAAACCGAAAATAAAGAATCTCTTTCTACCATACATATCTGATAGCTTACCGAAAATCGGCATGCCTGCCATTTCTGCGACCATATAGGCAGAAACGACCCATACAAAGTTTTCGAGGCCTCCTAAGTCACCAACGATTGTTCCCATCGCCGTTACGACAATGGTATTATCCATCGATGCCATTAAAATACCTAGCAATAAGCCCGCCACAACAAAGCCGAGCTTATTATTCTTCTCAACCATATCTCTTGCTCTCCCTCATACTACTTATATTTGTTTATGTTCTTTTACGACTGCATTACCTTTTTGATTAAAACTAGTATGATATTCTACAACACTAATTTCACATCCAGGACCAATTGTGACGTTGTTGCCTCTTACAACTTCAGCAATCGTATGTTCTAAATAGATATCATCTCCTTCAACAATCGAAGTTTGGAGGTTTCCAGCATGACTAGTAAAAGGAATAAATCTCGCTTTTTTACGAACAGTAATCTTTTTACCACCAATTTCTCTTACCTTACTGCCTTCATAACGAAGTGAGATTTGAATATTTTCAGCATTAAGTAATCCATCACTTTCAAGACCACCAGTTAATGATAAATCTTCTACTTCAATATCTCCCTTTACATTTAAAGCACCTTTTACATCTACGAAATCACCTGAAAACTTTCCTTCAATATCTATCATACCTCTAACTTTTGTTTTTTCAATATGAGCATCACCATGAATTTGTGTATTACCATATACTTTTACATATTCCGCATCTACATTTCCTTGTACTTCGTTATCTCCATACACGACATAGTTTTTCACTTTCACATTACCGTGTACATCACTCGTTCCGTACGTTTTAAACTCATTGCAACTCATATCATTCGTAATTGTTCCTTCACCGCGAATCTTCACTTTATTATAATCTCCGCCTGCTGAATTACCAGAACCATTTACTGTGAGACTATGTGGATGTTCCATACTGATTTCTCCCTTCCGTTAAACCTGCTTAATTTCTTTTACATTTGCATTTTTATCAACAGTAAGAACACCGGTATATTCAATCAGTTCAATCTCACAGTTTGCTCCTACTGTAACATTGTTTCCTCTTACCGTTCTTATGTGAGCATAATCAATATCGATATTGTCACCTTCTAATAGTTCAGCTTCTAACTGCAAGCCAAACACTGTTTTAAATAACCTACTAAATGTACCTGATCTATGTCTTACTTTAATCGTTTGACCACCAATTTCTTTCGCTCGACATGTACCGTGAATATTTATATTAATTTCATCTGCGCTTAATAAACCACCGATTGTAAATTGTCCTTCTGAAGAAAAAGTATCCACTTCACAATTACCGTCAATTGTAGCTTGACCATTGACTTTAAATTCTTCACCAGTGACATTTCCACCTATCGTACCTTTTCCTGCAATTTTCAAACTGTTTGCTTTTACATTTTGCGTAATTGTTGCTTTTCCATCAATTCGCATCGTTTCAGCATGAACTGTACCATCAACTTTACCAGATCCGCTAATTCGTGCACTGCTACTTTTCAAATCACCAGTAACTGCACCGTAACCGTTACATTCAAATTGCTCACATTCAACATTTCCATTCACAGTTCCTTTTCCGTTTAATTGCACTTTATGAAACTCGCCGCCATTCGATGAACCGTAACCATTTATAATCAAATTATCTGTACGCATACTTTCTCCTCCACTACAACAATTTAGTTTTTAATGCTTCGGTATATTTCATAATCGCTTCGCGTAAAACGATTTTGGTGCCTTTTTCAAAAATTAAATCGTCCACGTTTGAAACTAATAAACATGTAGAAATCCCTAACTTTCGGACGATGATTAAGTCACAAGTTTTATGTTTCATTGCTTCATAATTTTCACGTAAAACTTGCAAGACCATTTTTCCTTCTTCTAAACTAATCTCTCCTGATTGTAGTAATTCTTCTAACATGTACACATAAAGAATGTCTACAAATTGAAACTCTGCTGTTTTATTCGTTTGTTCTATGAAAAATTGTAAAACTGGTTCTGATGCAATCCCCTTGCGTAAAATCTCTTCCTTTGTTAAAAGAATTTCTCTCACACTCGGTGAAAACATGTTCGCTAGTTCATCAAGTGATAAATCCTCTTTCATCGTTTGGATTTTATCGATACGCTCTAATATCTTTTCTTTCGGAAAAAATGTCTCTTGACCTGTAAACGTTGATTTTCGTACAAACCAATCTTCCGGAATTAAATTTTTTCTTTTCCACCTATATAACTGTCCGTATGAAATACCAGTTAGTTCTAATAAATCTTTTTTTGAAATTAAATCTGTACTCAACTGTATAACACTCCTTCCTGATAACAATGTAACATAACACTGTTACGCTGTAAATAGACTTTTATCACAAGTAGCGTAACAATGTGTAAAACAAACCTATTCTCACATACAAAAAGGCTCTTACACATCTTATGAAAATGTGCAAAAGCCCTTATATATCAAGATTTAAACCAAATATTATAAAAATCAATCCAACCTTGTGAATTAATCATTATATTTTGAACTTTTTCATGTGTACTTACCTCTTGTTTATTACGATATAAAGGAATAATATGAATTTGACGTAACAAAGTATCCTCGATATCGCGTAACAGTGTAACTCTTTTCTCTAATTCTTCTTGTCTAAAATAAGGAGACAACTTTTCATGAAAGTCCATGCTGCTTTGTCCATGAATAAAACTATTTTTTGTAAGAAACATATATAATAAACTATCTTCTATTCGTTCACTTATTGTGGCACTATCATGCATCATATCGGCCTTTTGTATCGTACTTACTTCCAATAGCTCTTCTATCTCAAGAAAATTATTTTCTACACGAATCCCGTACTTCGCACACTCTTTTTGTATCCATTGTGCATCTTCAACATGATCTCGTCCTGTAAATGTGTAGAGTTGTAGCACTTCACTATGATAAGTACTCCTTTTAATTAAACTTTCGATATCTTCGTCAATATCTACTATGCTTTCATTTGCTAATATTAGTTTCTTTGCCACTTCTCCACGTTCTCCGTCGAGTTCTTGAACGATTGTATAACCATGAATGATTTGATATAACGCTTTCCGAAATAACGCATCTTGCATTGGTCCTTCTTTCGTAAGATTACATGTTATATATGTCACGTTCGACTCAAGCCGAGACAATTCTTTATTATATTTTTCTTTATCTTTATACTGCGCCTTTACTAAAACATCGTATGTACTTACACCTTGTTCTACATTCCACAACTCAATACGATCTAAAAAAGGTCTTTCACGAAAATATAAAGGATGTCCTTCTAAAATGAACAGATTTTCATTACTTTTATATAATTGAAAAGGCCCTGTTCCAATTAACCCTCCTGCTTCATCTTCATTCACGATAGAACACTGTTCTGCACTTAGCATATGTAAAAACATTCGATTTTCCGTATGTAATTGAATTTCGAAAACGTAGTCATCCACTGAACGGATATTTTCAACGTGTTGTAACATCCATGCGTGTGCATTATTTTCCAGCTTCATAAATCGATTCAACGAGTATATAACATCATGTGCAGTAAGTTGTTTTCCATTATGAAAGTGAACTCCTTTTCGTAAGTAAAACGTCCATATTTTTTCAGCGTCATTATATTCCCAGTGAAATGCAAGTCTTGGCTCTATAATGTTTGTATTACCGTCTACATACACGAGTGTGTCGAATATATGTTTTACCATATGGCATTCTGAACGCATTGTAGCGTATACAGGATCTAATGTGATATCTAAATTCATTTGTACTTGCAACCGGAGTACATCTCTTCTCCCTTCAGATGTCATTTCAACCTTATGACCAAATATTGAATCCACCCAGGAGTGATATTCTCCCTTTACCGATGGAAAATGTGAGCTATAGCGTTCCACAAATATGCTTCCGCTTTTCACATCCCCTTTTTTCGTTATTTCTTTTCCTCTATCTAAAATTAAAGACATCGGGTGCTTTTGAAATATTAACTTAGAACGATTTCCTCTGCCGCGACCTGGAAACCACTTAATCCAATTTAACTCATCTAATTTTTTTATAATTAATTTACTATTACGCTCTGTACAAAATAGTGTTCTAGATATATTTTGCACTGTTACTTCCAATCGTTCTCCCTCTTTTTTCCCTTTTCCATAAGCAATCCATAGTTCAATGTATTGATCTAAAATAAACATCATACTCCCCCTAAAAGGTGAAAAATACTCCCTATTGTTTCTACCCTTTTTCCAACTCTCCTTTCATCTTATCATTTCAATATAGAAAGGAGGAATTAATATTGAATTATCTCTTACTTCGTTACAATAAACCTATTTTTATTAGACTGTGCGGTGAATTATTAACCCGAACGACTGAATCTATGTTAGCTCTCATTATGATTATTTACGTCAATAAAATGTTAAACGGCAATGTAATAATAACTATGCTGATTTTCGGACTGCAGCCACTTTCAGACATTTTATTTACACTTATTGCTGGAGGAATTACTGATAAATATGGCCGAAAAAAGATTATGTTACTCGGATTATTACTACAAGGTGTTGCAATCGGTAGTTTCGTTTTCGCTCAATCCGTTTTTATATTTGCACTGTTATATGTCATTAATGGTATTGGCCGTTCCTTATACATTCCAGCTCAGCGTGCACAAATTGCTGATTTAACAAAACAAGAGCAGCAAGCAGAGATTTTTGCTCTCCTACAAACGATGGGAGCAATCGGATCCGTAGTCGGCCCTTTAATCGGTGCAAGTTTTTATAATACTCACCCAGAATATTTATTTATCGTGCAAAGTGTAACTCTTACGATATATGCTGTTGTTGTTTGGACCCAGCTCCCAGAAACTGTTCCACCTATAAGTAAGTCGAAACAAACAGTTGAGGCAAGTTCACCAAAGCAATTTGTTTTTAAACATTACGCCATATTCGGTCTTATGGTTTCTACACTTCCTATTAGCTTTTTTTATGCACAAACTGAGACGAATTATCGTATTTTTGCAGAACATGTATTTCCTAATCTCGTATTCATACTCGCATTTATTTCAACATGCAAAGCCATTTTGGAAATCATTCTACAAATCTTCCTCGTAAAATGGTCTGAACGATTTTCTATGGCGAAAATCATCCTTATTTCTTACGCCTGCTATACAATAGCTGCAGTTGGCTTTAGTTATTCAACGACGATATTGTCGTTATTCTTCACCTTACTCTTTTTAGTCATTGGAGAAAGTATTGCTCTAAACCATTTATTACGATTCGTTTCAGAAATTGCACCTCATGATAAACGTGGTTTATATTTTTCAATTTACGGTATACACTGGGATATATCTCGAACGTGTGGACCAGTTATTGGCGCAGTTATATTAAGTAAGTTAAATGGAAGTATGCTGTTTTATATTTGTGCTAGCTTCTTATTAGTTGGAGGTATTGTTCAAGCGCTATTTGTTCAAAGTTTGGAACGTAAAAAAATCGTGAACCATCCTACACATAATTTATAGGTTACTACTTTTTCAGTAGATCAACATTTCTTATTGGATAAATGCTAAAAAATAAAAGTGAAGTATTTCGCATATGAAAGTATGTTTTATATGACAGGAGACATTCCTTGTTTACAACTAAAAACACCTCACTTCAAGAAAGTGAGGTGTTTTTGAAATCACTTAATTTCTTATCCTGCCATTTTATTAATACTATCCTCTGGCGAAAATACGGAAATATGATCGACCTTACCAGTCGATTTTGGAATGACAAATTTCAATTCATACTGGTTATTTACTTTGTATACATATATTTTATCTTCACCATTCTCTTTAACTGAAGATGGTTTTCCTAATGCTTTTTCAATTTCTTGTAATGTAATCAATTTTAGTTCCGCATGATATGAGCGTACATCAAAAACTTGTGACCCTTTATTAAATCCGAAAACAACATTTTTATTTGTAAAAGTTGCGTACATTCCATTCCCTGCATATTCGGTTTTATTTGCTTTCCCCCACGCTTTTTCAATTTCTTCAATATCCCCTGTATGGGCTCCAAATGGCACATTAGGTACCTTTCCTTCTTTTGCTAGTTCAAACAAATCTTTAACGTGGTTAATTGATTTTTGATTAAGTGTTCTATCTTTCGAATCTTGCTCAGCTGATGGTTTTGTTGTTTTTTCATTACTTGGTTTTGCTTCAAGATTTTTCTTTTCTTCTGAAGAATTACTTTGTTCATTTTTATGATTTTCCGAGGCTGGATTTGCTTCCTTTTTTTCGTCTGTCCCTTTACATGCTGCTAATGCAAATGTGCATGTAAAAGCAAGAAATAACATAACTATTTTGAAATATACTTTCATCATTTTTACCCCCTATTGTATTTTATTCATTTCGATAATCAACCGGATGCGAAGTATAGTATGAATTAAGGACTTCTAATTCTAAATCGTCACTTTCCCATAATTTTAAAAAACTTGGAATTATATTGTTAATCATCGTATTCATCTCCTTCTTTAAACCTTCTCTTCTCGATGATAATATCCTCTATCTATAACTTAAAACATGCTGTCACAACAGCTCCTTGAAACAAAAAAACCAGTAGGAAGTGATTACTCTTTTCCTACTGGTTGAAATGAAATTAAACGGTAAATCTTAGCTTCTTAAAAAATGTAGCGATAGTGTTTTTTACTGTTTCAAAATTATAAGCAAACGTGTTATCTCCACTTAATGATGAAATACATGTTAAACCTGCAGCTTTAATAAAAGCTTTTACATCTACAAGCATAGAATTAGCCTCCAAGAATTTAATTACAATCATTATAACAGGTGTTTTACGACGCTAACATGAAAGTAATAAATAAATTTCTATTATTAATTTATCCCGCTATTTGCCGGGCAGTAAGATCCCCACCTCAAAATTCAGCGGAAACAAAGAAGTTAGGTGGGGGCCCTGCTGCCCGTAAAAGCTAAATTGGTGAGAACTGATAATCAGTGGGAATGAACAAAACCCCCACTGATTAAAATTTCACCTTATTTAGCTTACAGTACACCATTTCAATGTCATATAAAAAAGCTGCCCAAAAAGAGCAGCTTCAAATATGTATATTACACTTCAATTGATTTACCATCTTCAACAATATGATAAAGTAAATGCGCTAAATGATGAATTGGACCGTATTCTTCCTCTTCCTCATCTGTTTCGCCTTGGAATTCAAGATCGTTTAAGTATAGTGCTAAAAATTGATAGTATAGTTTTAAATCAAATCCGTAGCATGCAGTTGGTTCTTCATGATCCCCTTCATATTGTAACATTAAGTATTGATCATTTCCTTCTGCATCTTCTGCATCAAAGAATACGAAGAAGCCAACGTTTGTATCTAAATCAAATAAATGACGAGTACCTTTTTCAGTTGCTTTATTGAAGTCCTCTTCACTTAATTTATGTACTGTTGTCGCTTTTGCATTATCTTCTTGATGGAAATTTACTGTAAATGATTTCAATGCTGACACCTCCTGATTGTATAATACTAGCATAACATATAAAAAGGACTGCTTACAAATGTAAACAGTCCTTACATTCATTTTCGCATTGCTCGTAATAAGAAGCTTACGATGAAAATTAAAATGATCGCACCGATTAAAGCTGGAATAATTGCATATCCGCCAATGACTGGACCAAAACTACCAAGTAATTTCGAACCAACCCAAGAACCGATAATACCAGCAATAATATTACCAATTACACCACCAGGTACGTCCTTTCCAGTAATTAAGCTCGCAAGCCATCCTAACATACCACCGACGATTAAAGACCAAATCATATAATAACCTCCTTTACATTTCACCAATCAAAATATAATTAGAAACAATTGCTTACCATTAGTTATGTGACATTTTTCATAAGTTATTCATGTTGTTCAACTTTAAGATTTTTGAGAATAATACACACAGATTAAACCTTTTTTTGAACTAACGATTTATCCGACTTGTTATTACACACATTAAGAACAATCTGGCTTCAATATTGTTCGCATAAACTCTTCTTTAAAAGCTGCATAGTTAAAACCAACAGCAATTCTTTGAATCGGCCGATCATCAAACCTTGTTGGCTCAGCTATTTTTCTAAAGTCTGCTACACTTTGGCCCCTAGTCACATCATTTGTCGTACTAATCCACACTGCCGATTTTTTATATTCGAAAATACTGTCATTTATAAACGAGATAAACGGTAGTAAATCGTGTATAGGACTTCCACCAATACCCGGATATTCTTTTTTATAGAAATTCTCATAATAAAAATCAATCATTGGTTTAATGAGTTTCGCCTGTCCAGTTCCTTGTTTATCTATTATATTGGCCATTTCAGGCGTAATAAGCGCGCCCTGTGTTACATTTAACGGGTATATGCTAGCGTTTTCCGCATATTTCATAACAATATTTGCTGCAATTGGATCACCATAAAAATTCGCTTCAGATACTGGTGTAACATTACCTGGAAATAGGAAAGCGCCGCCCATTATATAATACGAACAAATACGATCCATTATATTTGGATACAATAAAAATAACGTAGCAAGCGTCGTTAGTCTCCCTGTCGCCACAATTATAATATCTTCTGGACAAGGTTCGATTAATTTGATTAATTCACAAAAATTTTCTCGTTTACAAATTCTCATCTCAGGTGGAATAATAGGACCTAAACCGTGATCCCCGTGGATTTCAGGGAAAAACAAAGGCTCTTCAGCTGTCATCGGTCTACTCGCACCTTCAATAATTTTCACTTGTGTAGCATAGTACCTTTCTAAAAAATAAACATTTTCCGTAACGATATCTCGTGATACATTCCCGTACTCAGCAACAATACCTAGAATATCTAATTTACATGTTTTATTTGCATAAATTAACGCTACGGCGTCATCAATACCAAAGTCTCCAAAAAAGATAATTTTCTTATTAACTATTCTCACCCCTCTTCAGCATAATCTACTATTATTATTATGTGAAAAAGACAAGGCGGTGAAACAGCGCAAACTAAAAAAGTCGCCTATTTATTGGCGACTTCAATCTTTTTATAAGACAAATATGCAAGTACATTTTTACTTGAATCGTATTTCGGGTTATTTCCTTTTCTCGGCTCTCTCATATGTGTCTTTTCAAATCCAGGAATGTCTGGCATTTTCCCCATAAATTCAAGCATTTCTTCCTCAGAACCTTCAATGCGTACACGAATCATTATAACTATTCCTCAATTCTCAGTTTCTCTGTACTAAGTATATCGTACTTCAGAAAGACTGCAACACATTTATCTTTTTAACGTTGTACTTTTTTTACATATAAACATAGCCATTTCAGTATAGAACGATTCTACTTTATTATTTTTAAATTGAATATTAAAATATCCCTTCATTTCGTTTGGTGCTTTCATCATACATTCTGTTAATTTTTCACGCTTTTGTAAAGGGACATCCATCATATTACACCACCAGTCAAAATCAAACTTCTTATCAAAAGTAAGACATGACTGCATTTGCAAACCGTTTTTTTCTAATAAAGTAAGCCATTCTGTCTTTTTTAGAGCTCGTTCATGACTTGGGTCTCGCTTTTTTTCTATAAAATTATAAAATGTATCATATTCATTATTTTCTGGCGAAACATTATCTATTAAGATGAATAATCCATTATCCTTCAATGTACGATTTACTTCATAAATAAATTGAGCCGGATTCATAAAATGATGGGCTGCAATCCGGCATGTGATTGTATCAAAAAAATGGTCTGCAAATGGTAAATCCTCTGCGTTTCCTGCTACAAAAGATACATTTTCATGCCCATTCTGCTTTATAAAAACTTTTGCTTTTTCTAACATCTGTTCTGTTAAATCAAGTGCAACTACTTCTTCAAACATGGGTGCTAACATATTTGCCACATGTCCGCCACCAGTAGCAACATCAAGAAGACGATTATTATGACGAGACTCAACTTGTTGAACTACATATTGTAAATCCAGTCCTTTAGCATGTATTTTACTATTTACATATTTATCTGCATTACTGCCAAACTGTTTTTTCACAAGCTCTTCTTTACTCATATTATCATCTTCTTTCTATTGTTATTTACATATACGACTCATATAATTATTACAATTCTCTTCATGTATTTTCAAATCCTCTTTTCATCTCACTTCTCATCACGTTCCCTTATAATCAAAATAATATGATTATACGTTATTTCATTAAACAAAAAAAAGGCTACGGGAACTTTCCCCCTAACCTGACTAAATATTGACTATATTTTTATTTCTTCGTATATATCTATATAATATAAATCCTCTTTCAACTTCATAATAACATCTACTTCGTTATAAGTAGCCTCACGAGCATGTAAACCAAATTGATCCATACCAATCCATATCCACCCAGGTGTAAGATATAAAACATCTATATTAAAATAATCTAACTTAGTAAGCTCTGATGTAATAAATTTATCTTTATTAGCGATTTGTTTATCTATTAAACCATATTCTTTTCCATTTTCAAATAGCGATATAAAATCCCCTACAATCGGATGTTCACGAACAATAAAATGATATTCTTTTTCCTCTATATTTACCACAATCAAACGAGAAACAGATAAATCACACTCCAAATTCGACATATTTGTTTATTCACCTCCTTATATCGGTTTCTTCTATATAATAACAAATGAATATTCAAAATAAGTTAATATAATGTAAAAAATAAAAAAGCTGACTTCCCTTTGGAAATCAGCTTTTTTAATTCGATCAACTTTATACTTTTACAAATTATTATAATGTTTCTTTTTCCTCATCATTTCCGGAAACTAAACTTCCTATAGCATCCGCTGTTACTTCTACTACAAATTCACAAATGCCTGCTACAACTTCTCCAATTACTTCATCCATCTTTTTACCCCCTTATTTTATGTAACTTATTTGTAGTATAGAAGAAATTAGCGAATGTAAACTATCGAAAAAGGTGACATAAACCTTACAGAATTGTAAGCTCTTTCATCCCTCTGCTTATCCCCTTTGAAACTCCAAGTATTTTTAGCAGACATATAGGCCATCATAAATATGAAGCAAGTAATAATCTAGTGTCAGGAGGCGTTTAATATGTATTACGTAAAATTAATTAAAGGTCAATCTTTCTACGCTTTTGATCATCGTTTCTTGGTGTCTGAAGAAGAAGAGGTTTCAGAGAAAATTTATAATTACTTACGACGTAATGAATTTTTTGAAGTACGTAAAGAAGAATACTCTGCTTAATTACAAAAAGCATTAAGAAAAATATCATCTTATTGTGATATATTCTTAATGCTTTTATGTGAATTTCTTCTTTTCAATAATTGTTGTTGACTCTATTAAATAATCTAGTATTTGTCCAAGCTAATTCTTCACTATTTTCATATTCTAGTATATAAGGAGGTGAAGAATATGACTCATATCATTGATTACCAAGCTACTCAACCTATTAGTAAAACTGGTGAAACAACTTTTGCAATCCCAGCTTCTCCAAATAAAGCAATTTTAGCAAATTTGAAATTGAGAATTTCAAGTAGAGATTCACGTAATAATCGAGTAGAATTAATCGCTACAATTGGTGTAGAAGGAATAACTGGGACTTCACAAGTTTTATTCCGAATTTTCCGTGATAATATTGAAATTTTTAATGCACAAGTAGGTATTGAATCTACAGATTCTGAACAATTTTACGTACAAACATTTCAAGCTATAGATCAAAACGTTAGCAGTGGAACACACGAATATTCATTAACTGTAGAAAACCTTACTAGTGGTGCTAGTGCAGAAGTTGTTGGTCCTCTATCTTTTAGCGCTTTAGCTATTGAAAAAGAGCAAAAATGTTGCTAAGTGAATCTAATATTTAATTTTGTACTTGAGAAAAGCGAGGCGTAGTTATCGTTCTTGCTTTTATATATATATTCTTACTTTCTATTAGCTTTAATCATAAAATTTTCACGTTTTGATTCACTTATTTCAGCACTTAACACATCAAATTTTTGACAAATCAAAAAGATTGAAATCCACTTATGAAACACGTAATATAGACTCTGACTCTAAAAAAGTTCGTATAAAAACACTACATAAATAAGGAGGTTTTATATACGCGTTTTTCATTTTAAAAGACGGAGAGGTTTTATGTTATGTGGCGTAATAAAAACGTTTGGATTGTTTTAATTGGGGAGTTTATTGCAGGTCTAGGATTATGGCTTGGTATTCTTGGCAACCTTGAATTTATGCAAAAATATGTCCCTTCTGATTTCATGAAATCAGTTATATTATTTATCGGACTATTAGCCGGTGTTCTAGTTGGACCTATGGCTGGCCGTGTCATCGATCAGTATGAAAAGAAAAAAGTTCTTCTTTACGCTGGGTTTGGTCGAGTTTTAAGTGTTATTTTCATGTTTTTTGCTATTCAATTTGAAAGTATCGCATTTATGATTGCATTTATGGTTGCTCTTCAAATTTCAGCAGCATTTTATTTCCCTGCATTACAATCTGTAATTCCACTCATCGTACGTGAGTATGAGTTATTACAAATGAACGGTGTACATATGAATGTTGGTACAATTGCTCGTATTGCAGGTACTTCACTAGGTGGAATTCTTTTAGTTGTGATGAGTTTACAGTACATGTATGCCTTCTCAATGGCAGCATACGCCTTATTATTCCTCTCGACTTTCTTCCTACAATTCGAAGACAAGAAATCAACAACACCAAGTAAACAAGCTGCAAAAGATAATAGCTTTATGGAAGTATTTCGTATTTTAAAAGGAATTCCTATTGCTTTTACAGCACTTATATTAAGTATCATCCCTCTATTATTTATAGCTGGGTTTAATTTAATGGTTATTAACATTAGCGAAATGCAACATGATCCTACGATTAAAGGGTTCATATATACAATTGAAGGTGTCGCATTTATGATAGGTGCCTTCGTAATTAAACGTCTATCTGATCATTTCAAACCTGAAAAATTACTATATTTCTTCGCAGTTTGTACTGCTTTTGCACATCTGTCATTGTTCTTTAGCGATATAAAATGGATGGCTCTTACATCATTTGGGTTGTTTGGGTTTAGTGTTGGCTGCTTCTTCCCTATTATGTCGACGATTTTCCAAACGAAAGTGGAAAAAAGTTATCACGGTCGCCTCTTCTCATTCCGTAATATGTTTGAGAGGGTTATGTTCCAAATCGTCTTACTTGGCACAGGCTTCTTCTTAGATACAATTGGGTTACAATATATGGTTCTCATCTTCGGAGTCGTTTCATTATTGATTATTTCTATTTCCCTCTCTAAGCAGAAACATTATGAAAAACAGCATTCGCAATCTGCGAATTTATAAAATAAACAAAGAAGTATGGATCTAATATTGAATCCATACTTCTTTGTTTTATAATACGCCTATTTATTACGTTTATTGAAATTACCTAAAGGAGTATCCTCCTTTAATTTCGAATAGATTATAAAAAGTACTCTTTATAAAAGGAGTGGTAAAATGTCTGATAGCATCCAAGTATTTATTGTCCTGCTCTTTGCAATTGCGCTGTTTAGCATCCTAAACTTTTTAGCCATTTCCTTATCTGGACATAGTTTTAAAAAAAGAATCGTGGCAGGTTTCATATTTTTACTACTGACTCCCATTATCTTTTTGACTATCGCAACATTTGCTTCTATATTCGATAAAGCAGGATTTGGCGCAGGTACGTTAGCCTTTATGATCGCAAGCGTATATATATTAAATGGAATAGTGATTCTGCTTTCCTCTTTATTTATCCTCAAAAAAGACATAACATAGGCTATGGTACTAGCATGAATCTGACTTTACACTAGATTCATGCTTATTTAATTTCTCCTAAATTTTTATATGAAATTAAATAATTCTTTAAAAAAATTTAAACTTTATTTATTATAATATCCCTATCGTATTCGCACGTTTATTCAAATTTAAAAGAAAGGAGCACAAAATGAAAAAGGTTCTACTTACAATTCCTATACTAATCATCCTACTTAGTGGATGCAGCAATAACGATATATACGGTTCTTGGGAAGTCGTTGACAATAAAAATGGTGAATGCCCTGTATATTATAAATTTGAAACAGTTGTCAAAAAAGAAAATAAAGAGGAAATTGTGCAAAATTTAGTAGAAATGCAAACCACAAAGAATAAAGACGATTTATATAAAGGCTCATTTGTCAAAAATTCTAATGTATATCACATTGATTATGGTAATTCATTTACATCGGACCAAACTTTAAAAGTTGCCGACGGTACACTAAATGTATACTTTTTGACAGCCGAAAAATTATGCACATATAAAAAGAAATGATTACATTTCAGAGGAGACGCAGAAAATATTTTCTGCGTTATTTCACTTTAGAAATCGGCCACAAAAATAGCCCTTGTTTTCGTATTCTTTTTCATTCAAAACATGAGAAATATACTTAATAAAAACTAGAGAATACCTTAAGTTATATAAAATGAATCCTATAATAGACATTTCAATTAACGCATCTACGCTATTTACATCGATACTTTTCAAAATAGGCTAATCCTTCCTCTAAATTTGTCAATCATTTTAATTTTCATAAAAAAATGATAAAATATAAACATGTGTTTTCAGAATAATTAAAAATGCAGAATGAAAGCACTGTTTTAGGAGGGGTTTTGATGACTTACACGTTAGCAACTAGAATGAAAGCATTCCAATCTTCTATATTTAGTGAATTAGGAGCCTATAAAAAAGAAAAAATTGCAGCAGGTCATAACATGATTGATTTGAGCATCGGAAATC
Source organism: Bacillus cereus group sp. Bce041 (assembly GCF_052646455.1). Classification (NCBI taxonomy): domain Bacteria; kingdom Bacillati; phylum Bacillota; class Bacilli; order Caryophanales; family Bacillaceae; genus Bacillus; species Bacillus cereus group sp. Bce041. The sequence continues at coordinate 436,622 of NZ_JBQXON010000004.1, forward strand.
CTGATATGCCGCCCGCTGATTTTGTAAGAGAAACAATGGTACATACAGCGAGTGAGAAAGAGAGCTACGGGTATACATTATCAGGTATTCAAGAATTTCACGAAGCTGTAACTGAATATTACAACAATACTCATAACGTTTTATTAAATGCGGATAAAGAAGTTTTATTATTAATGGGTTCACAAGACGGGCTCGTTCATTTACCTATGGTTTATGCAAATCCAGGTGATATTATATTAGTTCCTGATCCAGGATATACAGCTTATGAAACAGGTATTCAAATGGCTGGTGCAACATCTTACTACATGCCTTTAAAGAAAGAGAATGATTTCTTACCAGACTTAGAAGTCATCCCTGAAGAAATTGCCGATCAAGCGAAGATGATGATTTTAAACTTCCCAGGGAATCCCGTTCCAGCAATGGCTCATGAAGATTTCTTTAAAGAAGTAATCGCATTCGCGAAAAAGCATAATATTATCGTTGTCCATGATTTTGCTTATGCTGAATTTTATTTCGATGGTAATAAGCCAATTAGCTTCCTCTCTGTACCTGGTGCTAAAGAAGTTGGTGTAGAAATCAATTCTTTGTCAAAAAGTTATAGTTTAGCAGGTAGCCGTATTGGATATATGATTGGAAACGAAGAAATTGTTCGTGCACTTACTCAATTTAAATCTAATACCGATTACGGTGTATTTTTACCAATTCAAAAAGCAGCATCTGCAGCACTAAGAAATGGCGCTGCATTTTGTGAGAAAAACCGCAATATTTATCAAGAACGGAGAGATACTTTAGTCGATGGATTCCGAACATTTGGCTGGAATGTCGATAAGCCAGCTGGTAGTATGTTTGTCTGGGCAGAAATTCCACAAGGATGGACTTCTCTAGACTTCGCTTATGCATTAATGGATCGTGCGAATGTCGTTGTTACACCTGGTCATGCATTTGGACCTCACGGAGAAGGCTTCGTACGTATTGCACTCGTTCAAGATAAAGAAGTGTTGCAACAAGTTGTTGAAAACATTAGAAATAGCGGCATTTTCGTCCTTGAAAAAGTAAATGAATTAGTTAAAAATTAATTCCGGCTCCCCTGCTTAACTTTAGCAGGGGTATTATTAATTGGAGGTACTTTCATATGCATATTAAAGACACACTTCCCCATCGTTATCCATTTTTAATGATTGATAAAGTAACAAATGTAAAACAAGATGAATTCGTTACAGGATATAAACTCATTACAAATAACGAATGGTTTATAAATGATAGTCACAAACATATGCCTCATATGTTAATTGTAGAAGCACTTGCTCAACTTAGTGCATTTGTACATACAAGTGATTCTGAAGGACTAGGATTCCTCTCCTCTTTAGATGGAGTTGAATTCCACGGAAAAGCATATCCCGGTGATAAACTTGATTTACATTATGAGCTAACGCGCAATCGCCGAGGTTTTGTTCTTGGTAAAGGTATTGCAACTGTAAACGACCAGCCTATTGTAACTATAGAAAAACTATTAATATATCAAGCAGATTAAAGTGTTCCTTATATCAGTTGGAAATATCTATTCTCAACCGATTAAGTAAATAGGAAAACATATTACGTAGTTAGGAGCAGGAAAATGGAACGTACTATCGGTATCGATGCTGGAGGCACATTAACGAAAATAGCTTATTTTAACAAAAAAAAGCTATTAACTTTTGAAAAATTTTATTCGCATGAACAACATAAAATAATAGATTGGATTAAAAACAACAATGGCATAAAACAAATATGTATTACGGGTGGTAAATCGAAACTATTACAGCAACTGCTTACAGGTTCATATAAAATAATAGAGCTAAGCGAATTTGAAGCTACTCTTGCAGGTGTCCAATTCATATTAAAAGAAGAACAACATACTATAAACAATTTTATTTTAACCAATATCGGTACAGGTACTTCTATCCATTACGTTTATAATGAACAATATATTCGCGCTGGTGGAACCGGAGTTGGCGGTGGGACTATTATGGGACTCTCAAAATTGTTAACAAATATAGATCATTTTGAAGATATAATACCTCTAACAAAAGTAGGATCTAGAAAAGAGCTAGATATTACGGTTGGAGATATTTATGGTGTTATTCTTTCCCCTATCGATAATAACTTAACTGCTAGTAACTTCGGAAAAGCAGCCATTACAGAATCAAATAATAGTAGCTCCGATATACTAGCTACTGTACAAGGACTTGTCGGTGAAGTCGTTACTGCATTAAGCCTTCAATTCGCTGAAACAAAAAACATTGAACATATTATTTATATTGGTTCGACTTTATGTAATAACGTACAACTTCAACATATTATTAGTAGCTACACCGAATATCAAAATAAAACACCAATCTTTTTACAAGATGGTGGTAATAGCGGTGCAATTGGTGCATTACTTCATGCTACGAAATAAAAAGCTGACTTTTGTCAGCTTTTTAGAAATGGCACTTCAAATTCAATAATTGATTCCCCGTTCTCTCCAATTCGCTCCACGCTTATTCTATCAATCACACAATTTAACTTCCCATGAAAACTAGGAATCTCCTTCACTACTTCAGCAGCTAATTCGGCACTTTCTTTTCTTCCGACTGTTACATGCGGGATGTACGGAATGTCTTCTTTCAAAAATTGTAATAAAGGTCCTGTATATAGAATATTATGTAGTTCCTCTATTTGTTCTTTCCCCTTTTCAACTCGTAAAAACAAATATTCTCTTTCACTTGTAATTTGATTCGTAAATTCAATTTCTATATTCTGTATCGGTTTTGATACATTTATAATATGTAATTTCAGCTCATCATTTGAAATCGAACTTTCAAATGGGAATACAATTGTAATATGCGGTGAAATTAATCCAAATAAAGGATCATGTTTTTGCCTAATGTCCTCGATTTCGCTAATGAACATGTTGTTTAGAAAAAGTAAAATTGTACGCATTTTTATCCCCTCAACTTTTCCTTATTATAATATGTATCATATTCTATGACAGCCTGCCCTTCAACAACTTGTTTTGCTTACCTGTAAAAATAAAAAAACTTCTCAAATGAGAAGTTTTCATATAGCATGATTATTATTTTCCCGCCAAACTTTTCTAAACTTTATATAACAGGCAATTCTCCAAGGAAAAATATACGATACTGCAACAACATAAAATAATAAACCTATTGTTTGCTGATCTAAGTCAACAATATATTTTCTTGAACCGTATCTCAAAACGACAAGTGCAATAAAAGTAATTAAAAAAGCTGCACTTTTTTTCGTATAAATATTCCCATCATCTCTTCGTTCATAATTTGTTAATACTATAAGCGGTACAGCAAAAAGTACACCAATGAATACCGCTATAATTACTTGTAATATAGCTGGATGTACGGGACCTAAAAACCATACAATACCTGGTGTTAAAAATAGTAATGGCCATAAAATACGTTTTCCCGATCCCTTTATTGGCTTATGCATGGAGCGATAACGACGCCAAAATATCAGTAGTGCAATGCATAAAAAGACGGTTATTAGTGAGGACGTGTCTCCCATATATTTTCCTTCTCCCTAAAAGAATAATCTATCACTATTTTAAACTGTTCGTTCAAATAATACTTTACGAATAAATATACTACTAGTTATGATATAAAGAATTGTTAATCCAATTGAAATAACAATAAAATAAGGGATATCTATTAAAGATACATCATTTGTAAATAACAATCCTTTTATCCCTACTTCTCCATACAGCACACTATTTGTTGAAAGGAAAAGCGACCCACCAATCATGAGACCAAACCATTGAAATCTTTGCTTAAAAATTACTACTACTTGAAAGAAACATGATATCGTAACATAAAATAAAAATTGTAAAATAAACTGTTGTATTAATTGCTCTCCAAAGTTAACATTTACTAAGTTATATTTTATATCTTGTAAAAACAGTATTTGAAGGAATGAAAACAATGCGGATTGCAACACAATATAACAAATCGCTCCGATAAAATATTGTATTCTCGTTATACCAAATGAAACTGCTAAACGAAATAAATCATCTTGAACAATGAAAACACTCCCTACTATAAAAATCATAATTGCAATTGAAGGATTATTGATAATTTCGGGTAAATAACCAACTTTCGCTTCATTTAAATGAGCAGCATATAAAGCTCCTTTTATTAATAAAGCTACAATCCAAAATATTAAAATTGCTTTATAATGAAAATTTATATGTAACCTCAATTGTTTCATTAACATCGTCATTCCACTTCACCACCAGTCATGTGAATAAATAGTTTTTGTAATGTAATTCTATCAATTACTAAACCTTCTTTTTCAAGAGAGTAACAATCTTCATTAGAAAGCCCTTCCCATATAACAGCAATACCTTTATTCCCATAAATTTCTTTATTTATAACTTTTTTATTAATCAAGAACTCCTCCACTTTACCTTTTTGCCCTGAAATAATATGACCTTGTTGCAATAAATCTTCCACTGTTGATTGAACAACCAGTGCACCTTCTTTTATGATAATTACTTCTTCAATAACATGGGTTACTTCTTCTACCAGATGTGTTGATAATATAATTGTTCTGGGATACTCCCCGTAATCTTCTAGTAGTAAACTATAAAATAACTCACGATGTGCTGCGTCTAATCCTGTAGTTGGTTCATCAAAAATAGTAATTGTCGCTCTGCTTGCTAACCCTTTAATAATTCCTACAACTGTTTGCATGCCATGAGATAGTTTATGGTATTTCTCTGTTATATTAAGCTGAAATTTACCCGCAAGTTCTTCAGCAAACTTCTGATCCCAATTTTTATAAAACATGTTACATATCTTAAAAATTTCTTTTACGCTATAACTTAAATGAGACTCTTCTTTTACTCTAACGAAACAAATATTTTGCATCGCTTTACTATTTTCAAAAACATCTTCACCAAATATTGATACACTTCCACTACTTGAAGTAATTTGTCCTGCTAGTAAATTTAATAAAGTCGTTTTCCCTGCTCCGTTCCTTCCAAGCAAACCATATATTTTATTCTCTTCCAATGAAATCGTTACTTCATTTACAGCTATTTTCTTTTTATACTTTTTCGTTACATCTTTCGTTTCAAGTGCAATCATCCCTCTTTCCCCTCCTTCGTAATCTTTTGAATCATATCCATCAATTCATCTTTTGATATTTCTAGTACTTTCGCTTCTTCCCACACTTTAGGTAAATATTCAGTCATAAAAGTATTTTGTCTTTTTTTTAGTACAACTTCTTTTGCTCCTTTTGCAACAAACATCCCGATCCCTCTCTTTTTATATAAAATCCCCTCATCCACTAATACATTCACCCCTTTAGCTGCGGTAGCCGGATTTATTTGTAACATCTTCGCAAATTGATTTGTCGATGGAACTTGTTCTTCTTCAAGCAATATGTCTTTTAAAATATCAGATTCAATCGTTTCTGCAATTTGTATGTATATTAATTTATTTTGTTCTAGAGTCGGCTTCACATTTTCACCACCTTAGGTTCATAGGTTCATTACTTATGTAATTAACCATATCACATAGAATTATTTTTTTCCATAAATTTCTTTTACAAAAAAGAGAGTCATTCAATTAAGAATGTCTCTCTTTCTAAAAATTCGAAGTTTCAACTCTTGTTCTCAAATTCTTTTCATTTATACCATTTTGACAAAAATTAAACTGTTGTCCCTCAATACATTTTGTACGATCTACTACTTGCCCTAAATGATAGCTTGTATGCTCAACCAAATGTAATAGACTTTGAAGATCAATATGCCTTTTTTCTTCCCAGACCTGTATATATGCTTTTCCCCACTCATCAAATATTTCTTCAACAGTTTTTAACAAAGCTTCAGAGCTTATTTGTTTCACTGGAAAATATTCTTCAATTCCATTTTCAAAAACTATATTTGGATCCTTATAACGCCTTGTATTTCTCTGTAAATGTTCACAAATATGTAGTACGATTCCACCAATTGAATTAACAGAGGTCTCTTGTTTCCACAAATCTTCTTCACTAACGAGCCTAATTGCCTGTACTAACTTAGGTAAATAATGATCCTGCATTCTATGATAAGAAATTTTGTATACTAACTCCATCTTCTCCCCTCCATTATTTCAACTGGTTCACTTGATATTTAGCGAATAAAGATTTCCGAAAATCTTTATCTTCCACAAGCATTTTAATTTTTTCTTCATTGCCGTTAAAGAACTTTATAACTTTATTTTTATCCCATATATCTTTTTCTTTTGGAAAATCATCGAATATCCTATGCAAAATTGATAACATTTCTTCCCTCGTTATCTTAAAATTTTTATTCTCTACCTGAAACTCATAACTTTTTGCATTTGGCACTAAAATCACTAAATATATAGCATTAAAGAGAAAATTCTTCTTCATCGTATCTTTCTCATCAAACCAATACGTCTCAATCATTTCTTCTGTAAGAGCTCCACTCTCTTTTGCACCATATTTCACTTTTATATTTTCATTTTCTAAACTTATACTTTGAACTGTTCCACCACCAGGTAAATGATTAATAATTGCAACCACATCTGAATTATTACCAACGTATGTCCCAGTATATTTCTTAAAATCATCTGACCTAACATCATATATATCTTTTATTCTTTCCCCGTTAGAACAAGCCGTAATGAATAAAAAAATTGTTAGCATAACGATTATGTTATGATGCATATATTTCATTTAGCATCCCCCATTTTTATCGATATTTCGTTAATTACAATATTTACTTTCAAATCCCTTTTTAAATATACGCATTTTAATCAAAATTAAAAATTTTCATTTTTTATGTTTACAATTATCCATTAATTGTATATACTTACTAACGTAAGAAAAAAATTCTAAAAGGAGGTCGAAGGAAATGATGAAATTACAATTACATGCATTAACTTTAGCGTTAACTGCACCTGTGTTTTCTGGACAATTAAATATGAATTCGACCACCCTAATGGAGAATTGAAAATCGTAATTTATTTCATTTAATTCATAAATTCGCCACAGGAGGTCGTATACTTTCCTGTGGCTTTTTCACGCCCAGCCATAGGAGAACTGTATCTTCCTGTGGTTTTTTTGCGCGATTTTTTAGTCTCTTACATTATTTTTCTAAGAAAGGAGCAACATTCAATGACTATTAGCGTATTGTTTTTAAGTATTACGATTCAAAGAAATACAATTTCCAAAGATGAAATTCTTCATAATGAGCAAATTGAAAAAGCTATGAATGATGTTAAGGAGCGCCAAGCACTTTACTGTGATCACCTGTAATTCCTTTTTGAAAGGAGGAATTCATTTATGACTTTTCATATTTTCTTTTTTACGACTATGCTTCAAAAACATACTTTATCTGAAACTGAAATCAATCGTAAACAACAGTTAAAACAACTGACTGATAAAATAACTGACATTAAAAGTTCATACTACACTCAAATGTATTAAAAATATATTTTAAAGGGGTCATATATTCATGAAATTTAAAGCATTCTTTTTAACCATCACCATTCAAAAACGTAAGCTTTCACAGAAAGAGATTTTACGTGAACAACACATCCAAAGCATTATGGACGAAGTAAAAGAGCGCCAATCTTCTTATTACACTCGTCTTTTCTAAATCACTTATAAAGGGGTAATTATTTTATGAAATTTAAAGTATTCTTTTTAACCATTACCATTCAAAAAAATAAATTTTCCGAGTCTGAAATGCTTCATGAGCGACAAATTAATCAGGCTATGGATTCTGTAAAAGAAAGACAAAGTCATTACTGTAGTCACCTATAATTTCTTATTACACTCGTTTTTTCTAAATCATTTATAAAGGGGCAATTATTTTATGAAATTTAAAGTATTCTTTTTAACCATTACCATTCAAAAAAATAAATTTTCTGAGTCTGAAATGCTTCATGAACGACAAATTAATCAGGCTATGAATTCTGTAAAAGAAAGACAAAGTCATTACTGTAGTCATCTGTAATTCCAATTCGAAAGGAGGAATTCACATATGAAGTTTCACCTTTTCTTTTTAACGATTACGATTCAAAAAGAAACAATATCTCAAAATGAATTAAAACAAGAAAGACAATATAAACAAGTTATTGATGAAATTCGAGATCGTAGAAGCAAGTACTACACTCACCTTTAATCGTTTAACTATATAGAATTGAAAGGAGTCGATTATGATGTTGATAGCACGCTGTAAGGAAATGATTTGGATAGTTCAGAGGGATTCCACATAGTTTTATAGAGCTTATATCACACAAGTTTATCACTGAATTTGATGTATAAAAAATATATAATAAAATCAAATCAACCCACTTTTAATTATTTATTTATAAACAAAAGATACACCACTTAAAAAGCGGTGTATCTTCCTCAGTTTTTACTATTTTCGGTTACTTCTCTTCGTCTTAAACAATCTCACTAAGTTCGAAACAACTGTTTTTGTTACTGCATAAACTGGTACTGCTAAAATCATTCCGATAATTCCCGCAAAGTTACCTACCCCTAAAATTAAAATAATAATTGTTAGTGGATGAATATTTAATTTCGAGCTCATAATACGTGGTGAAATAATATTACTTTCAAACTGTTGTACAATTGTTACGATAATAATTACGTATAAGGCTTGCATCGGAGATACGAACAGTCCTACAATAACAGCTGGTGCTGCCCCGATAAATGGACCTAAGTTAGGAATGATGTTTGTAAATGCTGCGATAATTCCTAAAACGAAAGCGTACGGTAAATCAATAATTAAATAACCCATAAAAGTAAACGCACCTACAAATATACAAACGAGCGCTTGCCCTTGAATATATGCAGATAATGTTTCGTTCGTTTCCTTAATGATACGAAGCCCCTCTTCACGGTAAGATTCTGGTAATAAACTTACCGCTTTTCCTGGAAAGGCATGTCCATCTTTAAACATGTAAAATAAAATGAACGGTACAGTAAATACAACTAATGCAACGTTCGTGATAATACCAAATAAAGCCGTTGCACTCGACGTAATTGTATTTGGTATATCTTTTAAGTATTCAATCGCATTTTTTTCAATTGTTTCAATGGAAACGTAGTTTTGTGTAGATAACCATTCAAACAACCTATGATGTGATAATTCTTGTATGTATACTTTTCCCTCTTTTATGTAGCCTGGCATATTTTTTACTAAGTCCATTAGCTGTTGTGAAATCGTAGGAACAACTACTCCAACGCCAACCGCAGTTAATGTTATGATAAAAAGATATAACAGCAATATCGCTAAATTTCTAGGTACTTTTTTATTCTCCAAAAAGATTAATACAGGATTAAATATGAAGTATAAAAAAAGCGCGATTAAGATTGGGAAAAATAATGTTGATATGAAGATACCAATCGGTTGAAATAAAAATGATATTTTTGTGCAAATAAATATGATTCCTACAACCATTAGCACTTCTAATGTCCAAAAGTGCACTTTTGATTTCAAAAAAACGGCCTCCTTTAAACTAGCACTTCTCTTCATTGTACCAAAATAAGTATGAATTTCACATAATATTTTCCTTTACAATATTCCAAAATACCGATAAATACACTACAATGAGATTACATACAAATTTGCAGGTAAAGGTGATAAAAATGACACAATGCATCATATGCAGAAAAGATACGAAAGAACTTAGTGAACAATATGTCATTCCAGAAATATTATGTGGATATTATTTCACAAACTCAATTTGTGATACTTGTCATGAACAAATGACAACAAATATTGATCGTCCTTTAATTAGGCATAAATTGAGTCAATTTAAGATTGAACAAATGAAAAGACAAATTGATTCCCCACTCTATACGAATGAGCACGGTGAGGAACTTGCGGCTGCTGAGACTGATGTTGTCGAAGTAAGCGACGAAATTCTTTATTCTAATGCATTAATTATGAAACTATGTAAAAAGCACGATATTTCCTTACATAATGAAATTTGGAAAGAGGAACGTGTAACGAAAGTAGCGAGTTCTATTCAACGGGAATTACTATTAGATAACCGTAAATATAAAATGAGTATATTAAAAATGGCTTATACATTCGCTGTACAAGCAGTTGATGGCTACTTTGAAGATCAAGATGCGATTGATATTTCTACCATTCTCTCAAATGCAGATTTCGTGGAACTAAAAGAAAAAAGTATTGTACGTGATTTAAGCAAAAGTTCTTTATGGAATACGTTAAATACAAGTAGTGAAAATCATTACTTTATTTTACTTAGCGATAAAGACGGTCTGTTTTGCTTCATTCGTTTGTTTGACATCTTTGATGTTGTCGTTCATTTATCAGAAAAAAGATTTGACCTTCCATCACCCATTGTCGGTGTAAATAATGTGAATACACAGAAATTTTATGTCCAAAGTTTAAAACAGTATATGGATGGGCTGTTCAAAGAAAAAGCACCTACTATATAATAGATACCAGAACATACGGTCTCCTTTCTTGATGAAAAGACACTGTGTTATAATGAGTATGAAAAGAACAATACAATCACATAAACCAATTATAAATTGTATATAAATAAAAAAGACTAGTGTGCGGCTACACACTAGTCCACGTAACTTAGCAGATTGGATTGTTCATTTATCCTATTTGTTTCTTACAAACAAAACAACCCACATTCTATAGGCATAGGTGGGTTGTTATTTTTTGAGCTTGTCTATTAAAACGACGACGAACGTTAACAATGCAACGAGAAACAGTCCACCCTGCAGTAGCAACGCTATTTCACTCACGTATTATCACCCCCCTCCTACTCGGAGAAGTGATAATTGAACAACCAACCGCACCTTAAGTTACCCTTTGATTTTACCATATTTTCTAATAATTTACGATGAAAACCCGCAAGCGAATAACTTGCGGATTTTTTATACCCTATTAACAGGCAGTAAACAAAATGAAGCAATAAATAAGTGAAACTTTATTTCTCACTATTTTTTTAATGCATATGCATCAGCAATCATTTCACCAACAATTTTATTTTCTTCTTTCTTCTTGTCTTTCAATAATGGGAATAACAATTCTGCCACTTCATACGCTTCTTCTAAATGCGGATATCCTGATAAAACAAACGTATCAATTCCTAACGATTCATATTCTTTTATCCTTTCTGCTACTGTATGCGGATCGCCTACAAGTGCAGTACCTGCCCCACCTCTTACAAGTCCGATACCAGCCCATAAATTAGGGCTTATCTCTAACGACTCTCTCGTACCTTTATTTAAATGTGTCATCCGTTTTTGACCAACCGAATCATATCTTGCAAATGTCTTTTGAGCAAGCTCAATTGTTTCATTATCCACATATTGAATTAAACGTTCGGCCTCTTCCCATGCTTCTTCTTCTGTCTCTCTTACAATTACGTGTAATCTAATGCCAAATCGGACTGTACGCCCCTTCTCTTCTGCAAGTTTTCTTACTTCTTCTACTTTTTCTTTTACTTGCTCTGGCGGCTCTCCCCACGTTAAATATACATTACTATGTTCAGCTGCTACTTCTTTTCCAGCAGCTGATGATCCTCCGAAATATATAGGAGGATATGGCGTTTGAACTGGTGGGAATACAACTTTACTATCTGTAACTTGAATATGTTTTCCTTCTAAAGAGATCGTTTCACCTTGCAATGTCGATTTCCAAACTTTTAAAAATTCATCCGCTGCTTCATACCTTTCATCATGATCAAGATATAATCCATCTCCTTGTAGTTCAACTGGATCTCCTCCAGCTACTACATTAATAAGCAGTCTCCCATCTGAAATTCTATCAAATGTAGATGCCATCCTCGCTGCAACTGTAGGGGACATTAGTCCTGGTCTCACTGCTACTAAAAATTTTAATTTTTCTGTTTCAGCAGCAAGAGCTGAAGCTAACACCCAAGGGTCTTCACATCCTTGACCAGTTGGAAGTAAAACACCCGTATATCCTAAATAATCAGCTGCCGCAGCAACTTGCTTATAATAACCATATTCAGCTGCTCTTCCTCGTTTTGTCGTTCCTAAATATCGACCATCTCCATAAGCCGGAATAAACCATAATAATTCCATGCCTTTACACACCCCTTATTTATTTTGAATCGTATACTAACACATTCTATATAAATTACCCCTAATAATTTATATGTTAATTCCCAGTCTCACCTTTAAAATTATCTCGCCATCTTAAAAACTTCGCTTCTAGTAAACGTACTAGAGAGTCAGAAAACTTCCCAACAAATGCAAAGATAATTATGCCGACAAATACGATATCTGTATTTGAAAATTGCCTTGCATCCATAATCATATAACCAATACCTTCTGTAGATCCCATAAGTTCTGCTACTACTAAACTCACCCATGCAACACCTAACGATAACCTTGCTCCTAGTAAAAGGTTAGGCAATGCAGATGGTAAAATGAGTTTCGTAATTAGTTTTCTTTTGCTAAACTCTAACACTCTCGCTACATCAAATAACTTTGAATCCACACCTCTAATACCTAAAAATGCGTTTACGTATAAAGGAAAAAATGCACCATCTGCAATTAATAACACTTTCGATGTTTCACCAAAACCGAACCATAATACGAAAAGTGGCGCAACAGCTAGATGAGGTACAGTTCTTAACATTTGCACAGATGGATCTAAATATTGCTCACTTCTCGTTGAAAATCCAACAATCGTTCCTAAAATGATTCCTAAGCCCCCACCAATAAAGAAACCAGCCGCAGCCCTGAATACACTAATACTTAAATGGCCGAATAACTCTCCTGTTTTAATAAGCTCTTGGAAAGCTAAAAAAATATCTAATGGTGTTGGTAAAACTGTTTTAGAAACAAGGCCGAATACGCCAGCTAACTGCCAAATTATTAATATAATAACCGGTATAGTAATTGCCCTTACTAAAACTTTTACATTTAACTTTCGCACATTCTTAACTCTGTTTTTCTCAATCGTTATACTCGCTGGTTTCATAACAGCTTTCGTATTTTCCACTTTACAAAACCTCTTTTCACTTCGCTTTCAATGCTTTTTCTACGAAAGAATTATCTACAACTTTTTCCGCCTTAGTTTCTTTCTTTATAGAACCGAGCTTATATTGAAAATCCGCTGTCTTTTGTTGTTCTGCTATTATTTCCTTCGTTACCGGAACTAAAATTGGTTTGTCGTGATTAAACACTTCTTTTACGATCTCCGCATCTATCTTTTTTACAGAAGTATATACTTTTATTGCTTCATCTAAGTTAGCATCTTGCCATACACGTGCTTTCTCATAAACTTTGAGGAATTTCTCAACTAATTCTGGATGTTCTTTCGCAAATTTTGTTCTCGTAATTAAAAATTCTGGTGAAGAGACATTTAATGTTTCACCGTCTGCAATCACCTTCGCACCTTTATTTAACGTATGTAATGATATGAAAGGGTCCCAAATCGCCCATGCATCTACTGATCCTGATTCAAATGCAGGCTGCGCTTCATCTGGTTGTAATTGAATGACATTTACCTCTTTTGCATCAATCCCTTCTTTATCAAGTGCTCGATACAATAAATTAAAGGCACTACTTCCTTTTGCTACTGCAATTTTTTTACCTTTTAACTCTTTTACACTCGCAATCTTGCTATCTTTTTGAACGAGAATTCCAGTTCCTTTTCTCGCATAACTTGTATTGGCGATTTCGGTAAATCCAATACCTGCTGCTTGCGCTGAAATGACTGGAGAATTCCCTACTTCACCAAAGTCTAATCGGTTTGATGCGATTGCTTCAAAATAAGGAGGTCCACTTTGGAACTCTGTCCATTTCACTTTAACTCCTTCTTTTTTAAACTCCTCTTCAAACCACCCCTTTTTCTTTGCTAGTAATAGCGGGCTTAACCCTTGCTGTATACCAATTTGTATTGTTACATCTTCTTTCTTACTACTTGCTGTACTTTTTTCACATCCTAATAAACATACTGATATAGCTAAAGCAAAAGAAAGAATTTTAAATTTTTTATACATATAAAATCACTCTTTTCCTATATACTTGTTTGAATCAACCCTCCATATTCAAACTGCTGTAATACTTTCGTTCGAAGTTGTTGGAACGATTGAGAAGTTTTATTTCGCGGATAAGGCAAATTATTTTCAATCACTTTATGTATTTTCCCTGGTTTTGCACTCATAATGATGATTCGGTTTGAAAGATATATCGCTTCGTCTATATCATGTGTAACGAATATCATTGTTGTTTTCTTCTGCTCCCAAATATTTAGCAATACTTCTTGTAAATGACTTCGAGTAAAAGCATCCAGCGCTCCAAAAGGTTCATCAAGTAATAATACATTTGGATCTCTTAATAACGCTCTCGCTATCGCAACACGTTGTGACATCCCGCCTGAAATTTCTTTCGGATACGATTTTTCAAAGCCATCTAACCGAACGATTTCAACCCATTCTCTCACCTTATCTTTCACATACTTATCTTTTAACGACAAATCTGCCGCTATATTTTCTTCAACTGTTAACCATGGAAAAAGCCTATGTTCTTGAAAAATAAAACCTTGTTTCTTGCTCGTTTTTAAGATAGGCTCCCCGTCAATAACAACTTCACCTTCAAAATCATTATCTAGACCTGCAACAATTTTTAGTAATGTACTTTTTCCGCACCCACTCGGACCAATTACTGTAACAAAATCCCCTTCCTCTAATTGAAAATTAATATTCTCTAGCACTTGAACCGTACCAGTTTGTTTCAAAAAATATTTTGATACCCCATCAATTGAAACAGTCATTTCTTCCCCCCCTTAAAATGATTCATATAAATGAACAGATTCAGTATTTGTGCAATAAAAAAACCAAAGGCATTTTATCTGTTGATAAAATGCCTTTGGTTTCTCCAATCAGCAATACGTTATGGAATTAAGTACATATTATACAAATATTTCCAATAAGTCAACTGGGTTTTATTAAAACATACATATGATTTGTTTGAACATTTTACTTTTGTTTATTTAAACGACGTTTACTTACTATTTTTTCTGATCTTTAATCCACTGTAACCAATAAGAAAACTCACACGCTAAATGCATTTGATGGGATTTAATTAGACTATTAGGACAAAGGGCTGGGAACTCAACAACTAGACTTACTTCTATCCCTGTATCAGTATCTTTAAATTGATGTCGAACTCCACCAATAGTAGTACCATCTTTCATACGTGCAACACCTGTTGATTGGTATTGATAAGATTTATCTCTCGGTGTTTTCAATCCGGTTTCGTCACCAAAAACAATGAAAAATTGAACTGGAAACGGAGAATTACCAGTAGTTTCGATAACCTCTAATTCATTTTCCCCAAAGGGTCTTAGTACATAGTGATCAGGACAAGCAGATAAATTCACTTTGTTATTTTCACGTGATTGTTCAAGCATCAAACTATCAATTCCATGTATGGCTTCTTCTGCTGTAATCCCATCTAAATAAATACTAGTTTTTGAAAATTTTCGTCTATCGCCAGATAAAAGAGTACAGATACGCATACCTATTGCACTTAATCTAAGTTTTGATTTCAACTTTTCGTACATTTCATTGTATGTATATCGCAACTTTATTTCCGTTAGCTGTTTTATCATGACGTCTGTATCATTTATTTCAGGCTCTTTATGTCCTAATATATATAATACTTTTTTTATCCGTTCTCTTTTCCATTTTATAAGTTGCTCTTGTGAGATATTATTTCCATCGATAATAATTTTCATAAACTTTCTCCTTCCTTTTGATTGTATCGTAGTGTAGTTAATACTAAATTAACCATTTCATGTTTTGTATCTAGATTCAACTTTACTTCTGAATGAGCAATACTGCTAAGACCGTATAGAATAAACCCAGAAGCTAATAATGAGTTATCAGTATAAAAAACCCCTATGTTTACTCCCTCTTCAATTACTTGTCTAATTAACGGTTGCATACGTGCGAATAATTTCTGTTCCAGTTGAAAATGTTGTTCCGTCTGAAACGAACTCACATTTTTATAGGGTGCTAACTTTTCAATAAATGTCC
The DNA here is from genome assembly GCF_052646455.1 of Bacillus cereus group sp. Bce041. Taxonomy (NCBI): domain Bacteria; kingdom Bacillati; phylum Bacillota; class Bacilli; order Caryophanales; family Bacillaceae; genus Bacillus; species Bacillus cereus group sp. Bce041. The sequence continues at coordinate 452,704 of NZ_JBQXON010000004.1, forward strand.
AAAATATATCTAGTGAATCTTTCATCTTTTGCATGACAGACCGTTCATTTGAAACAAGTATTTCTTCAATTAACTCCATATTTTTCACAATACAGTCATTTAAAACTTCATCAACAAAATTCTCTTTAGACTTGAAGTAATAATAAAATAAGCCCGTTGCTACACCTGCATGATTCACAACATCTTTTATGCCAAATCCTTTCATACCATTTTTCATATATAGTTCAAAACCAATATCCATTAACTCTTGGCGTCTTACATCTGGTTCTTTTGATATTCTTTTCATACGTCATCTCCTACAATGTTTTCACCACGACTGAATCTGATTCAATCATAAACGACTGAACTTGATTCAGTCAATATTATTTCATAAATTTAAAATCGATTTAATAACTAAGCGACGAAATTTCTACAAAAAAAGAGTAATCTCAAGAGATATGCTACTAACCTTAGATTGATCAAAAAAGTTAGATCATATAACTTGAGACTACTCATTTCCATTCAAAATATTTATGTAATTAAATTTTATTTCCTCCGCACCCTGGCTGTCTCCAAAACTATTGGTGGAAGCTCTTTTTGAATGATTTCTTTTAATTCATAAAGAGCTTTCTTCACATAACCACCTTCGAAATTTCCTAATGGTTCTGGTAATTCATCCTCATCCAATATGAAATATTCTCCATTTGGAAGTACCATAATATCGATGATTAAATCTTCAAAGGAAACCACTTCATCTTTTATTTGTGTGTTTTTTACGATATTAAAATAGGAACCTAAATACTTTCCTTTTATATCTCTCCATACGTATAAATTGTACGGACGATCTCTCCAGTAATATGCGATTGTATAACTCCCTTTTGGGATTGTTAACTTAGTATCATTTGCAGTCATTGTAAATGAATACTGCACCTCGTGAAATAAAACGATACTTTGTGATTGCTTTTCAAGTAATAAGCAATTGTGATCTACTATTGTTGAGTTATACCGGATTTTTCTTTCTATAATTTCAATTTTCGATGTAAGTAACTTATTCATTATTTTGTTTCCCCTTATGCTAGTTCTATCCTCAATTATATCTATTTATGTAGTGATAAAGAAGTGTATAGTTTTTTATATAATGATTTATACAAGTACATAATAAAAACTCCTTCTTATTTAGAAAGAGTTTTTCACTATCCATGTTTCATATTTTTTCACTTCTAACGGAAACTCATTTGTTTTCATGCAACTAACAGTACTATTACTCATGTTTTAACTTTTCCTTAACCGCATCATAAAATTTTCGTTCTTCATCAACATTTAAGTAAACACGACTTACTGTTTTAGAAAAGCCGTATAACAACTGCGCTTTCACTGACTCTTTTAATGTTATTTCAAAAGTAGCAGGTTCTTTTATGAACTCCATAACAGTTGCATCCAATACCTGTCTCCCTTCTTTTGCCGTTAGCAATTCACCCTTGTAGAACGCAATATTATCAATTTGTGTAAATGGCATAACAATTTTCTTTCCTAATCCGATTTGAATGATTACTTGTTCTTCTGTTACGACAAGTGGATTTTTGCGCATCGCTTGTATTTCAGCTATAAAATAAATCATCGCGTATACATTTAAAATAAGTAAAATCCATGCTATTACTGGATTCCACTGATGTAGTAAATAATGAAAACCAATGCTTTCAATTGCTGTTGCATGAATAATCATGATATACACACCTATAGCACCAGTCTTTTTATGATATGAGTATACAGATTTACCTGTTGGTACTTTTTCACGCCACGATAAAAACGCATAATAGATTAACTTACACTCTGTTAGAATGACATCTATTAACTTACCTCTTTTCATAGTAGCGTCAAACGCTGCATCAATTGCATAAGAAAAGGAATAATTTTCTCTTCTATATTCTTTATATTTTTTTATTATTTTAGGAAGCACTCTAACAATTTTATAGAGAAGGAATAATTCTAGACCTACAAATGCAATTTCAGCCGCAACAATAATATAAGAGATGAATGAAAAAGCTTGTAAATAATCACTTGGAATAATAAATCTTGCAAAAATATAACCAGCTATTACAACAGGAACTATATATGTTAACGAGTATCTTTTTCGAATAATGAAGAAATACGTGATGATTGGAATGACAAACATGCAATCTAATAATGACCCAAGCACAACTTCTTTCGGCGCAACTGGTACAATTGGAAGGGCATACAATAAATAGTTTGATAGCATAATTAAAGAGACGAGTCCAATCCAAATACCTTTTCGCCTTCGTGATAGTGTATTCATACGTTCACTCCTTTATTTAAAAACCTCATTTAAATGGTCTTTATAAAATGAAATGGCACGTTCAAATTCTTTTACTTCCTCTACTTTCACGACAGTTTCAAGTAATAATTTCATCGCTGATTCGTGATCGTTTACGTTATATTTTGCTAATGATAAAAATACTTTCATCGGAGCGTTCTCTGGAAATTTTTTCACCCCAGCTTCTAATACTGTAATTGCCTTTTCATATTCCCCTATACAACGATATGTACTTCCTAAACCAATATAAGCACCGCAAAGCGATTCGCCATCAAGTCCATTTGCGATTGCCTGCTCATAATACGGAACTGCTTCTGTTTCTAGCCCCATTACATCATGTATCCACGCACACTGATACAGTACTTCTGCATCCTTTGTAAAGTTTGTTAATCCTATAAGCATCTCTTTAGACTGCGCATATTTCTTTTCATTTCTAAGTTTAATAGCTTGCTTTAATAAATGTTCCATAGAATCCACTCCTCACCAATTATTCTGTGTATAGCTCTTGATTGGTATACGCTTCACATTCGTGTAAAAGTAAAATTCCCACCAATTAAAGTTTCGCTTACTTATTACTATGCGGATTCATTCTCATCTAAAAACTTAATTTTAAAAAGCAGTGACACGATTACATAATACCTCTAAGCTTTTGACAATTTCTTTCGCTGTTTCATCTTTCCCATTACACAACTTCCCTTTACCATCCTGTCCAATTACATAATGCACAGCCCCGCGCGAATATAAAGAATGTGGTGAATTCGCAATCATTACATTCGCCCTTGCTTCTTTCATTCTATTTTTTGCTCTTTCAAACAGTTCTTCTTCATTTAAATCACTTTCAAGTTTAAAACCAACAAGTACTGTTTCTGGGTCCCATTCTTTTATTTGTTTTAATACCTTTGGAGCCTTTTGAAAGTGAATAATCGGTGCTATATCACTTGAAATTTTTCCGTTCATATTAAGAACATTACCATCTTGATCACAAATTTTCTCTACAATCCAATCTGATCCAGCCGCTGCCATAATGACTGCATCAACCTTTTCATGTGATATGATACTTTTCATTTTATCTTGTAAATCAACGATTCCTTCAAATGGATGTAATTCTAACCCTCTATGTACATCACTCGGTTTCTCCGCAAAATAACCGTGTAAATATATAACATGTGCCCCTTTAGCTAGAAGTTCTTCTGCGATTATCCTTCCGATTGTACCTTTGGCCATATTCGTATGCCCGCGTACTTGATCCCATTTTTCTAGACAACCACCGCTCGTAATTAATACCTTTTTCCCCTTCATTGTAACCATCCCTTACTAATTTTTCTTACGAAACCATTCTGTTCCAAAGTCAACTATATCACGCTGTTTCATTAGACGACACGTTGCATTTCCTATCTTCCCATTTTTTACAGTTCCTTTCCGCTCAAACTCCACACCAATTTCTACAAACTTCTCAGATTCGTAATCCATTTCAACAAACTCTTTCCACACTCTTTCACCGTTTTCTATAATAGGTGCTCCTACTTGTATTAACTCACATGCACCAGAACGCACCTCGGATAAATGAACAGACGTATTGGAATCATATCCAACACCAATTAATAATACGTACCCGTCTAAATCATATATTTTTCTTAATGGAGATTCTTCTCCAAAGCTCATTGATAACGAATGGTTCATTGTTATTTCTACTGCATGTTTTCCCCATGCAGCAAAACTTCCTAACGGATGATTACTACGTACTACATTCGGATATGTACGAAAACATTCAACTATTTCACCCATTCCCCTTGTTGGGGTTATACGTGAATCAAATGCTGGGACGTTATCTCGGATAATTTGCCACCAGTCTTCCGGTACAGGTGGTCTTGACCAATGTTTCGGATCGGACAAATCCGAAGATTGCGTTGGCATTATTATCGTTCCTTCTTCCGTAACAACTTTCATTAATGCTTCTACTACAGCAACGGCACCACCAGATATCCACCCGATAGAACTTAGTGATGAATGAACGATAATTGTCATTCCTTTTTCGACTCCTAATGCTTTTAAATCTTTTGTTATTGTTTCGATTGTATTTGGAAATTGTGTACTTGCTACTATTTCATTCATTTTCATATTGGTTCCCCCACTAGCCACGTAAATTTAAACTTTTATATAAATATATTATCATATTTTTCTTAATTTTTAACTTAATCATATTCATTACTACAAAAATATGTATATTATTATACTGAAGCCTCAAAACTCTATTAAAATCGTAGATAATGATGAGCGAGAGTTTTTTTGAAATGAAGAAAAATGTAAATCCTATTTTTTCTAACTATACTCCATATGCATATTTTATACTATTTTTCCATGTAACAATGAAGTCATTCTATCCCTGGATATTTTTCTCCTAAACTTTTAACTTGAAAACCAATTCTTTTATAAAATTCTACCGCCCCATCGTCTGTCTCCGCTTCTATATAAGTCAATTGATATATCCTTACCACTTCTTTAATCATTTGCAGTGCAATTCCTTTTTGACGATAATCTGGAGCCACTGCTATATGACATATGCGTGCTTTAGTTTCTCCGATTATTTCAATACCTAGACAAGCTTTTTCTTCATATTTGTACAAAGTCCCTTTATTACTTTGATAAAATATTACTGCCTTCTTTAAGCTTATTTCATTTGGACCGACGGCATATTGTAGCACATTTAATATTGAATCTTTCTCAATTTGTTTAACACACTGTAAATTCATACTTTCATCCCTTTCTATGAAAAAAGACTAGCTCTTAATAAAAAGAGCTAATCTCATTACGCCGTTATTTTTTCTTCTTTTTTTACAACGACAGCCACATAACTATGAAGTATCATTCCAATAATAACGAGACTCATACCAATCCAAGATAATGATGATGGGATTGGTGCAGATAACCAGATCAACTCTCCTACTAGCGCAAATAAAACTTCACCAGACTGCGTCGCTTCCACTGTTGCTAATTTTTGCGGATCATCTTTCACAAGATCTGTTGCAAAGAAAAATAATACTGTCGCGATTAACCCAGAGCTAACTGCTACAATAAAACATTGAAAAACTTGGCTACTTGACGGTAATCCGCCTGTTGATACTTCGTAACCAGATAATAAAAACCAAAATGGTAAACTTGCTAATGTCATACCGAGTACTCGCTGAAATACATCTAATTCCCCTTTACAAACTTGCATCATTTTTCTATTTCCAAGAGGATACGCAAATGCTGCAATAAGTACAGGAACTACACATAAAACGGTTTCACGAATACCTAATGAAGAAGCATGTTCTACTTGCATGAGAACGACACCAAATAAAATAATGCCCGACATTACTAATTCCTTCATCGGAAGTTTTTTATGTAGTGGATCCACCGCAAAAAATGGTGTTAACAAAATCCCTGCAACGATTGTAATTTGCCATGTTGATGCAACGAGCCAACCTGGTCCGAACGCTCCAGCAAAACTAAGCGGTGCATAAAAGAGACCAAATCCAACGATACTCCACACTAACCATTCTATCGGATTGTTTTTCATATATTGAAAGAGTTGCTTTAAGTTCCCTCTATACATAACAATAAGTAATAGCATTGGAACCATAAAATAATACCGTAATGATGCACTCCAAATCCAGCTTCCACCTTCTAAGTCCATTGCCCTGTTCAAAACAAAAGTAAAGGCAAAGAAAAATGATGCCAGTATTCCTATAACAATTGCTTTCATTGTAAAACCCCTTGTATTTAATTTTTTATCTCTATGACCTATATTTTAGTATACGCGATGAAAAATCTACATTCAAACTTACATTTCACTTTAGGATGATGAAGGAATTGTAGTAGATTTACATGGGAATAAAGTGCATTGGTATGAAATCGAAGCCATTACATATCAAAATTTTCAAGGGTCAAAATCTACTTTAATCTCGACCCACTATACTCACCATGAAAATATACGCATCCGCTATAAAAGATGGCTACCAACTATTGCACATTCAATTTACTGGTTTTCTATTGAGAAACCAAAAGATTATCATAAAAATTTAATGATAGCTTGGGAAGAAAAGCGAACGAATAAAAACAAACGCCTCCTTTAATTATTATTTAGGGGCGTTCGTTCATTCAAAAATTAAAGAATATGTAGTTTATATTCTCTGTATAATTTCCTCAATCGACTTATATGAGCTTGATGATACCGATTATGATCTGCTATATGCCATATTCCCCATCTTATTGTCGCAGTTTCGCCTTTTTCATACAAAACTTCCCGCGTTAAATCAGTTTCTGTTAGTTTCATACATTCTTCATAAAACAATTTTTGCACTGCTTCATAATCTTGCATTAACTCTTGCAATGTGTTTTTTCTTAAACTTGGTAATTCTCCTACTTCATTTAATATAGGACCATATTTATTTTCAAATGCTGGCGGAACATCTTCTCCCTTGAAACGATACACCCAATGTAAATCAACAACTGCTAAATGCTGAAGTAACTGCCCAATACTATTTTCATTATTTTCAGACCCTTTATAGGATAGTTCGTTCTCTTCAGTACCTTCGACTAACCTTTGCAATCTATTAAACGTATCAGCAACCGTCGCATACAAAATCGCTACTTGAGGGTCCATTTTTCTTTCTAAATGGAGATCTTTCATACAAAACTTCCTCTCTTAAAAGAACAACACCATATGTTCATCATCACTATACACACCATTCATTTTTATAGCCCTTTTTTCAATTCCGTATGTTTTAAATCCCATTGATTCATATAATCGTTTGGCTGGTTCGTTCGTTGACACAACCCCTAAATTCAATTGCTCTAGCTTCATCTCTTTTGCCCTTTCAATTGCTTTACGTATTAAATCACGTGCAAGACCACTTCTTCGATTTTCAGTATCTACATACATTGCAACGATATGTCCTTTATGCTTATATGCGTCTTTTTCTTCTGTTAATAAAGTAACAACCCCAACTAAACGATTTTCATTATTAAAAGCACCAAATGTAAAACTACTGTTGGATGAAAGATTACTAGCAACTCGTTCAAGAGGGTTTTCTTGACGTACTGCTTCTTCATAAGTCGTTATAAATGCTTCTGGATTTACTTGTAGTGCTTGTAAACGCAACTCCCAATATTTTTTTGCATCCGCTTTTGTAAGTAATCGAATCATTTTATTTTCCCCTTTTTAATTTACATAATATTTTTATAGGTTATTAATTTTTGATTCATACTCTTCTTTTAATATACTGTAACGATAGCGATGAATGAACTTTCCCTGTCTCAATCGATCATTTCTCATTAACCCTTCGCATACAAATCCGGCACTTTCATAACTCTTTTTAGCTTTTGTATTATCTTCATCTACACGTAACCAAATTTTCTCCAATTCAAACTGAGAAAAACCTATTTGTAACATGCTGTTTAGAGCTGCCATTCCAAATCCTTTACCCCAATAGTCTTTATTTCCAATCGCAATTCCTAGTTCAGCATTTTTATTTGTTTTATCAAAATTTTTAAGGTCTACCCATCCAATATGTATACCTGTCTCAGTAACGATTGCCCTTTGTTCATAACCATTTTTTCGGCTTATACAAGCTTCAATCCAGTTTCTCGTATCTCCACGAGTGAACGGAGGATATTGATCTGGTAAAACTAAATGCTTTGTTACATCTCTATCTAATGACCATTGATAGCGATCTTCTACATCATCTAGTGTCAATTCTCTTAATTGAACATATGGTACATCCATTTTTTTCTCCTCTCTTTATTTACCAATAGAAAATCCTTCGAACACTCTTCCACCATACTGTTCTAACGTCTTTTCTATAAAATGAATTAATTCATTTTTCCCTCCCGTTTTATAAAAATGATCAAAAGCGGCTACAAATTTGTTTGCATATTGCTCATCATATCTTTTTAGCACTCTAATAAACCATTTTGAACTCCCAAGCCACTTACCATTTACTCTTAATACATATTCATGTACTAAATCGGCTAATAAATTAGCGATAAACAATTCTTCTTCTCTTTTTGTTGCACCAATAAAGTCATCTAAAGTATCCGTAATAAAATATCGCTTCTGCTTAATCGTTTCTTCGGTCCATTTAGCTGGTCCTTTATGTAGTAAATCATTCGCTTCTTTTTTTAATTTCTCAACAATTTCCTGTTCCCCTTTTAAGGCAATCCCTTCTGAAACTAATTGTGGTAACGACGGCCTCCCTCGATCACAATCCATTTTGAAAAAGGTTTTATATGTTTCGAAATTATGAACAAACACCTCAACAGGCCATCCATTACTATAGAAAGATTCTCTATAGCAAGAAGTTAAACTTTGATCGACTATTACAATGTCAAGGTCAGATGTTTTCGTCGCTTCTCCTCGTGCAACGCTTCCGCCGAGTAAAGCTACATCACAATTCGGAAATTGTAATGTAATTATGTTTTGTGCTGCTTCAATTGGTTTCATAACCGATCCTCTTTTCTTATTTCACTTTCTTTTTTTCAGCTCTTTCTCTCGCTTTTTTTATATAGCTTTCTGCATCTGGTGTTTTACATGATGTTGCACCATGATCAACCTCTATTTTTCCAATTTCACTTGCAATTTCAATCGCTTGTCGCTCTAAGTCTTCATTACGAATTCCTATTGCGATTAAAGCACTATTCATCGCTTCTTTTTTTCTATTTTTTTCATTATGTATATTTTCTTTAATCTCTTCTAAGTACGGAGAGAAGAAATCATCATGTAACGTTTTATTTTTAATCGCTATATTTGCTAATAAAGACCAGCCAGCTCTTCCAATCCATTCATCATTAGACTTTATCCACTCTTCCATTCTTTCTATTGCAATTGGCGAAGTACATATAGATGTCATCAGAACATCCATTAAACAGTAATAATCAACATCCTGAATCCAACTATTAAGCTGTTCTGTCGTTATTTTTTTCGGGTCTAAAATATAAGTTGCTAATGTCATTGCGTCCATATTTTTCGTTTCCCACAATTCAACTGCTAAATCGTGATCTTTTTTTATCTTCTTTTTTAACAATTTTAAATTCGCAAAACTAACTCCAAATAACGGCTCTTTCGCTCCGTGGTTTTTATACGTTTTTCGATTTTGTTCTGTTCCATATTCCTCTAGTTGCTGCATTACTTCCTCAAGTAACATATACCCACCTCTTTATCTTTTATGTTAACTGTATATATGTATGTACGATATATTCTACATTACTTTTTGTTTTTCCTATATTTATTTTTAAAATACGGTATGTGAAATTTTTAAACATTGCACAGCTATACCATCAAAAAACTGTACATGTTAATCATACAGTTTTTTGATGGTATCAATTTTGCGTAGAATAAGATATAAACTACGAAAGAACTTTTAATAAGATGTGTATTTCCAACATGTTTAGAAAACGCTTCAAAATGGTTTACTATCATACTTTTATACCTCCTTCATAAATTATGTTTACTACATTTGTTCTTAGCCAAAATACTTTCTACATTTTAATAACTCTCTCAATAAAAATTTCTTATATAAAAATCCCTACAAACACTGTAGGGATTTATGTCTAAATCATTTTGTTACACTCTATTTCATATGAAAATAGTTTTCTTATTCAGATGCATTCATAAGCACAATTCTCCAACCGTCTGGATCCTCTATTGTGGTTCCTTTCTCTATCCAATACGGGTTTTCAGGTTCTACCTCATGATAGCCCATATTACTTAATCGATTCACTATCTTTTCAATTTCATCTTTAATAGGCATATAAAAAACTAGTAAATTATCTTTTGTCGGTGCCGGACATGGACTTCCATTAACATGTGTAGTAAACTCCAAATGATACTCTTCATCTGGTAAGCCAAACATAACCCCATCATATCCTTCATGATTGTGAAATTCCCCTATACGTTTTAAACCTAATCCTGTTTCATAAAAACTTATCACTTCTTCAAATTTATCTGTTGGTCTTGCAATTCTAAATTGAACCCAATTCTTCATGCAAATCTCCTCCTTTTCATTTTCCAAAGCTTTATAGTAATTAGTATAGGTTACATATATTCCCTTTAACATCCCTCATTAGTGTGAACTTCCTAAGTTGAAAGACCTATTAGTTAATAAACAATAGGACTTTAGTATAAAATTTATATAAAATTAGTTATATAAATATAGAGATGAATTACAAGCTATTACGTATGAAATAGTTCTCCTTGCAGGGCCTTTATATACCGATCAGCAGATCTTTGTACAGCTTTATTCGCATCTTCCACCACACCATGAAATGCATTATATAGTCGACTAAATTGGATATCTTTTACCTTCTCTGCCATATCTCTAACTTTATTCGCTGGTAATGGAATGAGATTGGGATAACTATACATAAAACTTACCCATTTTCGATCCGAAACTACTTGTATAATATCACCTGATAACAAAATACCTTTCCCTTCATTACCGTCTTTCCAATGTATAACAGTTCCACCCTTAAAATGGCCTCCTAAGCGATGCAATGTAAGTTCTTCCGATAATATCAGATGCTCCCCAGACCAAAATTTAATTTGCTTACTCGGACGAACCACCCACTCTTTATCATCTTCATGAATATAAATAGGTACATTGAATGTTTCCGCCCATTTAACTTGTGTAGAGTAATAATGTGGATGAGAAAGTGCTATTGCTTGAATACCACCTAAATCATATATACGTTGTATCGTTTTATCATCTAAATAACTAATGCAATCCCACATAACATTTAGAGTTTTACTTTGTATTAAAAATGCTGTTTGTCCAATCGCAAATTTAGGTTTAGTAGTAATGCTATACAAACCGCTTTCTTCTTTTATTATTTCGTTTTTGTATAAATTGCTATTTTGCATCGTTTCTAATGTTGTCCATGACTGCCCAATTGGATTAACATATTGTCTTTCCTCATTACAAATTTTACAGCGAGAAGGTGCTTCTTCATTTTCGGGATACTGTACTCCACATGTAGTGCAAATATAATTATCCATATTCCCACTCCTTTTTTCATGTAATTGTTTCTTTACCAATATTTTAATAAAAAACAAAAATATTAGAATCAATAATTGGAACGAAAACGAAGTGATACGAAAGTATGATTTGGTGATTGAAAGTTTAAATAATAAAGTTTAAATTCATCCTATTTTTCAAAACTGCAATTGATATAAAATCTTGCATACTTTTGAGTAAACTTTTTTACACTTGTAAAAAAGTTTTTTTGCATTTCCCTACCTATAATTGCTAATATAGTAGAGTAGAACTTTTATAGAGAGAAGGAAAATTATGCACAATGGAATTCGAATGACAACTTTAGTAAAAAGGGCTATGTTAGTTTGTGCGGGGGTATTATTCACATACGAAGTAGCTTTTGGATCAGTACATACTGCTCTAGCTAGTACAGAGGATGAAGCAAAATCTGTTCAACTTGTAAGTGAGATTCAAACATCTCTTGCTCCGAAAGAAGCTCCAAAACATTATAACGGGCAAGTTAGAAAAGTCGCTTATTTAACATTTGATGACGGTCCTGGAAAATACACAGCTGAGCTTTTAGATATGTTAAAGAAAGAAAATGCAAAAGCAACATTCTTCCTAATTGGTTCAAACGTAAAAGCTTTCCCTGATCTTGTAAAACGCGAAGATGCTGAAGGTCACTACGTTGGGATGCACAGTATGACTCATAACTACAAGAAACTTTACACTGAAGGTCATTACGTAGATGAAATGAAGGAAGACCAAGGCTTAATCGCTGGTGTTTTAGGTAAATCACCAGTATTAACTCGTCCATCTTACGGCTCTATGCCAGGATTAAACGAAGCTCTTCGCAACAAAGTTGTAGAAAATGGCTTAAAAGTTTGGGATTGGACAATTGATTCTTTAGACTGGAAATATAACAAAATGCAAGTTGATGCTGCATCTGCTAAAATTGTAGAAAACGTGTTACATGGTGCTACAAATCCAACAGAAGTTATCCTTATGCATGATATTCATCCACAATCAGTAAAAGCAGTTCCTGGAATTATTAAAGGACTGAAAGAAAAAGGATATGAATTAGAAGCATATAATGAGAACGAACACTTCCCATTAAACTTCTGGCATGATAATCGTATGTAATGAAAAGACTTGATTTCCTTTAGCTGGGAATCAAGTCTTTTTATCATTTTGGGAATTACTCCTCGTATATTCGACTCAAACTCCCCCTTCTCTAATATCAATAAAAATTCAAAATCACATGTTATACTATAATTTAGTTTAAATAAGTAGGTGCCATATGATCGTATATACAGTACAAACTGAAGAAGCATGGAAACAATTTAAGAAACTTGGTTATTTAGAAGGTAATAAAGAATTCATCGATCCAGACGATGTATATTCATATGACTGGATGGTGCGCGTCGCTAAAACAAGATTGCCTCATTACGAAGGTAACTATCCTATTTGGGTCTGGGAAGCAAATAATTACCCAAATCGAAATCATAAAGCTTGGGGTAGAACAAATTCAAAAATGGTAATTTTAACACTAGATGTACCGAAAGAATGGGTACTATGGAGCTATTTTGACTATTGGTGCTGTGCTATGACTGATGGATCAACATATTTACATACAAAAAATAAGTGTACTTTAGATGAATGGTATACATATATGGATAAAGAATACGGGATAACATTTGATTTCGACTATTTATTATCTCATCCTGATTGGTGTCTAGGTAAAGAGGATTCGTTAGAAAAACAAGGTGTTATCGGCAAAATACCCCTTTCCTTCGTGAAAAAAGTAAGACGTTTTCGTGCTAAGACAGATAAGTCTATTAGTAAAATCCGAAGTGATAACTGGGATAATAGAAAAGAAAACCGCATTAAAAAGATGAATCGAAATTTAAGAAAGCGAAACGATAAACAAAAAAGAATACAAAAGCGACTTATACGAAATTAAAACATATATCAAAATACAGTAAGAAGTTATGGATTGAATATACAAATTCAATCCTATTTTTTATATTATCAACACTTTAGCACATATTACTCTTAAGGAGTGATATGTATATGGATTTTCTTTCAGCCGAATATTTGTCCGCCCTACTTGCCATCATTGTAATTGATTTAGTGTTAGCCGGTGATAATGCCATTGTAATTGGATTAGCAGCAAGAAGATTACCGAAAGATCAGCAAAAGAAAGTTATTATATGGGGAACTATCGGGGCAATCGCGATTAGAGCCCTCGCTACCTTAGTTGTTGTTTGGTTGTTAAAAATACCAGGGCTACTTCTAATTGGTGGTGTACTCCTTATATGGATTGCTTATAAATTAATTGCTGAAGGCAAAGATCATGATATTAAGGCCGAAGAAGGATTTTGGTCTGCTATTAAAACCATTATTATTGCTGATGCGTTAATGGGCATCGATAATGTACTCGCTGTTGCAGGAGCTGCCCATGGTAACTTTTCTTTAGTAATCATCGGATTATTAGTGTCTATTCCAGTAGTCGTATGGGGCAGTACATTGATTTTAAAATGGGTAGATCGTTTTCCTGTCATCATTACGATTGGAGCAGCCGTTTTAGCTTATACTGCCGCGAAAATGATTGTAGATGAGAAATGGTTCGCTGGATTTTTCGAAAGTAACCCTTTCGTTAAATGGGCATTTATCATTATTATCATCATCGGCGTAGTTTTCTTCGGAAAGGCTAAACAAAAAGCAACAGCTGGTTCTGTCTCATAATGATGGTATATTTACAAATAAAAGGCGCTATTCATATGAATAGCGCCTTTTATTATTTATTTAGCTTCCCCTTCCGGAGTCGTTTTTACCTTCGTTTTGTTTTTATCGCGGTTGTTATAGTTATACTTCGAACGATCTACTGGAGTGAATCCTTCCGGTGTGTAGAATCGTAATAAGTCACCATTCACGACTTGGTCAGAGTATTTTAGTGAGTTTTGAACCATTTGTTCATTTTTCTTTATTTCATCTGTAAATTCTACAGGTTTTCCAGTAGTTGTATCATAGTATTTGCCGTTTAGTGCAGTAACTGTTGGGCTTACGTAGTTACCGTTACGGAACGCAACGACTTGTTTATGATCTGGTGATAATAAATCAGAACCGAATTGAACATAATTCTTTGTATCTGTACCTAGTAAGTGTAATAGCGTTGGAAGAACGTCAATTTCACCACCGTATTGATGTTGTACGCCACCTTTCACTCCTGGTACACGAACGATTAATGGTACACGTTGTAACTGTGCATTTTCAAATGAGTTCATTTCTTTACCCATTACTTTTGACATTGCTGCGTTATGATTATCTGAAATACCGTAATGGTCTCCGTACATAACAATAATTGAGTTATCATATAAACCAGATTGTTTCAAGTAATCGATGAAGCCTTTTACAGATTCATCTAAATAGCGTGCTGTTTGGAAGTACGTATCTACTGATGAATCACCTGTTGTTGCTGGTTCAATCGTTGCTTCTGCCTTATCGATTGGATAAGGGAAATGGTTCGATAACGTAATAAACTTCGTATAGAACGGTTGTTTCAACGTTTGTAATAACGGAATAGATTCATTAAAGAACGGTTTATCTTTTAACCCGTAGTTTACTACGTCTTTTTCATTCATATCGTAGTATGACGCATCAAAGAATTTATTAAAACCAAATGATTTATAAATATCGTCACGGTTCCAAAATGTTTTGTAGTTACCGTGGAATACTGCTGATGTGTATCCTTGTTGTCCTAAAATAGCTGGTGCTGATTGATACGTATTATGAGATTTCGTTGTAAAGACAGAACCTTGCGGTAAACCAAACATTGAATTCTCTAACATAAACTCCGCATCAGATGTTTTCCCTTGTCCTGTTTGATGGAAGAAGTTATCAAAATAAAGTGTATTCGCATCTTTTGTAAATGAGTTTAAGAACGGTGTAACTTCTTGACCATTTAATTTGTAATCAATTAAGAAGTTTTGGAATGACTCTAAATGAATGTAAATTACGTTCATTCCCTTTCCTTTACCGAAATACTCAGGATTTGGACTTGCATAAGTTGATGTTAAATAATTTCGTACTTCTGTCATATTATCGCCATCAGCTAATGCTCGTTCTGTCGATGCTTTCGCACTTTGAATTCCATCATAAATTGTGTAGTTGTATGCACCTAAATATTTCACAATATAATTACGGTCAAACGTTCTTGTTAATAATTCAGGACGGTCAGACTCTGCAAGACCTAAGTTAACACTGAATAATAAAATACCTGCTACAAATACTAGAGATAATTTATGCTTCGCAACACGAATTGGTTTTGGATTTGCAAATTTTGTTGCGACTAACACAATTAATATAATCGTGTCTAAGAAGTATAATGGATCATAAAGATGTAGCAACGCAAGAATACTACCACCTAAATCTCCAAAGTTATTCGTTTGTGTTAATGTCGGGAACGTAATAAAGTCACTGAAAAAGCGATAGTATACTACGTTTGCGTATAAAAGAATCGACAATAACAAATTAATGATAATTAACCAAATATAAGATCGTTTCCCTTTTGCAAATAATGCAAGTCCTAAAAATAGAACTGCTGAACTAAGCGGGTTAAAAAACAGCAAGAATTTTTGAATTGTGTTTGAAATTCCTAAATTGAATTCCGTTACATAAGCTGCATATGTTTTGAGCCACAATAAAATAACGGCAAACAGAAAGAATCCAAAATGATTGCTTAACACACTTTTGCTCTTTAATAAGAACTGTTTCATTTCTCCACCTCTTTTGATCATCCAAGGCTTATTTTTTTATAAGTCTGTCTCTCTATTCAAATTTTCTTCTTCAAATAGATTATCTTTATTTAACTATATGAAGAATATTAGTAATTATAATTTGAAGCTAGTATTTATTCAACTATTTCTTTCTAGACATTTTGACCTTGGTTTCTATTTAACAAAATAAATTTGTAACATTTCCTGTTTTCTCCCAAGATTCATCCACTAATTATGACACCCCATACTATATACCTTTATAAACTCATTCGCAAACTATTCTATCTCCAAATTTGGTACATATTTCACATGACAAAATAATACGATTTGATTATATTACTCCACTTACATTTCCCTTCTTCAACTAACTCTTTAAATCTTAAAGTCATTACATCCCTTCATACATGAAAAAATTCTCCTGTTCATTAATATTATATTTGAATAATTATTCATTTGACCGACCAGCGATGTTACGTTTTCTCGACAAAAAAACTCGCTCTAAAAAGAGCGAGTTTTTTCATTATATATTATTGACCTTTGTACATTGCATCTACTTGTTTTTGAAGTTCCTCATTTTCTAAGAACTCATCATAAGTAGCCTCTTTATCGATTACACCGTTTGGTGTTACTTCGATAATGCGGTTTGCAATTGTTTGCACGAACTGATGGTCATGAGATGTGAATAAGATTGTACCTTTGAATGCAATTAAACCGTTGTTTAATGCTGTGATTGACTCAAGGTCTAAGTGGTTCGTTGGATCGTCAAGTGTGATTACGTTCGCACCACTTAACATCATTTTAGATAACATACAACGAACTTTTTCGCCTCCAGATAATACAGAAACGTTCTTTTTAACTTCTTCACCTGAGAATAACATACGGCCTAAGAAACCACGTAAGAAGCTTTCAGACTCATCTTGTGGAGAAAATTGACGTAACCATTCAACTAAGTTGTAATCACTATTCTCAAAGTACTTAGAGTTATCTCTTGGGAAGTAAGACTGAGAGGTTGTAACACCCCATTTGAATGAACCGCTATCAGGCTCCATTTCACCCATAAGAATTTTAAATAATGTTGTCATCGCAATATCGTTACGGCCGATAAATGCAACTTTATCACCTTTATTTAAAGTGAAGTACACATTATCTAACACTTTTTCACCATCAATTGTTTTAGAAAGACCTTCAACAGTTAATAAGTCATTTCCTACTTCACGCTCAGGTGTGAAGCCAACGAATGGGTAACGACGTGATGACGGTCTAATATCATCTAATGTAATTTTGTCTAATAATTTTTTACGAGAAGTTGCTTGTTTCGCTTTAGAAGCGTTTGAACTAAAGCGTGCAATGAAGTTTTGTAACTCTTTTACTTTCTCTTCTTTTTTCTTATTAGCATCTTGTGTTAATTTTAAAGCTAATTGGCTTGACTCATACCAGAAGTCATAGTTACCAACATAAAGTTGAATTTTACCGAAATCAAGGTCAGCCATGTGCGTACATACTTTATTTAAGAAGTGACGGTCATGGGATACTACGATAACTGTGTTTTCAAAGTTCATTAAGAAGTTTTCTAACCATTGGATCGCTTTTAAGTCCAAGTGGTTGGTAGGCTCATCTAATAATAGAATGTCAGGTTGACCGAATAAAGCTTGAGCAAGTAATACTTTTACTTTCTCTGCACCAGTTAATTCTGACAATTTCTTATCATGAAGATCTTCACCAATACCTAAACCTTTAAGAAGGATTGCAGCTTCTGACTCAGCTTCCCAACCGTTAAGCTCAGCGAACTCACCTTCAAGTTCAGCAGCACGCATACCATCTTCATCACTAAAGTCTTCTTTCATGTAAATAGCATTTTTCTCTTGCATTACTTTGTAAAGTTGCGTGTGACCCATAATTACTGTTTCTAATACTGGGAACTCTTCATATTCGAAGTGGTTCTGTTTTAATACTGCTAGACGCTCACCTGGCGTAATATGTATGTCACCTGTTGATGGTTCAATTTCTCCAGATAAAATCTTTAGAAATGTAGATTTACCAGCACCGTTTGCTCCGATTAAACCGTAGCAGTTACCTGGCGTGAATTTTATGTTAACATCTTCAAATAATTTGCGATCCGCGAAACGCAAACTAACGTTACTTACTGTAATCATTTGTGTCCTCCTACTAATACCGCTTATTTCAGCGTTTTCTCACCGATTGTCTTAAAAAATCGCATATTACGACTCAATTATTGTAGACTATAGCTATTATATAGTAGAAGCTGGATGAATAGCAACGGTTGATTGCTATTCATTTCTTTCCAAACTCGAATAAAACCTTTGTTTTTAATTAGATTAAAGTTACATACACGTTTTAAAGAGGATTCATTTTGAAAAAACATTTATAATTGGAGCATTATGTTTATCAATTGAAATAACACAATAATTTGTATGCATTTCGCATTATAAATAGCAAACTAAAACGCTCAGAAAATATTCTGAGCGTTTTCATTTCCTTCTCCAACTAAAGCACCAGGTAGTGTAAAAAGCTATTTCACCATTTGTATTGTTAACTTATCTTTTAACATTGACCTATATGAGTCAATTTCATATTTTGTATTATTGATTTTTTCTTTTTTCATTTTTAACATATCGAATATTTCTAACTCTAAATTCCTTCTAGCTTCAAGAACTTTTATCGCTCCTTCTACCCCTGAATGGTTATGTTCTTTCCCATAGCCTTGGTTCGTGTAATAGTCGACAATTCCTGTGGACCATTCTGGATTTCTTTCTTTTAATGCCTTCCTAAATGAAAATTCAAGATCATCTTGTTCTACATAAAATAACATTGGATTTAAATTCTCTATGATTTTTGCAACTTTCATTACATAATTTATTATTTTTTCTTTTTGTTCACCGTATTTAATCATCCCAATTGTTAATGGATTTTGTATGAAACAACATTCAAAAATATAAACCTTATTATCTTCTAGAGCAATTTCAGCAAAGTCATTCCATTTGTCAGCAATTAATTCAACATTTTTATCGAATGGCAATTCATATATATCGTTTTTAAAAATATCATTACATAATTCGTCCGAAAACTGGTCACCAAACTCATTTTTTATCTTTCTGTATGGTAATAAATAATTGCTTCCTTTTTTTAAAACTCTTTTAAGAAGCACTTCTTTAAAATCTCCACTGTTAGATACTAATCTATCGAATTCAAATTTATTAAAACAAGATACACCATCATAGTCGGCGGGGTGATTCAAATTCCCCTCTAAAAATAGTTCAACTTCAATTTTATTTTGGCTTAGAATTTCATTTATTAGCTTTGCAGTGGTCGATTTTCCAAATCCAGGTAAACCTTCTACTATTATTAGTTTTGTATTCATATTTATAAATCCCTTCCTTCAAAGTATTTAACCAAGATTTAAAAAATTACTTACTCCACTGCAATCACTCCTTCAAAATACGATATTCAACATTTCCTTTGAAAAATCCTTCTTAAAGTAACCTGACCGTTAGTTTAAGAACATTTTTTCACAATCTCTATCATTATTTTAACATAAATTTCCATTTACCTTTTAAAAAAGATAGTCCACCATTATTTGAGTGAACTATCTAAAGTAAATTATATTTTTTAAATCAAATACTTTGTCAGTAATCCCCAATCGTTGCGCTGGTGTTTTTACTGTTTTCTTTTTCTCTTCCTTTGCAATTTAACTATATAAAAGTACTTAAACAATGCAATAACAATTAAAAAAGGGATTCTAAATCATATGTGATTTACATCCCTAATTTGTGTGTTATTTTATATGTTCTCTCCCATAACTGAAACAGTTACTTTTAAAAGGGGATTCTTTTATTTTCTTTCACTTAATTTCTTTGCATAATTCTTCATTTTACTCGTTAACCCTATTAACGCCGGTAATAATATCGGCATCACAATTAAAGCTAATAGAAGAAGTGCAACGCCAACTACGGATGCTACTTGTATAAGCGTTAATACACCTGAAGGGATTAATGCAGCAAATGTACCACCTAAAATAAGTGCCGCTGATAATACGACTCCTCCGATATGACGAGAAGCAGTTACAATTTTCGTCGCTGGGTCCCCTTCTAACTCATTGTATCTCATCATTACAAAAATACTATAATCCACTCCTAAAGCGACAATCATTATGAAACTAAAGAATGGAACATTCCAGCTTAATGAATCTACATGTAAAATATGCGTACTAATTTGTTCACTTATCCCTAATGATGCAAAGTAAGCTAATAGTAACGATCCAATAATAAAGATGGTGTTTAATAATGAACGTGTAATCACAATTAATACAATCGCGATTCCAATTAACATAATTGTAGCTGTACGTAAGAAATCTTGCCCAGTTACTTCTTTTAAATCAACGTTTCTAGCTGTCGTTCCTCCGATTGCTGTTTTCGCATGATTTAATTCCGACCCCTTCAAAGTACCATCTATTGTGTTATTGATTTCTTGAATAATTGGCATCGCTTCTTTTGAATACGGATTTACGTCTAAAATGATTGTCATTTTAGCAGTCTTTCTATCATGTGACATGTACGTATTCAAAGCTTTTTGGAAATCTTCTCCCTCCAAAACTTCTTTTGGAATATAGAATTTCTCAGAGCTTTTTGATTCGTTCAGTTCTCCTAAATATTTCTGAGCATCCCCTAGGCCATTACTTACCTTTTCAAGGCCTTCTGTACTTTTAGTTAGTCCGGATTGTAATTGACCCATCTGTTCTTGCAAGTCTTTCAGTCCGGTTAATAGCTGACCTTGCCCATCGTTTATTTTCGTTAATCCGGTTTGTAACTCAGATGACTTGTTCGCAATTTGTTTTGAACCTGAAGCACCTTCATTTAATCCATTTTTAAGATCAGCTGCTCCTTTTTGTAACTTAGTAACTCCATTGTTCATTTCTTTTAAGCCATTATCCACTTTCAATAACGATTGATTCGCTTCTTTAAATGATCCCATCGCCGCATTATGCTGCGCTTTCAATTTATTTAATTCATTTGAAAGCCCACCTAATTGCTTTTGAGCCTCTTTAGCAATTCCTAACGTCTGCAGAATGTTAGGATCATTTGCTAATTCTGGTTTCGTTTGAATGAAATTGGTCATTAACATTTCAATTTGTTCATAACCTTTCTTCGCACCGTCAATCGCTTGAGAAATACTTCCGAAGTATTGATCGTAAGAACTTAAACCTTTTTCTAACTGTGTATAGCCAGCATGAAGTTGTGAAGTTGCTTGAGATAATACACTTATATTTTCATTTACTGAAGTTAACCCACTCTCAATTTGCCGCGCACCTTGTGCTCCGTCATTTATGCCATTGGATAGTTGATTTAAAGCTGTTCCTAATGCTGATACACCACTTTTCGCTTCATTTGTTCCATCAATTAACTTTTGAACGTTCGCAAGACTATTTGAGTCCTTATTACCCATCTTATCTTTCGCAGTAGTTAATCCATCATTAATTTCCTTTATACCACCATTGGCATCTCCTAAACCTGTATTTAGTTCACCCGCTTGTTTATTTATATATAGTTCTTTAATCCTATCACCAGTTGGACGTGTCGGTGAATATACTTCTGAAACACCTTTTACTTTCAAAATCTTATCAGTTAGTTCATCTAAAGTTTGAAGCGAACTCGCCTCATCTAACTTGTTATTCGATTGAATGACTAACGTACTTGGTGAAGAAAAACCAGGTGGAAAATGTTCTTCTATTACGTTAATCCCCATTTTCGACTCATATTTATTGTCTACTTCAAATAAATCGTTGTAATTAAGTGTATTAGAATACTTTGATATGAAAGGAATTGATATCACGAATACAATAATTAAAGCTACAAATGGTCTCACTACTGAGTTATTCGCAAAGAATCCCCATAGACGACTGTCTTCATGACCTTTAAATGTTTTAACGGGATAAAACATCCCTTTTCCTAAAAGCACCATAAAAAACGGATTTAACGTAGTTAATACTAGTAATAAAACTGCGACACCAATTGCTACCGCTGAAGTAGATTGATATAGTTTAAAACTCGCTAAAGCAAGAGATGCAAAACCAATTAGTACTGCTATCCCGCTATATAAAACGGTTTTCCCTGCCGATTTAAATGTTTCTTTCGTAGCCAAAAATGCGTTTTCTTGTTTACTTAATTCTTCTTTAAATCTCGTAAATAATAAAATGTTATAGTCTGTTCCAACCCCAAACAGGACAACAACGACAAACACTTGTGTAAAGTTAGAAAATGGAAAATTAAATTGATCTACTAAATGAGCAATAATCCCCATTGAAACTAAATATGATACCCCAACAGTAAGAAGAGAAACAATTGGAACAATAGGTGAACGGAATACAATGATTAATATTACAAGAATGAAAATGATTGAAATAACTTCAGTCTTTTTCACTCCCTCTTGAGAAGATGTAAGGAAATCTCCTGCTATTAAATCACTTCCTGTTAAGTACGTTGTTACCCCTTTCGTTTTCACTTTATTATGAAGGTTATTTGTAACTTTCGATATTTCACCATGCTTTTTATCTATCGATATTTGCGTTAAAATAGTCGTATTATCTTTAGAAACTAATTGTTTCTCTAATTCTTTATTATCTAAATGTGAAACAACTTCTTTAATTCCTAATTGTTCTTTTTCATTTTGCAAAGCGTTGATTGTTTTTATTATTTCCTCTTTTTGCTCAGTCGTTAAAGCTGTTTTACTGTCACTATTAAAAACAACTATAATGTCATACTTTTCTGTCCCGTCTTTATCCATTTCTTTTATCATTTTGTCAGCAATACTACTTTGTTCTGTATTAGGAATCGTAATGTGCCCTTTTTCTTTCACTAATTTATCCATATTAGGCATCGTTACAATCATTGTAATGGTAATAACTATCCATAATAGAAAAGATAAACTTCTCCAATTTTTCAGCTTGCTCATTTGCATCATCTCCCGCGATTAAAATTTACGTTAGTTACGGAATGAATATTCATTCCTATTATTCTATTACATTATTTTGTAAACTCTATTAAACTAGTCTTTCCGGAATGAATATTCATTCCTTTAGTTGCACAAATACCCTCTCCTACTCTCATTTTTTAATTCTATTTAGGAATGAATATTCATTCCTGTCCTTATAAAGCTATAGAATCAAATGATTCTAATAGCGTTCCAAGAGCTTTCTTCCAATTCTTTTACTAACTCTTTCGAGTATTCTAATTGCCCTGTTGCAATTACTTTCGTTAATTTTTCTAACGGTTGATATACAATAATAATTAAAGCAACTGGAGGCAATGGACGAAGTAAACCTTTTGCGATTCCATCTTCAATAATATTCATAAAGAAGCCTATAAAATCGTCAAATATTTTCTTACTCTGCTCATCAAGAAAATAACTATCACAGTGAGAATTTGTAAATAAAAAAGCATCCACATTGTTTCTCGCAAATTCAAATAAACGTTTATACGTATGACTAAACTGTTCACGAATATTTGCTTCAACAGGAAAATCCGTTTTTATCATTTCAGAAAGCTGTAACATACTTTTTGAAAATAATGAGTTAACAAGCGCCTCTTTATTTTCAAAATAGCGATAAATAGTACCCGCACCGACATTTGCTTTTTCAGCGATCATTGGAATTGTCGTACCATCGTAACCACGCTCTGCAAAAAGTTGCATCGCAGCATCAAAAATATCCTCTTGTTTGTTTTTAGCCATTTTTTCCACCTCTATTTTCAGGAATGAAAATTCATTCCGTTTTTAATTATAAATTACAGGGAATAAAAGTCAAGTGCGTGACAACGTATAGTTGCGATTCTATTCTCTTGTATGTGAATAAAATTATATCAGCGATTTTCAGGATATATCAACTTACCGACAAAAATTAATACAATGAGATGGAGCTATCCCAAAATTTTGTTCGAAACAACTCCATCTTATATGCAAATTAAAAGAAATCATAAATAAACGGCTTGCGCACTGGTACTACATTCTCAAATGCCCGTATTTCCTCTTCGCTTCCGCTAATTAATTCTAATTCATTTAGTTCTAATGGGCGTTTGTATCCAAGCAGTATTGTAGATAGTGCATTTATATCTAGCTTGATCCCTTTATCCATTGGTTCTTCTATAATTGCTATTTCATAATTTGCAAGTCTCACCGATACATTATTCCACGGTGCAAATGAATCTGTAATATGTAAAATGACTTCTTGTTGTACATTGTTCCAGTTTAACTCATACTGTTTTAAGAACTGCTCTACATCTACAATTCTTCCCATAAAATATAGTTTTATTTCTGTTTTCACACGTGGTTCTTGCAATGTATATAACAACTGTTCGTTTTCACTTACTGTCATTTCAAGCTCTTTAATCATAGAATCATGCTGGCAAATAAAATTCCATAGACCATTTCGTACTTCATTATGCAGTGGTACAAATTCTTCTACTGTCATTTTATAGTTTTCTATTTTGTATAACATGTAACCTGCTGCCTTTTTATTTTCATCATAGTAAATCGCTAATGTTAAATCATCATAAACCGCTTGTAACCACCAGTTCTTCTCTCGAACTAACATACATGAAAAACGTTCTGCAAATGCTTCATAGAGCTTCTCGACTTCTTTTGGATGATTTTCTTTATTAAAACGTTTCACAGTACCATTTACTTGTTTTTTCATCACTAAATCGCTCTTACTTATATGACATTTGAGTAGATTCGCACAAAGTTCCCAGCCGTATTTACGGTAAAATGAAACAGCAAATGGGTGTAACATAGAGACTGTATAGCCATCTTTTTTCATTCTTTGAAGTGAATGTTGAAGTAGCTCTTTTACATACCCACTTCTTCTGTACTCTGGATACGTCGCTACTCCTGCAACGCCACCCATTTTAAATTTTTCTTTACCTATGTAAATATGAAACGGGATGAGGTGTAGTTTTGCAGCTAAGTCTTTCCCTTCCATAATGCCGTATATTTCATGACTTTCCTTCATTTTTGTAAGTTGCTGCTGTAATCGTTCCTCATCTACTTTATATTGAAAAGCGTATTCTGATAAACGTAATGCTTCTCTGAATTTATCTTCTTTTAATTGTATGACATTCATATAATTCTCCTCCATTCCCTTTTTGAATTGTATCATAATTCTCACTATTATAGTTCGGTAAGTGAAATTACAAGGACGTTTTAACAAAAAAGCAGATACATCACGTATCTGCTTTCCACCCTTTTTATTTAGCTAACTTTTGAAGTTCGTCAAAGAATGTAGGATATGATACACCTACTGCTTCTGCATCTTCAATAATTGTTTTTCCTTCTGCTAGGCAGCCAGCAATTGCAAGCATCATTCCGATACGGTGATCACCATAACTATTTACTGTATTGCCTTTTAGAGCTGATTTTCCGTAAATGATCATACCGTCATCAGTTGCTTCTATGCGAGCTCCTAGTTTCGTTAACTCAGCAACTACTGTATCAATACGGTTTGTTTCTTTTACTTTTAATTCGTGTGCATCTTTAATTACTGTAATTCCTTCTGCTTGCGTTGCCGCTAATGCGATTACAGGAATCTCATCGATTAATCTAGGGATAATATCTCCGCCAATTTCAATTCCTTTTAATGAAGATGTTTCGATTGTAATATTTGCAGCTGGTTCTGATGCCCCTTCGTTAATTAGGTCTACAGTGAACGTAGCACCCATTTTTTCTAAAACATCAATAATACCTGTACGGGTTGGATTCATTCCTACATTTTGTAATACTAGTTTACTATTTGGGATGATTGCACCTGCTACTAAGAAAAATGCTGCTGATGATACGTCACCGGGCACTTGAATATCTGTTGCTGTTAATTTTTGTCCACCTGACAGCTTCACTGTTTTCCCTTCGCGAGTTACTTTAACACCAAATGCTTCGAGCATTCTTTCCGTATGGTCGCGTGAAATATGTGGTTCTGTAACAGCTGTTACACCTTCTGCACGAAGACCTGCAAGTAAAATAGCTGACTTTACTTGTGCACTTGCAACAGGAGAAATATATTCAATTGCTTTTAAATCTCCGCCACGTATTGTTAACGGTGTAAATGTTCCTTCTTCTCGGCCGTCTATGTTTGCGCCCATTTGTTTTAATGGGTTTGTTACACGCTTCATCGGTCTTTTTGCGATAGATTCATCACCTTGTACGCAAGAGAAAAATGGTGTGTTAGCTAGTATACCTGACATTAATCGGATTGTTGTACCAGAATTACCAACATCTAATACAGCTTTCGGTTCTTGTAAACCTTCTAATCCTTTACCAACTACAGTAACCTCATCACCGTTTTGCGTAATTTCTACTCCCATTTCTTTAAAACATGAAATCGTACTTAAACAGTCTGCACCGGGCAAGAAACCTTTAATTGTTGTTTTCCCTTCTGCAATAGAACCGAACATAACAGCACGGTGTGAAATGGATTTATCACCTGGGATTGTAATATTGCCATTCAATCCGTTATTAACAGGTTGTATTGTTCTTTCTTTCACGTTTTTCACCTTCTCATTTAAATTGTTTCATAAGTTTGGTATTCTTCTTCTCCAAGCGCTAGCTTTGCTTTCATACGATCTTCTTCCCTTTGGAAGCTAATACGTAATACCCCAAGCAGTCCTTCACGCGCTTCTAATATTTGCAAGTTCGTAATACTAATTTCCTCGCGCGCTAAAATACTCGT
Organism: Bacillus cereus group sp. Bce041; assembly: GCF_052646455.1. Lineage (NCBI taxonomy): Bacteria > Bacillati > Bacillota > Bacilli > Caryophanales > Bacillaceae > Bacillus > Bacillus cereus group sp. Bce041. The sequence goes on from NZ_JBQXON010000004.1 coordinate 479,533, forward strand.
AATATGAGCCAATGCCCCCACCTTATCTAATACATCGACGTATAAGTCGTGATAGGCAGGAATTGCCCCTCTCTTTCTTACTGGTAAAGAATCACGGTATTCTTTCGCATCTGCAAAATAGTTTTGAATCTCGCCTGCATCTCCGGTAGAAACTGTTTTATATAAATCTTCCATTTCAGAGATCCACTCTTTTAATAATACCATTAAATGCTCTCGATTTTGCTTTACAATATCACTCCACATTTTCGGACTACTAGATGCGATACGTGTAATGTCTTTAAACCCTCCAGCAGCTAGCTGATGAATGAGCGGATTATCTCCTGCATGTTTCTCTACTTGCTTCACTAAACCTGCTGCGATAAGGTGCGGGAAATGACTAACGATCCCTGTTACATAGTCATGTTCTTCTGTATTTAAAACAAGGAAATGTGATCCCGTTCCTTTTAACCAATCTTTTAACTCTTCCACTTGTTCATTTGGCACATGATGCATAGGTGTTAAAATGTAAAATGCATTTTCAAATAAATGCGCTTTTGCACTTTCAACTCCCGTTTTATGAGAACCTGCCATTGGATGTCCACCAATGAAAGATACTTCCTTTGAAAATAAAGTTTCTGCTTCATTCATAATCGTGCCTTTTGTACTACCAACATCAGTCACTATAACATCTTCTCGTAAACGGAATGACGCAAGTTTGTGTAATAGCTTCTTCGTTTCTTCAACTGGAGAAGCAAAAATAATTAAATGTGCCTCTTCACATGCATGCTGTAAATTAATTGCTATTTCATCTACTACATGTAATTCTTTTGCACGCTCTACTTGTTCTTGAAATATATCATAACCTGTTATCGTTACATCGTGCTCTTTCTTAATTGCTAATGCGAGAGAGCCTCCGATTAAACCAGTTCCAATTAATACTACCTTTTTACGCATTTTCCTCATCTCGAGACTTTCTTTTTTTATTTTCAAAGTGTTGTTGTAACACTGAAATCACCCCTTCATTTTGCTCCTTTGTTCCAACTGTAATACGGACACCATTTGGGAATGGACGAATAATAAACCCTGCATGTGCACAAGCTTCATAAATCTCTCCTGCATTCTCAACTGGCAAGAAGATGAAATTTGTTTGCGATGGATAAAATGGAATTTCATTTTCCTTACAAAAGCTTTCGTATTGTTGTAATCCCTCTGTATTCACACGAACTATTTCTTCAATAAACTCGTTATCACCAAAAGCAATCGTAGCTGCTTTTTGCGCTAATGAAGATACGTTAAATGGTAAACGCACGACATTTAATTTCTCAATTAGCTCTTCCTGTCCGATCGCATATCCAACGCGGAAAGAAGCTAATCCGTATGCTTTAGAAAACGTTCTAAGTACAAGAATGTTTTTATGTTTTTCTAAAAGCGGTAATGTCTCAGGGAAATCTTTTGCTGTTACGTATTCATAGTACGCTTCATCAATGACAATTAACGTATTTTCACTAATACCTTCAATGAATTGAGTCAATTTTCGGTCATTCACATATGTGCCTGTTGGATTGTTCGGGTTACAAATCCATACAATTTTTGTATCGTTATCTACTACTGAAGAAATTTCTTCTAAGTCGTATACACCGTTATTTAACGCAATTTCCTTCACTTCGCAACCTTCTATAATGGCATGATGACGATACTGTGGGAATGTTGCACCTGCTGTTACAATGTTATCTCCCGCTCGTAATACGGCGCGGCTTATTATTTGAATGATTTCATCTAAACCACTACCACAAAGTACTTGTTCCATTTGCACATGCAACTTATCTGCAATTGTTTGACGGAGCGTTGTAGCACCTCCGTCAGGATATAAAGCATGTTCCAACCACGATTTTTGCAGCTCATCTAAAACACGTGGCGAACAGCCGAATGGATTTTCATTCGATGCTAATTTCACAAACGAATGATCTCCGTACACTTCTTTCATTTGTTCTGGTGATTTACCTGGTTTATATGGTTGTAATGATGATAGTTGATCTTTTACTTGCACGTTAAACCCACCTTTTTATTAAAATTCTTTTGCGTAGTTATTGTGTTGCATAATGTTTTGTTTTAATAATTCCATACGATCTTTTCCGAATTGTTCGACTAGTGCATCTGCAAGTTCCCATGCCACAACAGATTCAGCTACTACACCCGCCGCTGGTACTGCGCAACTATCAGATCTTTCAATACTCGCTTGGAATGCTTCTTTCGTATCAATATCAACGCTTGCTAACGGTTTGTATAAAGTAGGAATTGGCTTCATCACGCCTCTTACGATAATTGGCATACCTGTTGTCATACCGCCTTCTAAACCGCCGGCATTATTCGTTCTTCTCGTGTATCCTTTTTCTTCATCCCACAGAATTTCATCATGCACTTTGCTTCCTGGTTGTCGTGCCGCTTCAAAACCTACGCCGATTTCAGCACCTTTAAATGCATTTATACTCATAATTGCACCAGCAAGTTTTGCATCTAATTTACGATCGTAATGGACGTAACTACCGACGCCAATCGGCATACCTTCTGCAATGACTTCCACAATACCACCGATTGAATCTCCACTACTCTTTGCGTTGTCAATCGCATTCATCATTTCTTGCTCTACTTCTTTATCTAAACATCGAACTGGTGAGTTTTCAGTAATTGTTTGAATTTCTTCAATTGATAAGTTTGAAATATGTTTTGCTTTTACTCCACCAATTTCAAGAACATGTCCTGCAATTTCCACGCCTAATTCGCTTAAAATTTGTTTTGCAACTGCACCAGCAGCTACACGAACTGTCGTTTCTCTTGCAGATGACCGCTCTAATACGTTTCTTATATCACGATGACCATATTTAATTGCTCCATTTAAATCTGCATGTCCGGGTCGTGGTTTTGTAATTGTACGTTTCATGTCTTTACTTTCTTTTTCCGAAATTGGCTCTGCACCCATTACTTTCGTCCAATGTTTGAAATCATCATTTTTTACAATTAACGTAATCGGTGATCCAAGTGTCATTCCGTGACGAACACCACTTACAATTTCAACTGTATCTGTTTCAATTTGCATACGTCTTCCGCGTCCATGACCTTTTTGTCTTCTTAATAATTCTTTATTAATATGTTCCGCCGTAAGTGTCAAACCTGCTGGTACACCTTCTAAAATAACTGTTAACTGCGGTCCATGTGATTCTCCAGCTGTAATGTATCTCATTTCTCTTGCCCCTTTACTATTTTTTTGTACAAAAAAGTCCCTACTGAGCGCTCAGTAGGGACGATGTTTATCGCGGTACCACCCTAGTTGTAGACTTCTTTCGTCTACCTCTCTTCTTCTTTAACGATCGTTTGACCGTCTTCCCCTCCAAAAGTTGTCGGGAAAGATGCTCCAAGGCTGTAATTCATGCTTACCTTTGTACTGATTCACACCGACCATCAGCTCTCTTTAACAGTGAGATAAGCACTACTGTTTCCTCTTCAACGCATATATGATATGGAATTAAGATAATTTATTTTTGAAACCTTTTAACTCATCCATGAATCTATGGAATTCTGGAATGTCCATTTGTTGTGCAGAATCTGATAATGCAACTGCTGGATCTGGATGAACTTCAGCCATTACTGCATCTGCGCCAATTGCAAGTGCCGCTTTCGCTGTTGGTAATAATAAATCTCTGCGTCCAGTTGAATGTGTTACATCAACGATAACTGGTAAATGTGTTTCTTTCTTTAAAATTGGTACTGCAGAAATGTCTAATGTGTTACGTGTTGCTCTTTCGTATGTGCGGATACCGCGCTCACAAAGAATAATTTGATCGTTACCTTGCGCGATAATGTATTCCGCTGCGTTAATGAACTCATCAATTGTTGCTGCTAATCCACGTTTTAATAATACTGGTTTGTTAACTTTACCTACAGCTCGTAATAAATCGAAGTTTTGCATGTTACGTGCGCCAACTTGAATTACATCAACGTAGTCTAATGCCATTTCAACATCGTTCGGATTTAAAATTTCACTAATAATTGCTAAGTCAAACTCGTCTGCTACTTGACGTAAAATTTGAAGTCCTTCTACTCCTAAACCTTGGAAATCATATGGAGAAGTTCTCGGTTTGAATGCACCACCGCGCATTAATTTTAAGCCTTGGTCTTTCATCGCTTGCCCTACTTGACGAACTTGTTCTAAACTTTCTACTGCACAAGGTCCCATGATGAACGTTTGTGTTCCGTTTCCAATCAATTCACCTTTTACATCAACGATTGTATTTTCTTGTTTCTTTTTACGTGATACTAGTAACGCTTTACGGTTATCATCTTCTTGTAACTCTAAGCTTGCTTTGAAAATCGTTTTGAAAATATGTTGAACTGTTGATGTTTCGAATGGTCCTTCGTTATGCTCTGCGATCATATCAAGTACTTCACGCTCACGTACTGGATCAAAGCGTTTCGTGCCTTGTACTTGCTTTTGCTCTCCAATTTTTTGAACAATTTCACCACGTTTGTTTAAAAGGTGTAATAGTTGTAAATTAATTTCATCTACCTGTTTACGTAATTGATCTAATTCATGATTTGCCATTTGGAAATCCTCCTCTAATGTTTTAAAAGTATAGTAAGAGAATAAAAAATTCTCTATTTTCTGAACTGACTAATTATACAAATTTATAGTGGAATCGATACCTCTTCTTATTTTAAACTAATAATTCGTACACAGACATAAACTACTAGTTAAAAATCCACTTTTTTGTACAAAAAAGCCCTACTGATCCAATCAGTAGGGACGATATTTATCGCGGTACCACCCTAGTTGTAGACTTCTTTCGTCTACCTCTCTTCATTGTTAACGATCATCTGACCGTCTTTCCCTTCATAAAGACAATACTATCTTTACTACGAAAAAGATGCTCTAGGACTGTAATTCGCTCTTGTTTATGTACTGGTTCGCACCAACCACCAGCTCTCTGTTACAGGGAAACAACAACTACTGCTTTTCCTTTCAATGCATGACTATTTAATTTTCAAGTTGGACCACTAAAATACAAAAAGTCCCTACTGAATAAATCAGTAGGGACGATATTTATCGCGGTACCACCCTAGTTGTAGACTAACTTTCCGTCTACCTCTCTTCACTGTTAACGATCAATTGACCGCTTTTTCCTCATAAAGAAAAACTATCTTTATTACGAAAAAGATGCTCCAAGACTGTAATTCATGATTATCCCTGTACTGGTTCACACCAACCACCAGCTCTCTGTTACAGTAAGACTAACCACTACTGTGATCTCTTCATTGCACTTTGTTTATTCAAATGTTTTTGAAATTGAATAAGTATGATTCGTATTATAGAACGCTTTTCAAAACACTGTCAACAACTTTTTATATATTTTTTAAAATTCCACTTTCGTCCTATAATTCTTTTTGTAAATCACCCATTACAATTCCTATGCGAATTATTTCATTTTCTAGTAAATGTAAAACATATTCCTCTACTTCATACTGAACTAATAATTCTTTTATTTTTATGATTTCTTTTTCAAATAAAACGGCTTCGTGACATGTTTGTAGTAAAATAAAAAACACATTTGCAAATATTTCTTTATGCGCTTTCATACTTTCTTTTTTATGAAGCATTTCAATCAATAACTGCTTCATTTCCTCACCTGCGCATTTACCATGTACACTTGAAAATGCACGAGACATAATACATAATCCTTTTTCTAATATTTCATCCATGTATAAAATAATACGTAAAAGCATTACATATTCTCTTGCAGTTATCTCACCCATTTTTGGTCGTTCTCGCAAAAATACACTGAGCCAAGCTGTCCAAAATTTTTGTTGTTCTTTTACACTTAATGTTTTGACGTAATAGCATAAAAACTGCATAAACTTAATTTTATTTTCTTCATTTTCTAGTATGAGTAACGGGTATAACCAATCTGTTTTTTGCTCCCAATATAGTACACATTTAATAAATACAAAGCTAAGCCATTTCAAGAAAGCTTCTCTCGTATTCGGATGTAATACTTCCAAATGTTCTATCGCATACTTAATAAATCGCTTCATTTCTGTAAATAAAGGTAGATTTATTTGCGTGTAACATAAGCCGGCCCATGCATATTCCGTAATCTCATTTTGTTTTTTTAAATCTAAGTATGGTAACAAATATTTTCGGCACCATTGTTTTTCAATATGATATAGGAATGTAATATCTGCTATTAAACGAGCAAACATAAAGTTTGTTCGTTCCGAATTAACTCTTACTTGTTCTTCAAATAAAAATAAATATTCATATACATTACGATCGTATAAATGATCATATGATAACAACTTTAATAATACAGCCGTCATTTTTCCAACTGGATGCTGAATTGATTCATTATAAAAATCTTGTTTCCCAAGCTTAAAGTCTGTATCACTCTTCATAACTTGAGGAAACACTGAAAAAGCAAATCGTTTTACAACACGTATACTATTCTCTTCTAACTCTTCTAGTCGATTACTAATTTCATATAGAAAACTACTAATTAACCAATGAAAAGCAGTATTTCTAACAAATTTCTGCAATAGCGGAATAATTTTTTGGATTTGCTCATTCGTCAATCCCCGATTATTTCGCCATTCTCTAATACAAACAAACCATACTTCATTACTTATTTCTTGCACTCCTACTAATTGGTATGCAAATGAAATACTCCACTCTGTGTTTAATTTACATGCTTTTGATAACATCTCTAAAAAATGGCGTTGTTCAAAAACACCATCTTGCGAAAATTGCTGAACTTGCTTCATAATTTCAACATCTTTCAGCTGCAATAATCCGTCAGCAGTTACATTACAAGTAATGCTTTCTGCTGTATCCTCTTTCTTTTGTACACTGTATCGTTCAGAATGAAAATGAGGATGCTTTTGCTTCATTAACTCATACCCATTTGCCGTAGATGGGCTATTCGAATCACACTTGAATAATAAGTCTAATACGAGACATGCATCAAATACCCTCTCTTCTGTAAGATGCTTTATTACAGTTCGAGTGACTTCTTCTTTTGTTTTTTCTAAACAATGTGCATAATGCCTTTTTAAAAGTTGAAAAACTTCGTGTTTATAAGTGAAATCTAAAAGAAGTCCTTCATGTAACAACCATTTCATTTTGTCATCTACACGAACAAAAATATTTTTATTCATCGCATCAATTGCAATTCGCTTTTGAAGTACACTATTTGCTTCTATCATTTCTGTAATATAATAATCCGCTTTTTTCTCATTGTTTTCGCATAAATAAGTTAGACACTCTTTTACAATTCGTATTAAAAATGCAAGGTCATTTTGATGAAACTCTTTCTCTACATTTTCCTTATTTCTTTTTTTCAGTGCCGTTTGTCTTAACGACAACATTCTCAATTTTTCTAATCCAATCATCATAATTGGAACAGCATAATAAGCGATATATGGCCTCATCTTTTCGTTCCAAATTTGCTCCACATGAGAAAATGTAGATACTGGTAAGCGACTCGATTCCTCGAGTTCTATTGATTCTTGCGTATCATTTCCCCATTTCCTTACACGTTTCAACTTCAGTTTTCCGTCTAAAATAAAAGTTAGTAACAATAAGGCAATTTCTTTATGCTCAGGAAAAGAACATTTTTGCAGTAACTTAGAAATCTTTTCTATAGAGCTACTATCTTTTTCAGCTGTTTCTAATAAAAGGAGTGTCCACCTTGCAAACAACAACGGGTCCATCTTACTCTTCGTTTCGTTTAAGTAGTTACAAATTGTTCTCCATAATAACGGTGATATTTTAGAATAGTTTTTATAAATTAATTGAAATAATTCTTTCTGATGACTAAAAAGAAATTGTTCCACTAACCATTCTGCAAGTAATTCATCTACTTCATTATAGTTTGGCGTAAACATAAACAAATTTTGTAATTTACCTTCTGCTTCTAACCATTCGACCCATTCATAATCATGAGCAAATTCCACAAAGTAACGTACTGTTTCAATTTTTTTAATTGATTGCTTTATGTATGATAATTGTTCCTGTTCTACTGACGGGGGAACCGTTACAATATCCCGAATACGCATTCTTTTCGTAATATAATTATCACCCATTAATTCAGCCCAGCGTTTTACCGCTTTTACAAGGGATTGATGATTATTCACCTTATTCGGATACACAATTGGTCTTATCCCTAAATGTTCCCAGTGGTATGTATTTTCTCCTTGTGCGACAAAAGCAAATCGTCTTGTACTTGGTGGTAAACCAGTTGCTAAATATTTCATTACTGGGTCATTATGACTATATCCAACGAATAAAACGGTGTAATTTGAGAATAGATCAACTAAAAACCTTCTCGCCCACCCTTCCGTTAAGTAAGCCCTTCCAAAATCACCATCTGTTAAAATTAAAGCCTCTTTCTCCTGTTCTACATTACCATGTATGTAAGCAAGACCTTTAAAAGCTCTCCCAGTCGGTAAAGCTGGAGCGTAATAAACATTGATATCTCTATTTATTTCTTTAATTGCAGTTGTAAAATGTTGATCAAAATTTGTTGTTACAATGCGGATATCTGTATCTAAAGGAAATAACCTTGGAATTGCATAATGCAATGGATTCGGTTTTGATTTCTCTATATGAACGAGATCTCTTGCGACTTGATGTACATCTTTTGTTTTCGCAATTTTGCCAAGATAATAATCATGTGGCTCTGTTATTTCACGTTTTTCGACATATAACGTTTTTGCAATTTCATCAACTAAATCATCAAAATTCGGTAAGTTTGATTTCCCTTTCATAGAAACTCCCGCTCCAACAAATAACACTAACTTTCCTTGCTCAAGGTGATCAATTAACTCATCTGGAATTTCTACTTCTGAAGTAATCCACATCTTGGATTCCCCCTTACCTAAAAATGTCATACACTCTCATTTTACTATAACATTTTTTCATTGTTTTTATAATATTTAGACTAAATTCCGAACATGAAAAAGTTTTATGTAAATAAATCCGTTACAATGTATGAACTCCAGAATTTATTGAAAAACTATGTATAAATCGGAGGTGTAAATTTTGAATGATTTCACAGTAGTGCTTATCAAGTTTATATCGTGCATTATCGCATTTAGCATTGGGCTTGCTTTATTTTTCCCTGCAACGTTTGTTCAAATTATTTCATTCAGTCTCTTTGTTACAATCGTATCCTACATGTTCGTTGATAAAATTATTTTAAATCGAATTGGCAATACTGGTGCCATTATGTCGGATTTCTTATTAACATATTTAAGCGTATGGATTTTCGGTAATATTTTATTAGACAACTATATGCAAATTGCATGGGGCAGTATCCTTTCTGCCATCGTCTTCACTTTATCTGAAGTAATCGTTCATCGCTTCTCTAACTCTCATACAAGGCACAACAATGATAACATTCGTATTAATCGCCGCTTTGCATATGGTACAGAGTTTGCTGAAGAACAAAATATATTGGATAAAGATAAGAAAAAGTAACGTTTTAATGCAGGAGCGCCCTTTTTAATTATGTGGTGCTCCTTTTTTGTATTTTTTCATTATGGTACGTGAAATTATATAAGTGATTATTTCAAAATACCGACTTACTAACAATATTTGACGCTATTTTTTCTAATAAAAAACTGCCTCTTATTTAGAGGCAGCCACTTTTAAGTCTTTTACTGCAACAACATCCGCAAACGCTCCCAATACTGCGTTATGATGTTTCACAATATCTTCAGCACGTAACACTTCTGTATTAAATGTACTATGCGCATCACTCACTAACGTTACTTTATACCCTTCACTACATGCTCTGCGCGTTGTCGTATCTACACAATACTCTGTTTGCATTCCCGAAAGAATAACATGTTCAATTCCTTTCTCTTGTAACACTTCGCTTAAGTTTGTATTATGGAATGAATCTGGAGTTGTCTTTTCAACTATATTATCTCCTTCTTGCGGAGCGATGGCCGCATGGATTCGCCATCCATCCGTACCTTTTTCTAACGGATGGTCTTTAGGACCGTTATGTTGGATATAAATAACTGGAATATCATTTGAACGACATTCCCTAATAAGCTCTTGCAATGTTTGTAAAAACTTTCCCCCATTATGTACTGGCATTCCAGCTGTATACATACCCGCTTGCACATCAATTACGATTAATGCTTTTTTCATTTCACACATCCCCCTTTATTTGTATAAGCCATTATTATTGTTTATATTCCATCATCCAACAATCTTCTAATTTCCCCTCATGCAACTCATGTTCCTTTAAAATCTTTACTTTTTTAAATCCACTTTTTTCATAACACTTTATTGCTCGTTCATTATTTACTTTCGGATCCATTGCAATTGCTTCTGCTCCCATTTCACCCATAATATATGTAATTGCTGCCTGAACGAGTTTTGTTCCAATTCCCTTTCCCCAATAGGCTGGTTCACCGATAAATTGGTCCATACCCCATACATTTTGTGATTCTTTATAGCCATATAACGCTTTCCACTCTGAATCCACTGGGTACATTTGTATGTAACCAATCGGAATGGTATCAAATTCTATTAAACATCTTTTTTCATTACTGTCTGGACTATGTATAAAATGATCAAGCACCTTTTCTACAGATTGCGGATTATCTCGTCCTTCGTAATACCGCAGGACTGCTGGGTCCGTTAACCATTTAGAAATGATAGATGCATCATCTTCCATTACGTATCTAATCAATAAACCTTCTTTTTGAAAAAGCATATTATACCTCTATTATTTCTTTATATTTTTTCTTGCTGTTACATCTTTCATTGCACCTACTAATGCATATGGTAGTAATGTAATCGCAAAAAATGCTGTAAATACGTTAAGTTGCGGGATTGTATAGAGTGTGAACCATTCAGTGAAAAATTGAGAATTTAATATTCTATTAAAAAACTCTCCGCCTGGCCTAAAGTTTGGCGCCCACGCAGTGATTTCACACAAAATAAAGTGAAACTTTAATCAGTGGGGGTTTTGTTCATCCCCCACTGATTATTAGTTGAACCAATCGGGCTTTTACGGGCAGTTGATCCCCCCACCTAACTTCTTCGCTTTCGCTGAATTTTGAGGTGGGGGTCTTACTGCCCTTTAATGCGGGGTAAACAGTAACTGAACAATAAAAAATGCCCCTAGATAACGAAACCAAGTCCGTTTCCATATAGGTTGTGCATTTTTTAATATATCTCCCATCTTACCCCCTCCTTAAATATCCATCATATTAATTATACACTTTCCTCACTTTATTTGTTAAAATTTTCTATATAATTAATGCTGTTGGGGGGAAATACATTATGTCTAATCCTATACTTACATCCACTTTAATCATTCTTAGAGGAAACTCCGCAAGTGGTAAAACAACGATTGCAAAACAACTACAAGAACATTTCGGACAAGGAACACTTTTAGTATCACAGGATGTTGTACGTAGAGATATGCTTAGAGTACACGACACAATGGGTAATTTATCACATGATTTACTATTTGAAATTACGAAGTACGGAAAAGGAAAATGTGAATTTGTTATTTTAGAAGGTATATTGAACAGTCATAGGTATGGTGAGATGTTAAAAGAATTAATTCGTTATTTTGATGAAAATGCACTTGCATATTACTTTGATTTATCATTAGAGGAAACTATTAGACGACATAACACAAGAGACAAACGACATGAATTTGGTGAGGATTCCCTACAAAAATGGTATAATCCGCACGATACAATTGAGGTTGCCAGAGAAACTATTTTTACAGATAACTTTACGCAAAAAGATATATTTGATGCGATTCTTAATGATGTTGCGATACAAAAACAAGACTAATATAATATGTTAGTCTTGTTATGTACTTTGTGTTTCCGTTTTTATAATTGAACAATCTATACATAAATAATAGTATATATTCATTTCCCCAAACTGGAAATCAACTACTGAAATAAGTCCACGTTCCTCAATATCTTGAGTAATTGTAGCAACATATTTCATCTCTTTCGCACAAGTTGGACACGCCAAATCCTTTGGAAGATTATCATATAACGGTACCCCTAATAATCTACATACATATTCAGAACCGAACAAGTCAAAAGCTTCCCAGTAACTATCTTCATCTGTAGGTATATCTTCATTTTTCATATTTATAAGCTTTACCGTTGTTTTTGGTAATGAAGCTGGTAACTTAATTACAGATTTAGTAATAAGCCCTTTAAAAATCCTATTATCCTTCTACTAAAAAAATAAAAGCCAGCCTCAATAAAGAGAACTGACTTCTATTTGGATAATTATTGTTATTATAAAATTTTCACTTTAACAGTTTGTCTTCCCCAATTCATAGCTTTACTTTTTGAACCCATTAAAACATCAATACGATTACCTTTAATTGCACTTCCAGTATCACCAGCGATCGCTTCTCCATAGCCTTCTACCCATACTTTAGATCCTAATGGGATTACTTTCGGGTCAACTGCAATAATTCTCATATTCGGATTTGCCGTTAAATCATGCCCCATCGCAGTTAATACGCGTCCACCATATGTACCATTTTCACTTGGATCAGCAGTATACGCTGTCGCTACTACCGTTAATTCACGTTTAGCAGACTGTATGTTGTTTTTAGATACTTCTTTCGCTCTCTCTTCTTCTTTAGCCTTTGCTATTTCTCTTGCTTTTTCTTCTTCTTTAGCTTTTGCTATTTCTCTTGCTTTTTCTTCTTCTTTAGCTTTTGCTATTTCTCTTGCTTTCTCTTCTTCTTTAGCTTTTGCTATTTCTCTTGCTTTCTCTTCTTCTTTAGCTTTTGCTATTTCTCTTGCTTTCTCT